>NZ_DAINDI010000013.1:16978-26864 GCF_036731945.1 Psychrobacter sp.
ACCGCGAAAGATGATTTAAGCGACCGCGTAAAAGGCATAGAAATCGGCGGCGACGATTATCTGACCAAGCCCTTTGCCTTTGCTGAATTATTGGTCAGAATCAAAAATCTACTACGCCGCGTCAATCAAACCGATTATGCCAATACAGTGCTACAAATTGCCGATTTAAAAATGGATATTGCCAAGCGCACTGTCACGCGCGGCGAGCAGATTATTAAACTGACCGCCAAAGAATTTGCGCTACTACAATTTTTTCTTGAGCGCCAAGGTGAGGTGCTACCGCGCTCTGTGATTGCCTCGCAAGTTTGGGATATCAATTTTGATAGCGACACCAATGTGATTGATGTGGCGATACGGCGTTTGCGGATTAAAATCGATGATGATTTTGATATCAAACTGATTCATACGGTGCGCGGCATGGGTTATCGGCTAGATATAGATGATGATGCCAATGATAGCGCCGATATCACTGCGGTTATTGAATAATATGACGCCGATTGCGACGGATGGTCGCCTATCTTTATTGTGGCGCACTATCCTGCTTTTAAGCTTGTGCGTCATCGTCACTCAGATATTTCTGTATGTCTGGATACAGCGCTCGGTTAATGACCATTTTGAGCAAATGGATGCGGAGATTTTGACCCATGCGGCGTTTAATTTACGCCAGTATATGGACAGCAATAGCATAGTTGATACTAGTAACACTAAGAAAAAGCCACTTTCTCAGCAGACGCTCGCTTTACAGAACGCTAGTATCGACTATGAAGTCAAAACCGTGATTACCGATAATAACGGGCAAGTCCTTGTTAGTGTGCCCGCAGGTTTTATCAATCAATCGGCTCATAGTGGCGCGGTCAAAGCGTTGTGGCAAAAACATCACGAACAGCCGTTTGATTTAAAAATTAACGACCGCCATTATCGCGCTATTGTCATTCAGCACGCCAGCCGCTTAGCACTCATCGCCCTACCCATCGATGTTCATCATCAGTATTTGGCGCAATTTAACCGTCAGCTGATTGTTATCTTAATCGCCATTACCTTTATTTTGGTATTTATCGCTGCTTTTAGCGTGCATTTGGGCTTTGCGCCGCTTGCGACCATTCGGCAAAAAATGAGCCGTATCAATGCCGACCAGCTCGATGATAGAATCGTGATAGCGGATATGCCCAGTGAATTGCGAGCGCTTGCTGAATCTTATAATGCAATGATGGTTAAGCTCGCGCATAACTTTGAAACGTTATCGCGCTTCTCAGACGATATCGCCCACGAGCTGCGCACGCCGCTTGCCACCCTCAGCACCCAAACCCAAGTCATGCTCAGCAAACCGCGAGATAGCGATGAGTATATCGAGCAGCTGCATCATCAGCATGACACCTTAGCGCAATTATCCAGTTTAATTAACAATATGCTGCTACTGGCAAAAACCCAGAAAGGCTTGATTCATTCGCAGTTTAACCGCGTGGATAGCCATTTACTGCTGACTAAGACGATGGAGTATTATGAATGGATAGCCGAAGACCGTGCTATCTCTTTTAAAAAAACAGGTGACTTTAAAACCGTCCTTGGTGATGAAAGCTTATTGCAAAGGTTGTTTGCTAACTTAATTGCCAATGCCGTTTATTATGCCGCCAGTGATAGTATTATTCATATTAATGGCAAAATTGTTACGGATAAGGTTACAGAAAATATGCAAGTCTTATTGTCATCAGGCATTCTAGCCTCATACCTGCAAATCTCTTTTACTAACCGTCTGACTGAACCGATGACGCAAGCAGAAGTGGATAAATTATCAGAGCGCTTTTATCGCCATCATAAAACTCTATCAATGCATGTAGGGACAGGCTTAGGTCTGTCAATTGTGCACGCCATTGTCAATGCTCATAACGGTAAAATAGCCATCACGGTAAAAGACGGCTATTACTTTGAAGTCAGTATCAAACTGCTACTTGCTTAGCCACAAAAAAGCCCTGCCATTGCAGAGCTTTTTTTGCTTTTAATTGATTTTATTATTTTTACCTTTTAGTGTACTGGGTTGGTCGGTAAGTTATCTGAATTTACAGGGCTATCAGGTTGATAACTTGCATGTGAGGGTTTGGCAAAAGCAAATTTAACCACTTGCAGTGCCACACAAACCGCACCAGTAATAAAGATCACGTCAGCAAAGGTACGAATCCAGCGCAGTGTTACTAAGAAATCTTGTTGTAAGAAGCCTTCACTACGTGCGTACCATAGACCTTCGGTCATTGACGCGTGCGCTTGGAAAATACCAATTGGTAATAAGCTAGTGACAATCATCAATACTAAGCCTGCATTTAGCGCCCAAAATCCTGTTTTGATAAGATTTTCACTAAACACATAATCAGGACGGATATAGCGCATGACCAGTAATACAAAGCCGATTGCTAAGAATCCATAGACCCCAAACAGTGCAGCATGCGAGTGAGTGGCGGTAGTATTTAACCCTTGCAAATAGAACAATGAGACTGGTGGGTTAATCATAAAGCCGAACACCCCTGCACCCAACATATTCCAGAACGCGACCGCAACGAAACACATGATAGGCCATTTAAGCTTATTCATCCATGGCGCTTGACGCTGCATAGACCAATGCTCATAACCTTCATAGCCTAGCACCACTAAAGGTACCACTTCTAAAGCACTAAATGACGCGCCGATTGCCATGACTGGTGTGGTTGTACCAGAGAAATATAAATGGTGGAACGTACCTGGGACACCGCCAAGCATGAATAGGGCTGCTGAAGCGATGGCAGAACCGGTGGCGATTTTTTTGTTGACCAAGCCTAAGTTGTAGAAAATGAATGCGAGTGAGACGGTGGCGAATACTTCAAAGAAGCCTTCTACCCATAAATGTACCACCCACCAGCGCCAGTATTCCATGATGGTTAAGTGGGTACGCTCGCCGTAGAACAAGCCTGCACCGTAGAATAAACCCACGCAAACGACTGATGCAAAGAAGATGGCCAATAAATTTTTATCACCGCCCTCTTTTCTTCTAAGCGCTGGTAAACAGCCACGGGTCATCAATACCAACCAGAATAAGATACCAACCCATTTTAAAATCTGCCAGAAGCGACCAAGGTCAATGAATTCATAGCCTTGATGACCAAACCAGAAGTTGTATTTTGCAGGCATAATACCGGCAATCGCAAAGTACTGACTAACAAATGAGCCTACAACCACGAGTATTAATGCCACCCAAAGGATGTCTACGCCCAATTTCTGGTATTTGGGGTCTTTACCGCCATTGATAAGTGGCGTTAAGTACAAGCCTGCCATCAAGAAAGCAGTAGCAATCCAAAATAGTGCTGCCTGAATATGCCACGTACGTACTAACGAATACGGGAAGTAATCGGATACGGCGATACCATAAAACTCTTGCCCTTCAACGGTATAGTGCGCGACAAAGCCACCAATAAATACCTGAAATACGAATAGAGCAACGACTAGTACACCGTATTTTGCCAAGGCTTTTTGTGACGGTGTTAACGCCACTTTGGTTAATGGATCAGAACTTGCCGTTGCTTCTTTGACGTCTTCTTCTTTACGTAAGAACGACCAGCCCCAAATAAGAAAACCAACCCCAGCGATTAAGAACACCACACTGGCGATAGACCACATGATATTTTCAGAGGTTGGGACGTTATCAATTAAAGGCTCATGCGGCCAGTTATTGGTATATGTCGCATCAGTACCCGGACGGTTGGTAGACGCAACCCAAGTGGTCCAAAAGAAAAAGTTGGTCAGTTTTTGTCTGTCTTCAATATCTGCCAAAGTATTGTTTTTCATGGCAAAATTTTCACGCGACTTTTGCAATGAAGGCTCATTACCGTAGAGACCGATATAGTAAGGCGCGACTTCATTAATAGCGGCTATACGCGTATCTGACAATACCACTTGATTATTAGCATTGGTATTGCTGCCACGATATTCTTTTTTCAGTTGCGCGCTAAGTACCGCTTTTTGATCATTCGTTGCCGCGGCAAAATCATGTCCATATAACTCTTGCGCCCGGATATCTAACCACGCCACAAGCTCTCTGTGTAACCAATCTGCTGTCCAGTCAGGCGCTTGATAGGCACCATGTCCAAGTATCGAGCCAAGCTGCTGTCCTCCCGTGCGCTGCCAAGCAGATTGACCATCTAAAATATCTTCTTCTGTGATTAATGCCTTTCCGCTGCTATCAATATACTGATCAGGGATAGGAGGTGCGGTGCGATAGACTTCCACGCCGCCCCAACCTAAAAAGGTAAAGGTAATGACGAGGACGGCGATTAAGCCCCACCAATACTTTTTATATTCGCCCATATCTTGCTCCTACTGGCTAGATAGATAAACTGAACGCTTAACATTCATTTTAAATGAATTTTTATAAGCGCAATTATAATTCCATAAATGATTAATACCGCTGCCTGTTACGATAAATCCATCAATCATCTGGTGAATATTAAGCCTGCTGCCTGAGTGATACTTTAGTCTTGGGATTAAGAATAAAGCACAATAAAAGCTGGGATTAAAGGCTTAAATCTTTGATGACATTAGAGTTAATGAATAGATTTTATCGCTTCATGCGCTAAACCTATTTGATGTATATTTACATCTAGCATCAAATTGGAAACATTTTAACATTCATTTAATATGAATGTTAAGAGTTATTTTTGCTTATTTTTATGTTTCTTATAAACTGCGCGGTTCACTTTTATCAAATCACGAGTGAAGTCCTTCATTTATAACCAAATTTAGAGAGAGAAACTCGAGTAGCAAGTTACTTATACCTAATGCAAAAACATAAAAAAACCAGATAAATGAAGTTATCTGGTCTTTTATTAGGAATACTTATTAATTACTCAGACGATTTAATAGTAGCTGATGACTGCGCTCAATCACCGGCGCATCGACCATATTACCGTCCACTTTAAAGATGGCTTGCCCACTGCGTTCGTATTCTGCGACTACTCTCTGCGCAAATTCAATCTCACTCTCAGTTGGTTGCAGGGCCTCTTTAACAATATCGACTTGCTTAGGATGGATACAAAGCATGCCCGACATACCCATCTGTGACCATAGCTGCACACGCTTGTGCAGTCCCGCGCTGTCATCAAAGTCCGCATACACGCTATCAATCGGTGCGAGCAGTTGATAGACTTTTGAGGTTAAAATCAGCTGATAACGAATTTGATTGGCGATGATATCGGCTGATGCTGTGCCCACCTGTACCTGTAAATCATTGCATAGGTCTAAAAAGCCGTAGCTAAATGCCACCATACCGTGCGCTTCTGCTATCTCATCGGCACGATATAAACCAATAGCATTTTCTATCACTGCAATCACCGGCAGACCCGTTTCTTGGTTAACTTTCTCTATATCTGCTGCCTGCTCCGCTTTTGCTAATAGTACGCCTGCCAGCTTAGGCAGCTGCTGACATAGCGCTAAGTCTTTGGCAAATTCAGCACTACTCGCTTGATTGATACGTAGCCAAAACGGGCGATAGCTTTGCGCCTCATGCTCAGCAGCATAGTAGGCTTTTAATGCTGCGCGAGCTTGGGCTTTGTCTGCTTGCGCAACCGCATCTTCTAAATCAACAATCACTGCATCTGCCCCGCTAGCAAAGGCTTTTTCTACCCGATCTATGCGCGTTGCTGGCACAAACAACCACGTCTTAGTATCAGCAAGTGATTTGATAACAGCTCGGTAAATTGGCGATTCGATATTGGTATCGATACTCGTATTTTTATGGGCAGATGGATTGCTAGAAGGTAACATGCTCGATTCCTAGAGGTAGATATTCATCATATAAACACTTAACGTTATTGTGCCACGACAAAAGCGCTTGTCATAGCCTAATAACGCTAGTTGGTTATAACGCTGGATATTAAGATTCCTCTGGTTTATCAAATAACTTTTCGATAGGTTTACTATGGATTTTCGAGCTGTTAAACATCGATTTATTGCCAGTATCGCCTTCTGTCCAAAAGTTGATATTAAACTGAGCATCATCGCTTAACTCTACGCGGTGCCAATATTGCGGTGGACTGACCGCAAACTGTCCGGCGTTGATAACGACTGTTTTTTCTGGCTCAGTGGCCGCTTCGTCAGCGAAACCATAAAAAGTCACCGTACCTTGCATGACGCAGATTTGGCCGTAAACGCCCTCAGCCGTATTGTGATGGGTCAATAAAGCATTGGGTACTTTATCTTTGGTGAAGAAGTGTGTCGAACGTTTGATTTTCCAATGGCTTGGAATGACGGGATTAGGATTGGTTTGGGTATCAGAACTCATGATAACTCCTTAGCTGGTTTGCTGAGTATAGATTTTTATCTCAATCTGCCTTAAAACCAATATGCGGTTAAGTGTGTAATTGAGAATAATTATCATTAATATAAAATAGCACCTTTTAAATGCTTTTACTAGCTTTGTATGTTTTGACTATCTATAAAAATGTAACACCTTAAATGCGATCGCCGCCCCATTAACGGTCGCCCTATCCATAAGTAGTATACAAACTACGCCCTATACTGCTTTCGCTCAATGGTGATGCTGCCCCATTATTGCTATTTTGTATCCATTACCAGCATCAGAATTTATAATGGGGACATTATTATGCATGCCAAAGAATTACTTGAGCTTGAGCGCCGTGATATCAGGGCGCTGCACTATACGTGGATTGCTTTTTTCCTCACCTTTTATGTCTGGTTTAATATGGCACCGCTGGCAACATCGATGCTACAGACAGAAAGCTATCTGACCCCTGACCACATCAAATTATTTTTAATCGCCAACGTCGCGCTAACGATTCCTGGGCGGGTTATCGTCGGCATGGCATTGGACCGTTTTGGTCCGCGGCGTGTGTTTTCTATCCTGATGGTCGTGATGGCGATACCGACGTGGTTTTTTGCGTTTGGTAACTCGGCAACCCAGCTATTCGTCTCGCGCTTATTTATGTCGATCGTCGGAGCCGGTTTCGTCGTCGGTATTCATATGACCACTTTATGGTTTAAGCCAAAAGACATCGGTTTTGCCGAAGGTTTTTATGCTGGCTGGGGCAATTTTGGTTCAGCGGCGGCGGCGATTACCATTCCAACCGTTGCTTTGCAGTTCTTTGGCGGTGACGATGGCTGGCGCTGGGCAATTGCGCTATCGGGTTTGTTAATGGCCTTATACGGCGTGGCCTATTGGTTTTTGCTTACCGATGGGCCAGAAGTTGGTACCCATAAAAAATCTCGTAAAGCGGGCGCGTTAGAAGTATCAACATGGAAGGATTTGTGGTTATATTGCTTGTTTATTATTCCTTTATACGGCGTCTTATCTCTGCTAGTGTATCGTACGCAAGCGATGGGTTTTTTAAGTGCCACTGGCGGGATTATTTGTTATAGCGTCATTATAGTGATGGTCATTTACCAAATTTATAAAGCCATTAGTGTCAACGCACCTGTGATCAAAGCCGGTATTCCAGAAGATGATAAATACCCCTTTAAATCGGTAGCGGCGCTAAACGTCAGCTATTTTGCTAACTTTGGCGCAGAACTGGCGGTGGTTTCTATGCTGCCGATGTTCTTTGCCGCGACTTGGAAACTTGATCCAACGGCTGCTGGTTTGATTGCCTCTACCTTTGCCTTTGTTAACTTATGGGCGCGGCCACTTGGCGGCTATATCTCTGACAAAATCGGTAATCGCCGTTTGGTGATGTTGGTTTATATGTTTGGTATCGGCATTGGTTTTGTGCTGATGGGCGTGCTTAATGCCGAGTGGCCGTTATTTATCGCCGTGGTGTTTACCATTTTGTGCTCGGTATTTGTACAAGGAGCCGAAGGCGCGACCTTTGGTATCATTCCCTCGATTAAACGTCGTCTGACCGGTCAGATATCAGGTATGGCAGGCGCTTATGGGAACGTGGGCGCGGTATTTTACTTATTTATTTACACCTTTGTAGAGCCCAATCAGTTCTTTTATATCATCGCGTTTGGCGCATTTGTCGCGTGGATTGTGTGTTATTTTTGGTTGGCAGAGCCCGAAGATGCCTTTGGTGATGAATATAAAATGTCCTCTGTCGATCGTCAGATTGCCGCAGAACAAGGCTAATTATTCATAATAGCTTTTTATCGAAAACAAAAACCCACTTAGCAAACGTTAAGTGGGTTTTTTAATGGGGGCGATATTTATCTCAGAGTAATTTTTTCTAAAATAATTTAACCTAAAACGATTTAAGCTAGCACCACAGGCACATGACTATAACCGCCCAATGGTGGCTGCTCACGCTCCAAAGAAAAACCCGCCGCTAAGGTGATATCTGTGAAATGGGCTAATAGTGCTTTAGTAGCAATTCTAAGCTGCCAAGTAGCAAGCAGGCGCCCTGGGCAGACGTGCTTGCCGATACCATAAACCACGTTAGCAGCGGCATGCTTTTGAGGGTCGAAATCATTGTCACCAAACACCGCTTCGTCGCGATTGGCTGATGTCCAGTTTAACTGTACGCGCGCGCCTTTGGGTAGCTTGTGCGCACCGATAGATACGGGACACGTAGTGATACGGCGGTTGGAGACGAAGAGATCGTCATTTCGTAATATCTCGTCGATGATAGCCTCAAGTTCGCTATCAGTAGCTCGTGACCAGAAGTTTACTTGCTCAGGATGCTTGACAATATGAGCGATGATAACGCCGACACACAAAGCGATAGACCCCAAATCGCCGCCAGTCCAATTACGCAAAATAGAAACCAATTCGGCTTCGCTCAGCTCCCGCCCATCGATACGCTCACGGCACAATTGAGCGGTGACGCTATTCATATCAAGGCTGTTTTTAGTGACGTTGTTTATAGCAATGTTGTTTTCAGCAGTTTTGGTTTCAGCAGTGCTCGCTTTAAACATGCCAGCCACTTCGTCAGTATTACGATATGGCTGTAACACCGAGCGGATAATATCATCGAAGTCTTGCGCGACTTGTGCCATTTTTACGTCGTCTTTTGAGCGAGTAGCGCTGTGATTGTCGCACATCCATTGTAAAAGCCTTGGCTCCAATTCAGTAGGCCAGCCAAGCCACGCGCATTGGGCGCGGACGGCAAATACCGCGCCGATATCATCGACTGCATTGAGCATTTTACCTTTTGGAAGCTCACTCATCAATTCTGTTGCGACCTTGTCAAAAATAGAGACATAAGGCAGTAGCGCTTCTTTACTAAGATAACCATCAATCAGCGCCCTAAAATGCTCGTGCTCTGCGCCGTACAAACCATTGGGTACTTGCAAAAAACGCGACACCTGACTGGAAAAACGCTCATCATCTAAAGCCGCCGCCACCACATCAGCATGGCGTAGTAACACCCACTCCCCTGCGTCATTATTTTTTATGACATCATGCGCTTGCCGTAAGTTATCGGTCAGGGCGCGCAAATCACTGTCTTTACAAATAGTGACCTCAGCAGTCGCATGAACGGTTTTTTGATCAAATAAGTTAGATGTCATCATAAATCCTCACAGCAGGTATTCGGTTTTGTAGCGCCTCTCAATTCTCTACATCTTTAGTTTATACTGCTAGGCAACTTTATAAACGACAACCATCATACACGCAAATCCATAAGTTTTTAATGAACAAGGAAGTAATGGATAAGCAAGTCACACTTAACACTCTATTTACTTAGATAAATGATTGACCGTCCACACCGCCGCTTCTACACGCGTGCGCAGACCCGTTTTATTGAGGATATGTTTGACATGGACTTTTACTGTCGACTCGGCAATATCCAAATTATTGGCAATCATTTTATTACTCAGCCCTTCAGCAATCATCTGAATCACTTGCAGCTCTCGGCTGGTCAAATTACTGGCGATATCTTCGATACTGGGTGTGCGCAAGGTTTGGGCAAGTATCGAG
>NZ_DAINDI010000013.1:26874-41579 GCF_036731945.1 Psychrobacter sp.
GTTCGGACTAATGACCAGCTCGCCGCGCAGGATTTTTCTGATATCAATGATAATCAGCTCAGGCTCCATATCCTTTAACAAGTAACCATCGACGCCCAATTTTAATGCCTCTTGGACATCCTCGCCGCTATCTGAAACCGTGAATAACACGGTCTTGGTATTGATATTTCTGGCTTTGATTTCTCGTAAAGTTTCGATACCGGTCAGTACCGGCATTTTATGATCAAGTATCACCAAATCCACGTCGTTATTTTCTAAAAATGCCAATGCTTCTTGACCATTACTGGCTTCGCCAACGACTTCGACATCGTCCTCAAGGCTTAGTAATTCAGAGATACCGCGGCGTAACATCGGATGGTCATCGACCAATAGTAGGCGCGCAGGCGACATGCTGGTATAAACTTTAGTACTCATAACATACTCACAAATTAGAAAAAATGGTACAAAAACTCTCTTACTCAAAAAAACTGCTTAAAAAAACAAAAAATGGCAAAGTAAAAACAGCGAAAATGATAAATCTATTATCTAAAAGCGTAATTTTATTCGATTATAAATAAGCGTCTTGGGTATTTTTTTCATCAAAGAAGTTGGGCGCAAATCTGACCGTGATGATGGTACCCTGCGGTTGATTGTCTGTGACAATAAGCTCGCCGCCGATGTTGTGGGCGCGCTCTTTCATAATGATGAGGCCGTGATGCTGGGTTTGATCGACACTTCCTGACATGCCAACACCATCATCGAGGATACTCATAACGATATATTTATCACCGTCCTCATACGCCAATTGAATCTCTACATTTTTTGCTTTGGCGTGACGGCTGATGTTTGATAGCGCTTCTCTGGAAATCTGTATCAAATCTATCTGTTCAGTGGCGCTTAAATTGAGCGTCATAATCCGATTGTGCACGGTCATATTAAAATTGCCTTTGGAGGCAAACTCACTGGCAGCATCACGTAGTGCTTCATCAAAATTATCATTATCAATGGTCAAGCGGAACGTCACCAACAAGTCTCTTAACTGCTGATACGCTGAACCCAAACCTATTTTTATCTGCTCAATGTTTTGATAGACAGGCGCTTGTACTGGCTCACTGGCCGCATTTTTTAGATGACGCTCAAGGACGCTGACTTGGATTTTTAAATAAGACAATGATTGCGCCAAGGAGTCATGCAATTCTCTGGCAATGGTTGAGCGCTCTTCAAATAAAATCAGCTGATGCTCTTGTTGTCTTTGTTTGCGCAGTGATAGTGCGGTACTGATTAAATTGGTCAATGCCACGATGAGCTCGTCATTTTGCGCATCCAACTCGGCACTGACAAACGGGAAAATGCTGCCCGCTTCGGTCATTTGAATACGCTGTTCTGCCGTTATATTGCTATGACTATCAGCATTATCGTCGCCATCAGTGACAAAAGAGCGATTCATGACCAGCGTCGACTTTGGACGTACGCGCAACTCCCCAAAGGTTTCTTGTTGATGGATGATAGGATAAGACTTAGTATGTTCACCATTTTTAATGCCACAGCTTTCACAGCTCAGCTTTTTGCACAGCTCTTTCATTTTCTCGCCATGCAGCACGATAGCATTTTTATTGGTGATATATTTATTTTGAATACACAGAGTAAACTCTAAATGCGGCAGCGCCTTGCTAAAGTCTGCAATCAAATCATCGAGCTGATATAAGCTCACTTGGCTGGTGGTCAGCGATTTTGAAAAGTCATAAAACAGTGACAGGACTTGATTGGCTTTGACTAAATGCTGGGTTTTTGTTTGTACTTCACTCTCAAGCGAGCGCTGATAGGTTTCAATCGTGCCCGCCATGTCATTAAAAGAGCTGCCCAATACTTCAAATTCTCGGTAGCCCTTGATGGACACACGCGTCTGAGTCTGCCCTCGTTTGAATTGGTTATTGGCTTTAATCAATTGCTGAATGGGCAGCAGTACCGATTTTTGCAAACGGCGCATGCCGATTGAGACAATAATAGCGATAAGCAGCAATGAGAGTATTTGTAAGTTTTGTTGCCATGTCTGGCGCTGCTCGTTTCGGTATTGCAGCTCACCGACGAAGTCATTGACATCTTCGATATAACGCGATGAGACGCTATAAAACCCTTGCTTATCTTGCGCCAATAACGCTGGCTTTAAATCTTGATACCACTGCTCTTTTATTTCTTTAAGCTGCTCATTGATGCGCACATGTCGATTGGCGCTCGTCAGCTGATAGACCTGTAATTCTTCGAGACGATTTTCCATATCACGGCTGAGAATATCTATCTTTTCAGCGGTCGTTTTATTGGCAAAGTCTAATGTATCCTGTTTGGCGCTCTGCTCATTGGTTTGAGCGCCTACGCTGTTTTGTCCGACATGTAAACTTGGACTAAAAGGATGGTCATCTGAAAAATCCGTCGCTATCTGAAAATTGAGTCGGTAAGTTGCCATACGCACCGAACCTGCCACATTAATGGCCTCGGCATCCGACCTTGCCACCCATGCCAGCGCGCCACTTCCTAGCGTAGACATCACCGCTAAGGTGGCTATGATCAAAATAGCGCCCCAAGCATGCAGCGATAAAGACTGTCTGTGTTGTTTAGACCTCATGAATGGCATTCACCTAGCAAATTAGCGAAAACAGGGAGTAAATAACACTATTAAAACCGTTCATTTTAAAACCGTCAATATTCAAAACCATCCGTATTTAAAATAACAAATGCGCTTATTAATCATTAAAAAATCAAACTTTTGGTAATAAATCTATTACTACTATACCCCTTTTAGCCATCAGTATACCACTATGTATGAATACTCATTATCCCGATAACAAAGTACCGTGAGTTATCATTTTTTATAAATACTTATTTTTTATAAAGACAATAAGTGAGGAATAGTATGGGCAATAAATACAACTTCAAAGGTGGTACGCTCATTACTGATTGGCGACCTGAAGTAGAAGAATTTTGGCAAGGCGGCGGCAAAAAAGTCGCCACACGAAATTTATGGATATCTATTCCATCTTTGCTATTGGCGTTTGCAGTATGGATGGTATGGAGCGCGGTTATCGTGCGCCTGCCAGAGATTGGCTTTGATTTTGATGGCGGACAGCTGTTTTGGCTAGCCGCGCTACCGGGGCTGTCAGGGGCGACGCTGCGGATTTTTTATTCTTTTATGGTACCTATTTTTGGTGGACGTCGTTGGACAGCGATCTCCACCTTATCTTTATTAATACCAGCATTATGGATGGGCTTTGCGGTACAAAACCCTGATACACCATTTATTATATTTGCCATTATTGCGCTGCTGTGCGGCTTTGGCGGTGGTAACTTTGCGTCGTCTATGTCCAATATTTCGTTCTTTTATCCAAAAGCCGAACAAGGTACAGCGCTTGGGCTAAACGCTGGATTGGGTAATTTGGGCGTATCAGTGATGCAGTTTGTGGTACCGATGATTATCTTGATTGGTGCCTTTGGTAGCTTGGGCGGCGACCCGCAAGTATCTGACAGCGGTCGATTATTTTATCTCCAAAACGCGGGCTTTATTTGGGTACCCTTTATCCTGCTGTTTGCCGCATTGGCATGGTTTGGCATGAACGATATCGCTACTGCTAAAGCCTCGTTCAAAGACCAATCGGTTATCTTTAAACGCAAACATAACTGGATTATGTGTATCCTTTATATGGCGACGTTTGGCTCTTTTATTGGCTTTTCTGCTGCCTTCCCGATGTTGATTAAAAACTCCTTCCCTGCTATTGACGCACTTAAATTTGCCTTTTTAGGACCTTTGGTTGGCGCATTATTTCGCCCATTAGGGGGCTGGATATCTGATAAAACCAGCGGCGCAAAGGTCACGTTTTGGAACTATGTCGTGATGGTACTAGCAGTATTGGCAGTGATGTACTTCTTACCTAGCGAGACCAGTGACGGCAGCTTTGTTGGCTACTTTATCTCCTTTATGGTGCTCTTTATCACCACCGGTATCGGAAACGGCTCAACCTTTACCATGATTCCGGTTATTTTTAGAACCTTTCATGACCGCCGTGAGCCTGAAAAAGCGGGTACAGAAGAGTTGTTTGTCGAGATACGTAAAGAGTCAGCAGCAGTGGTCGGCTTTACCTCAGCGGTTGCCGCTTATGGCGCTTTCTTTGTGCCAAAAATGTTCGGTTCAGGGCTGGGTATCGATGGCACCTTTATCTCCTTAATCATCTTTTATGTCCTCTGTATTGTGTTGACATGGTGGTATTACAGCCGCCCGAATGCTGAGATTCCTTGCTAAAACGGCTGTGTTATAAGTCCTTTAAAGCGACTTTTATACAAGCAAAACTAAATCTATAAAGTGCTACTTGCCCATGTAAGTAGCACTTTTTTTATTTTAAATTTTTACTGCTCATGATTGGCTTAACAATCAGCGTCACACTCCGTCACTGAGCAGCTATTTAGCCGCCATTTTCTGGCGCTGTTATTTTTAATAGCTACTACTAAGGTGGTAGTGCTCTGCTCATGTTAGCGGATAGTAAGGGTGCTATGGCTTACTTAAAATGACGCTATTGAAATAATATTTACGGCTTAGGTGCATACCAATATCGAGTCAAGTACGACGATACCAGCATGCGGCACTCAGCTTTAGATACACCATAGGCAATAAAACAGAGGATAGCGAAATGAGCCATTTACTCGACCAATTCCGTTTTTTTAAACGTAAACAGGGCGAATTTTCCGATGGACACGGCGAGACGCGTGATGAGTCTCGTGACTGGGAAAACGTGTATCGTAGCCGTTGGCAGTATGACAAAATCGTGCGCTCAACGCATGGCGTCAACTGTACCGGTTCTTGCTCGTGGAAGATTTATGTGAAAAACGGCTTGGTGACGTGGGAAACCCAGCAAACCGACTATCCTGAAACCCGCCCTGACTTACCAAATCATGAACCACGCGGCTGCCCTCGCGGCGCAAGCTACAGCTGGTACATGTACTCTGCTAACCGTGTGAAATATCCAAAGGTACGCAAGCCGCTTCTAAAATTATGGCGCGAAGCCAAAGCTCAGTATCCTGACCCTGTCGATGCTTGGGGCAGTATCGTTCAAGACCCTATCAAAGCTGAGCAGTATAAATCTAAGCGTGGTCTTGGTGGCTTTATTCGCTCAACGTGGGCAGAGGTCAACGAAATCATCGCCGCCAGTAACGTCTATACCGCTAAAACCTTTGGGCCGGACCGCATTATTGGTTTCTCGCCGATTCCTGCGATGTCGATGGTCAGTTACGCCTCTGGTAGCCGCTATTTATCGCTTATCGGCGGTGTTTGTTTGTCATTTTATGACTGGTATTGTGATTTACCTCCGTCATCACCGATGGTCTGGGGCGAGCAAACCGACGTACCAGAATCAGCCGATTGGTACAACTCTGACTATATCATCGCTTGGGGCTCAAACGTGCCGCAAACGCGGACGCCAGATGCGCATTTCTTTACCGAAGTACGTTATAAAGGCACGAAAACCGTCTCTATCACCCCTGACTATGCAGAAATCTCTAAGCTCACCGACTTATGGCTCAATCCTAAACAAGGTACCGATGCGGCAGTGGCGCAGGCATTTTGTCATGTTATTATCAAAGAGTTTTACCTCAAGCAGCCAAGCGATTACTTTTTAGACTACGCCAAGCGCTATACCGATTTGCCGGTACTTGTGATGTTAGAAGGTGAAGATGGCGCGCGCCGTGCTGGCCGTTATCTGCGTGCTTCTGACTTGGTCGATGATTTGGGTCAAGAAAACAATCCTGAATGGAAAACCATCGCTTTAAATAATGACGGCGAATTGGTCTCTCCGCTAGGCTCAATCGGCTACCGTTGGGGCGAAAAAGGCAAATGGAATCTTGAGCAAAAAAACGGGACCACAGGCGAAGACATTGATCTGACGCTTACCTTAAAAGACAGCGCTGAGACTTGTGTCGTGGGCTTTGACTACTTCGGTCATGTGGATCATCCGCATTTTACCTCAGTACCGGGCGAGGCTATCCAGCAAAAAACTGTCCCTTGCAAAACCATTACCCTTGCCGATGGCAGCACCGCTATCGTCGCCACGGTATTTGATTTAACCGTTGCCAACCTTGGTGTTGACAATGGCGTCGGCGGCGAGCACGTCACCGATGATTATAACGATGCAAGCGTACCGGGCACGCCAGCTTGGCAAGAAGTGATTACCGGCCTTAGCCGTGAGCGTGTCATTCAAGTAGCACGTGAGTTTGCTGAAAACGCCCATAAAACCCATGGTAAATCGATGATTATCATCGGCGCGGGTATGAACCACTGGTATCACCTCGATATGAACTATCGCGGCGTGATTAATATGCTTATGCTGTGCGGCTGTATCGGCAAATCTGGCGGCGGCTGGGCACACTATGTTGGTCAAGAAAAACTGCGCCCACAAACTGGCTGGTTACCCCTTGCCTTTGCTCTTGATTGGCATCGTCCACCGCGCCAAATGGCGGGTACCAGCTTCTTTTATGAGCACAGCTCACAATGGCGTCATGAGACCATCTCAGCCCATGAGATTCTCTCGCCAAATGCCAATAAAAAATTCTTCCCAGAGCACATGCTTGATTACAACATCCAAGCCGAGCGCGCAGGTTGGTTGCCATCAGCGCCGCAGCTCAATCGCAACCCATTGACCATAGCCGCCGCCGCAAAAGCCAGCGGTAAAGACGTAGAAGAGTATGTGGTCGACTCATTAGAAGACGGCAGCCTACGCTTTGCTTGTGAATCACCTGATAACCCTGTGAACTTCCCGCGCAATATGTTTATTTGGCGCTCAAACCTCTTGGGTTCATCAGGTAAAGGTCATGAGTACATGCTCCATTACTTCTTGGGTACCAGAAACGGTCTGCTTAACGAAGAAAATCCGACGGGTCATTTGCAGCCAAAAGAAGTCGATTGGGTAGAAAAAGGCCCTACTGGCAAGCTTGATTTGGTCGTAACGCTTGATTTCCGTATGTCCTCGACCTGTTTGTACTCTGATATCGTCCTGCCGACCGCGACTTGGTATGAAAAAGACGACATGAATACCTCTGACATGCATCCATTTATTCACCCATTAACCGCCGCCACCGACCCTGCTTGGGAATCTAAATCGGATTGGGAAATCTATAAGGGTATTGCTAAGAGCTTCTCTGAGATATCAAAAGGTCATCTAGGCGTGGAAACCGACGTGGTCACTCTGCCTATGCAGCATGATAGCCCAGGTGAGCTTGCGCAGCCATTTGGCGGCACCGATTGGAAAACGGCGGGCGAAAAACCCGTTCCGGGTAAAAACTGCCCAATGATTAAAATCGTTGAGCGCGACTATCCTAATACCTATAAGAAGTTTACTTCTATGGGTCCGGCTCTAGAAAAACTGGGCAATGGTTCAAAAGGCCTGAATTGGGACATGAAAACTGAGGTCAAACAACTGGGTGATTTAAACCACCGTGTCACTGAGCCGGGTATCTCTGAAGGTCGTCCTCGTCTGAATACCGCGGTGAATGCGTCTGAGATGATTTTGATGCTGGCTCCTGAAACCAATGGTCACGTTGCCGTTAAAGGCTGGGCAGCACTGTCTGAATTTACCGGTCGCGACCATACGCATTTGGCCAAATCCAGTGAACATGAAAAGATTCGCTTTAAAGATATCGTTGCGCAGCCACGCAAAATCATCTCAAGCCCGACGTGGTCGGGTATTGAATCCGATGAAGTGAGCTATAACGCCGGTTATACCAACGTCCATGAGCTGATACCTTGGCGTACGATTACCGGTCGTCAACAGTTTTATCAAGATCACCCGTGGATGCAGGCGTTTGGTGAGCAAATGCAGCAGTATCGTCCGCCTATCGACACCAAGACGACGGATATTATCCAAAACACCAAACCCAACGGTAATAAAGAGATTGTGCTGAACTTTTTAACACCGCACCAAAAATGGGGTATCCACAGTACCTACTCTGAAAACTTGCTCATGCTGACGCTGAGCCGCGGTGGTCCTTGTGTGTGGTTATCAGAAGTCGATGCTGCAAAAGCCGGTATCGTCGATAACGATTGGATTGAAGTCTTTAACGCTAACGGTGCCATTACCGCGCGCGCCATCGTTAGTCAGCGCGTCAAAGAAGGCATGACCATGATGTACCACGCCCAAGAAAAATTGGTCAACGTACCGGGCTCGCAGCAAACCGGTATTCGCGGCGGTATTCACAACTCAGTGACTCGTACTATCTTAAAACCGACGCACATGATTGGCAGCTACGCGCAGCAGTCTTACGGTTTTAACTACTATGGCACTGTTGGTTGTAACCGTGATGAGTTTGTGGTGATTCGCAAAATGTCGAAAATCGATTGGTTGGAAGAAAAACCGGATGACTCATTACCACGCCCATTGCCAACCACCATTGATGGTTAATAGCACCTTTATACATTGCTACTGATAAGTACTTATATTAATTGCTTTTTATACAAAAGCTTGGAGCACACCCCATGAAAATTCGTTCACAAGTCGGCATGGTGCTTAACCTTGATAAATGTATCGGTTGTCACACCTGTTCGGTCACCTGTAAAAACGTTTGGACCAGCCGTGAAGGCATGGAATACGCGTGGTTCAACAACGTTGAATCAAAGCCTGGTATCGGTTATCCCAAAGAGTGGGAAAATCAAAATAAATGGAACGGCGGCTGGATACGTAATGCCAACGGCACGATCAATCCACGTATCGGTGGTAAGTTCCGCGTGTTGGCAAATATTTTTGCTAACCCTGATTTGCCAGAGATTGATGATTATTACGAACCCTTTGATTTTGATTATCAGCATTTGCATACTGCTCCGCTCGGCAACTACTCGCCTATCGCCCGCCCGCGCTCAGCCATTACTGGCAAGCGTATGCAAAAGATTGAATGGGGTCCGAACTGGGAAGAAATCTTAGGGTCAGAGTTTGAAAAACGCCGTAAAGATAAAAACTTTGACAATATCCAAGCCGATATTTATGGCCAGTATGAAAACACCTTTATGATGTACTTGCCGCGTCTGTGCGAGCATTGCTTGAACCCAACCTGCGTGGCGTCATGCCCAAGCGGCGCGATTTATAAGCGTGAAGAAGACGGCATTGTCTTGATTGACCAAGAAAAATGCCGCGGCTGGCGCATGTGTATCTCAGGCTGCCCGTACAAAAAGATTTACTACAACTGGAAATCGGGCAAATCTGAAAAATGCATCTTCTGTTATCCGCGTATTGAAGCTGGTCTGCCAACCGTTTGCTCTGAAACCTGTGTTGGCCGTATCCGCTACTTAGGCGTACTACTTTATGATGCAGACAAAATCGCCGAAGCCGCTAGCACCCCTAACGAGCAAGATTTGTATCAAGCACAGTTGGACGTGTTCTTGGATCCTAATGATCCTGCGGTCATCGCCCAAGCGTTAAAAGACGGCGTACCACAATCGGTGATCGATTCAGCGCAGCGCTCGCCGGTTTATAAGTTGGCGATGGACTGGAAACTGGCGCTGCCGTTACACCCTGAATACCGTACGCTACCGATGGTTTGGTATGTACCGCCATTATCACCGATTCAAAACGCCGCCGAAGCCGGTAAAGTTGGTATGGACGGCCTGATTCCGGATGTCGACAGCTTACGTATTCCGCTGCGCTATCTTGCCAATATGCTAACCGCAGGCGATGAAGAGCCAGTACGTTTGGCGCTAAAACGTCTACTTGCCATGCGTAGCTACAAACGCATGCAATTGGTAGAAAAGCAAGAAGTGCAAAGTATCTTGGACGATGTTGGTCTGACCAAACTGCAAGTAGAAGAGATGTATCGCTACTTGGCGATCGCCAATTACGAAGACCGTTTTGTGATTCCAACTGCGCACCGTGAAGAAGCCTTAAGTGACGCTTTTGCTGAGCGTAACGGTTGCGGCTTCACCTTTGGCGAAGGCTGTTCAGGACATTCTGACAACAGTATGTTTGGACAACGTAAAGCCAATCGCCGTGATTTCATCGATACTGTCCAAAAGTGGGAGTCATAAGATGCAAACTACTCAATTTCCTAACAGTCATTCCGTGCATGAACCTATGACGCCCCCGACTATTGGTGCTTCGGATTTGAAGATTCTCAAGGTGTTAAGCTTACTGATAGATTATCCAAACAATGAGCTATTTAGTGGTGATACCCTCGCTGATTGTACCGAAATTATCGCACGCTCGACGCTGATTAGCCCAGAAGTACGCACCCAAATCATCGACTTGATCGAAGATTTAATCGATACCGGCTGCCTTGAAGCACAAGCGCGTTATGACGGTCTGTTTGAGCGCGGTCGTTCGCTATCGCTGTGGTTGTTTGAGCACGTACACGGCGAATCGCGTGATCGCGGTCAAGCGATGGTCGATTTGATGGGTCAATATGAAGCAGCCGGTTTTGAGATTAGTGTTAAAGAATTACCAGACTATCTGCCTTTATACCTTGAGTTTTTAGCCTATCAAGCGTCGGTGATTAATGACGATATTCAGATTCGTATGGATATTGCCGATGTCAGCCATATTATCGCCCTGCTTGCTGCCCGATTAGAGGATCGCGGCAGTATTTATCAAGGCTGCTTTAATGCGCTATTGCAAATCGCTGGTAAGCCACTTGCTATCGTTGAAGAGTACCAAGAGCAAATCAGCAAAGAACAGCGCGACGACACCTTTGAGGCGCTAGATAAAGAATGGGAAGAGGAAGTGGTGACGTTTTTGGATGCGCAACAAGAAGATCGCTGCCCGTCACAAACGAGTACCCAAAATCTTGCGGCCAAAGCGGGCGTTCGAACCACTCCCGCGACAAATACGGTCGATGCCCCTGTACATTGGGTCGATTTTAAAACCAGCCAACCGGTTAAACAATAATAAGGAGAGATGACATGAATATTGCAGATCCGAGTGTACAGTCTGTCGCCAACCTCAATTGGCTACAAATCTTCCTTTTTGGTGTTTATCCGTATATTGCGTTGACCATTGCAATCATTGGTACTTGGGTACGTTTTGACTTATCTCAGTATTCATGGAAATCTGGCTCAACGCAGATGCTCAGAAGCAAAAACATGCGCCTTGCCAGCAACCTCTTCCACGTCGGTATTATCGTAGTTTTGCTCGGCCATTTATTTGGCATGCTGACGCCGCATTTTCTTTATGACCGCTTTATTAGCGCCGGTCATAAGCAGATTTTAGCGGTGGTGGTCGGTGGTATCGCGGGGGTATTTTGTTGGTTCGGTCTGGTGATGCTACTATGGCGACGCTTTACCGATGAGCGTATCTCGCACACCTCGACGTTCTCAGACAAGCTGGTACTGGTGTTGTTATTTATTCAGCTTAATCTTGGCTTAATTTCTATCTTTACCTCAGTCAAGCATTTAGATGGTTATACCATGATGAATTTGGCAGGCTGGGCGCAAGACATTACCATTTTAAGACCTTGGCAGGCAGCGGCGCGTATCGAGCAAACCGACTTGATTTATCAGTTGCATATGGCGCTCGGTATTACACTGATTGCGATATTCCCGTTTACCCGGCTTATCCATATCATCAGTGCGCCAATCTGGTATTTCGGTCGCCGTTATCAGATTGTGAGAGAGAAACGTTCGCAATAGAAATAGCCACAATAGTGATACAGCATTCAAGTTTAGATAAAGCTACGATACCATAAGATTCATTTTTAATGAATCTTATGGTAAAATATTAATTATTAGACCGCTAAACGCTCAATCCCAGCGTTTTCTAAAGCAGTTTAATGAAGGTTATTAGTCTCATACACTGAGCTAACGCTTCTAAACTTATCACTGTGTAAATCACTAAAGGATCCACCATGGCGTCACCAAAAACACTAGAGATCGTAAAAGCAACCGTTCCTGTACTTGAAGAACATGGCACAGCAATTACGACCGTCTTTTATAAAAACATGTTCAACCAACACCCTGAACTCTTAGATATCTTTAACGAAACCAACCAAAAATTAGGCCGCCAGCAGACTGCACTGGCTATGACGGTTTTGGCCGCAGCAAAGCACTTGGATAAATTGGCTGTACTACTACCACAAGTCACCCAAATCAGTCACAAACACCGTGCCTTACAAATTTTGCCCGAGCACTACCCGATTGTTGGTCATCACTTAATAGGCGCTATCAAAGAAGTATTGGGCGAAGCCGCTAACGATGACATCATCGATGCGTGGACTGAAGCCTATGATGAAATTGCTGATGTCTTTATTCAGCTAGAAAAAACCATGTATGAGCAAGAAATGTGGGAAGGCTTTGCGCCGTTTAAAATCACTGAAAAAGTAGAAGCCGCGACAGATATCGCCGCCTTTACCGTCGTTCCTGTAAATGACGATATTGATTTAAGCAAATTAAGCCTGACCGCCGGTCAATACATCACGGTCAAAACCGACCCAGAAGACAGCGACCATCTTGCTCTACGCCATTATTCTTTATACTCAGCCACAGGCAATAAAGGTATCCAATTTGCCGTTAGACGCGACAACCGTAATGAGCATTATGGCTTGGTATCAAACCACTTACATGATCACTTAGACGTTGGCGATACGATTTTATTATCTGCACCCGCTGGTGATTTTGAGCTCAACCAAGACTTGATTCAGCAAAATGATATTCCGTTGGTACTGGTGAGCGCAGGCGTTGGTGTCACCCCGATTTTGTCGATGTTAGAGGCGCAAGTCACCGCCAATCCAAAACGTCCTATCGTTTGGGTTTATGCTTGTCAGAATAAAGAGCATCACGCTTTTGATAGTAAAGTTAATGAATTACTTGCCGCCGCCGACAACGTAGAAAAGCACATTTTCTACTTTGAATCTGGACAAATCCTAGATGAAGCATGGCTTGCTAACTTACCAAAGCCTGCTGATATTTATGTCTGTGGTTCTATGATGTTTATGGAAAGTATCATCGATGGTCTAATGGCCTTAGACCATGGCGTTGATAGCGTTCATTATGAGCCGTTTGGCCCTAAAATGAGCCTAGAGCTGGCTTAAATTATCCATTTAATAAAGTATTGAGGGTACGAAAAATACGCTCGATACTTTGTTAAAGAAATATAAAGTCAGTGAGCAATTGCCATAGAGTCACCTTTAAACGCTTCATTAGTGAGTAAATATTTAAAGGTGGCTCTATTTTTTTGTTTAGACCTTTATAAATAGTCTTAAGCCTTATGGTTTTCATAAAACTTGTTTTAAAGCGAATTTTTATTAGCCATATTTTTCTCAGTAAAGTGATATCGTATTTTAAAATTTCTATTACCAAAACCCTTAGTGGAGTAACGCCATGACTGTCAGTACTTATA
Organism: Psychrobacter sp.; assembly: GCF_036731945.1. Lineage (GTDB taxonomy): Bacteria > Pseudomonadota > Gammaproteobacteria > Pseudomonadales > Moraxellaceae > Psychrobacter. The sequence goes on from NZ_DAINDI010000013.1 coordinate 40,200, forward strand.
ATCCAGCCGACCATGCGAACCATCAACACACTCATGGGCATGGCAGTCACGACCATGACCATCATAGTCATAGCCATGCTCCGACGGGTCGTGGTGATGATATCTTGCGGGTTATGCCAACCTTAAATGATTTGCAAAAACCACATTCTGACCAAGAGTTTATCGAAAAAGCCATGGCAGAAGAGCGCAGCAACCATAAAAACCTGATTGCCTCTAGCCGTGATGAGCTGCCATCGGTAACCGTCAATGGCGTGATGATAGATAGAACAGCGATTGCCCAAGAACTGCAATACCACCCTGCCCCAAACAAAGAAGATGCGGTTTTTTTAGCGACGCAAGCCTTGGTGGTGCGTGAACTCTTGCGCCTTGCCGTTTTAGATGAGTCAAGCCTTGGCGAGGCAGCATGGCTTGACGATGAAGAAAAAGCCATCTCTGACTTAATAGAAAAAAACGTGCAAGCAACGATGCCCGATATGGCAACCTGCGAGCGCTATTATAAGCAGAATATCACTGACTTTAAGACCGACCCTATTATGAATGTCCGTCATATTTTGTTGGCATGTCCGCCAGAAGACGGCGATGAGCGATTAAAACTTAAAAAAACCGCTTACGAATTTATCGAACAAATTAAAAACAATGCCAACCCCGATGCTGAATTTATTCAACTGGCGCGCCAGCATTCAGCTTGCCCATCAAAAGAGCAAGGCGGCGAGCTTGGCATTATTAATAAAGGTCAGACTGTACCAGAATTTGAAGGCGCGTTATTTAAAATGGATGCAGGACTGGCGCCAAGCCCTATCGAGAGCCGTTATGGTTTTCATGTTGTCGACGTGCTAACCAAAGAGCCTGGCATTCAGATGACTTATGAGCAAGTCAGCCCTGCGATTCATAATAAGCTGAGCCAACAAGCGTTTCACCAATCCTTGTGCGATTACTTATTTACCTTAGCAAACGATGCCGATATCGAAGGTATTGAGATGTCGCTTGAACAAGAAAACATATTCCGCGGCTAAACAATCTATTTTCAGTCAATTAATTTTTATATGATAAAGCCGCATTATGATAGGTAGTGATGATATAAAGTAGCTCGTATGGTATAACGTATCTTGTTAGGTTATACCATCTCGATAGCTAGATGACTTTAGTCGTTGTATAAGCTAAATAGCTATCTCAGTTCAATATCAGTTCAATATATATAAATAAAATAAGTAGGGATTTATGATTACTGTCGCAGGGCTTACCGCAAAAATAACGCAGCGTATAGAAACGTATAATAATGACGATTTTCCGCTCCTCAAAAGAGACGTCATAAGCTATGATTTATTAGACAGTCGCAATCATATCTTGGCAACGGATATCGTCTCGCCGTTTGCTGTCCCT
>NZ_DAINDI010000013.1:41589-50984 GCF_036731945.1 Psychrobacter sp.
TAGACAAAATCTGTCGGCGATGGATGGTTATGTGCTGGCGCAAGGCAGTACGCTTGACGCCGAAAACACGATTGCGATCGTCGGTGAGTCGCAAGCAGGTAGTCCTTATCGTGGTGACATTGTCGCAGGACAAGGGGTACGCATCTTTACGGGTGCCGTCGTTCCTGACAGCTGCGATACGGTCGTCATGCAAGAAAACACCAATTTTGCCGCTATAAAAGACCGTATTGATAAATCAAAGCCTTATGCCATTACGCTAAGTAAAGACGCTAAAGCTAATGACAATATCCGCAAGCAAGGCGAAGAGATTGAAGCTAGGGATGTGGTATTACAAAAGGGTAAACGCTTAAATCCTACTGATATCAGCCTATTAGCGAATTTAGGCTTTGATAAGGTCGATGTTTATCAGCCTTTAATCGTTGGTGTACTTGCAACGGGCGATGAATTGGTGGCGATTGGCAATGAGCTAACCAGCCTTGCGCAAATCTATAACTCCAACACCCCGACACTAAAAACCTTACTCTCAAGCTTACCCGTCACTGTCCGCGATTATGGCATCATTGCTGATGATTTAGATAAAACCACCGCTGCCGTAACCCAAGCGATGCAAGAGTGCGACGTCCTTATCTCTACCGCTGGCGTATCGGTTGGTGACTATGACTTTTTAACCACCGTCATTGAGCAGCTAGGGCAGATTAATCATTATAAAGTCGCCATGAAACCCGGCAAACCGTTTGTCTTTGGCGAGTTGACGCAAAATCTTGCTAAGCCGGTACTATACTTTGGTTTACCCGGCAATCCGCTATCGACCGTCGTTGGCAGCCTACAATTTGTCATTCCAGCGTTATGGCAGATGGCAGGCACTGCGCCTCAGGAGCAACCTATGCAGCTTAGCTTGACCGCAACGCTTAAAAACGATATCAAAAAAGCAGCGGGACGTAAGGATTTTCAAAGAGGCATTTTATCGCAAACGGAGTCTGGCGAATTTTACGTTGAAAGCTTTAGCAATCAACAATCCCACCGTATCAAGCAGCTGAGCCACGCCAATTGCTTTATCGTATTGGCGCAGGATTCTGGCAATGTAGCCGCTGGCGAGCAAGTACAAGTTCAGCCGTTTCCTTGGTTATATAGCTAATTGATAGTTATATAGTTACATAGTTAATAACTCTTTATGCGGTTAATCATGAGAAACTGATGAACTACTATCAAGTGCTACTACTACTTTGGTGGTAGTTTTTGGGTCACTTATGGTGAATGGTTATTTGCCCATAAGCTGTCATAATCATACCTAAATGAAACTTCCCACTCACAACCTGAGGCAACGCCTAAAAGTACACACTATACTTAATATTAATGGTAATCATCTATGAACCATCTTGCCCCCACCGTAGGCAATGCGCAACTGTATTCGCCTACCGCTGCACCCGCTATTTTTGATGGTGACTCATCATCGAAAACGGCTATCACGTCGTATTCCCCGACTACGCCCTCTCAACCATTGACTGATGGTTTCGCACGACGTCTTACCTATTTGCGTCTATCGATTACTGATTTTTGCAATTTTCGCTGTGAGTATTGCCTGCCAAATGGCTACCAAGGTAAACCGCCTAAGGGTGAGCTTAGCGTCACTGAAATTGCGACCTTAATTCGCGGTTTTGCCCAAGTCGGTACCAAAAAGGTAAGGATTACAGGCGGTGAGCCATCTATACGCCGCGACTTGGTCGACATTATCAGAACCATCAAAAACACCGAAGGCATTGAAACGGTTGCTATGACCAGTAACGGCTATAAGCTCGGTAAGCATTTGGCTAACTGGCAAGCATCTGGGCTGAATCAGCTGAATATCAGTATGGACAGCTTCGACGCCGCAACCTTCCATAAGATGACAGGCTTTGATATGTTGCCGCAGCTCTTGGCTGATATGGATACTTTGCTTGCGTCCACAGATATTAAGCTAAAAATAAACAGTATTTTGATGGCAGAAACGGCCTTTGAAAATCTGATAAATGCCATCGATTATGTCAAAGACAGAGCCGTTACCTATCGCTTTATCGAATTTATGCAAACCAGCGACAACAGCGATTTGTTTTTTGCCCAGCACGCACAGTCCGATATTATTACCAATTATTTAATCCAACACGGCTGGCAAACTCACGAGCGCGGCAGCACCGACGGGCCAGCGATAGAATATAGCCACCCTGATTATAAAGGTCGTATCGGCATGATTGCCCCTTATGCTGCCCATTTTTGTGACAGCTGCAATCGCTTGCGCGTCAGTAGTCAAGGTAAGGTGCATTTGTGCTTATTTGACCAAGGTAACTACGATATTCGTCAACATCTTGAGCAAGACGATGTGGCCGGGCTTGTGAATACACTGCACAGCTTTATGCCGATTAAACCTGAGCATCATCACCTTCACGAATCAAACAGCGGCATGATGCATAATTTGTCGATGATTGGTGGCTAATTGATTTATCATAAAAACTTTTAATTTTTATAACAAGCGTATTTATTAAGGAACATCCATGAGTAAGCTGCAAGCACCCTTTACCCCGCTTAATATCGCTATTTTAACGGTTTCTGACAGTCGCACCCTTGCAGAAGACACCTCAGGGCAATATTTGGTCGACCAATTAACCGCAGCAGGGCATCAATTGGCTGATCGTCAGCTGATAACTGATGATATTTATAAAATCAGAGCCGTCATTAGTAACTGGATTGCCGACCCTGAGGTGCACGCTATTATTACCACCGGCGGTACTGGCTTTTATATCCGCGACAGCATGCCAGAAGCGGTTGGCGTATTATTTGATAAATCGGTCGATGGCTTTGGCGAGATGTTCCGCTTAATCTCAAAAGACGATATCGGCATGTCAACCATCCAATCGCGCGCCGTCGCTGGTATGGCAAATGGCACGGGGATTTTTTGCCTGCCCGGTTCATCAGGTGCTTGTCGCACTGCTTGGGAAGGTATCTTACAAGAGCAGCTTGATAGCCGCACGCGTCCTTGTAATTTTGTGCCGCACTTTATGCGTACCAACCCAGGTCATGACTAATTCATGCTTGCAGTTGCAGATGGCTTAGTCCAATCAGACGAAGTGGATAAATCCAAGCGCTTATCAGGTATCGTTATTTTGGCAGGCGGCGCCTCCAAACGTATGGGGTCGCCAAAAGCTGAGCTTACCCTGCCAACAGGCGAACGTCTGCGCAATGATGAGCAATCTACCTATTATGATTGCCGATAATGGACGTGGTTTTAGTATTAATCCAAATTTGCTTAAACAATCACAATCGCCGATTTTTCATATTGCTGACTACTTATCTGCTAACGGTCTTTGTAGCAAAAAGCTATCTGACACAAAGCTATCTGGCCAAAGTCTTTCTAACAAAGATGACAACTCGTTTGAAACAGGCGGGGCGTTGGTAGCGATTGAAGCAGCACTGCAAGCATTGACGCCACAAGAAAACACTAATAATCTCACCAAAATAACAGATACTAAATCGTCTTGGCTGCTGGTCATTAGCTGCGATAGCTTAATCCCTGTCACGGGTTTATGGCAAAAACTGCGGCCTTATATTACGCAAGCTGACGGTAAATCTGTCATTTGTCTAACCGATGACAGCCACTTATATCCATTGTTAGGTTTATATCGTTTAAGTATTGAACCTGAGTTAAAGCATTATATCGACAATGGTCAGCGGCAGGTGATGAAATTTATTAAGCCAATTGTGCAACCGGTACCTTTTGCCAAAGTATGGCAAGAGTTAACCAATTTTAATACACCTAAAGATTTTGTCCGTGCTTGTTTAGCTTTAAACGACTCATGAACTAAACAACTTAAAAAAACGTTTATTGAAAAGAGCCGACCGTTTAAGAGAAATTCGTTTTCTAAGAGAAATAAAGAATGAATAGTGACAATCCAAAAACCAACAATCAACCAAGCAATCAATCGGGCCTCTCGCATTTAGATAGTGACGGTGATATTACTATGGTCGATGTGAGTGACAAGACGCCCACTACCAGAGAAGCCCACGCGAGTGGACAAGTAATTTTTCCAGCGCCCATTTATGAGCAAATCAAAGCTGCTGATGGTATGACCAAAAAAGGCAGCATTACTCAAACCGCTCATATCGCTGGCATCATGGCGGCCAAACGCACCCATGACCTCATTCCGCTTTGCCATCCCTTGCCTTTAGATAAGATTGGTTTAAGCTTTGCATATGACGATGCGCACCAGAGCATTACCGTAACCGCTACCGTCAAAGTCACCCATAAAACTGGGGTAGAGATGGAAGCACTGACCGCGGTTAGCGTTGCCTGCTTGACCATTTATGATATGACCAAAGCCATCTCGCATGATATTGTGATTGACAATATTCATCTGATGAAAAAAACGGGCGGTAAATCCGACTATCAGCATGCGTAAAAGTGCTTTAAAAATCATAAATTCTTGAAAAACATACAGTTAAACAATGAATAAGCAGTTTAAAAAATAAGGAAGATTGCCATGAGCACCTTAGTAGAAAGCAATACAGAGACAAATGCGACGATGGATATCAACGTTTTATACTTTGCCAGCTTAGCTGATGAAGCCAATTGTCATGAAGAAAAAGTTACGGTGCCACAGTCGACCTCATTAACTGAGCTATATGAGCAGCTGCGCCAAAAGCATCGCTTTAGTCGTCCGCAGTCAGAACTACGTGTGGCGGTAAATGACTATTTTGTGAAATGGACAGATGAGATTTATGACGGCGATAGTGTGGTGTTTATCACCCCAGTCGCTGGTGGTTAATTCAAATGGTTAATTGAAAACCGTTTATTTATTTATCTACTTTTTATGAGGGGCGTTACTTTGCGCGCCGCTTAACAGCTAAACACCTTGTTAAACACTAGAGTGAACTCACTATAAAATAAACATGGTGCTACCGGTATAAATTTTCCGTAGCCTCTGTCTGCGTAGGCACAGCAAGCAAGGAAGATTTATATCAGTAGCACATTTTTGTACAGAATTTTTAAGATTAACTATAGGCAGAAAAATAAATGACAGACAACGTACATGGGCAATCGATGAGCATCAAACGTAGCATCGATGAGGCGTATCTCATCGCTGAACGTGATGGTTTTGCGCTTTTAGATACCAATATTGATGAAAGCCGCCTTAAAAAAACGCTCGATGATGACAGCTGCGGTGCCTTTGTCTGCTTTGAGGGGCGTGTTCGCAACCATAATAATGCCACGAGCGTTAACCGCCTAACCTATTATGGTTATGAAGATTTGGCCATCAATCAAGGCCGCGCCATCATCGAAGAAGCCAAAAAGCGTTTTGAGATTACCCATGCCATTGCTATCCATCGTATTGGCGCGCTAGAGATTGGCGATGTGGCAGTTTGGGTTGGTGTGGTTTCTGCCCATCGCTATCCTGCTTTTGACGCTTGCCGCTGGATATTAGATACCATTAAAGCCGATATTCCGGTGTGGAAACAGGAATACTATCAAGATGATTCTTCAAAATGGCTGAGCAATAATGGCTAATTAACGGTTAATTAATGATGACTCACTCAATAATATTGATGAAAAATAGGTAGTCGTGATATGCATATCGTTTAGAAAATAATTAAGCCAATAACTATAAAAAACTGATATATACTGCAAAATTATTCATTTTTACTGACTATTGTTCTTTTTTAAAGTAGAGGATGTAGGTTATGCACTCAAAACCATCAAATGCTCAGCATCAACCCCTTACCAATTTTTCTTATTTAAAACGGTATAAATCGATAGCAACATTGGGCGCATCCGCGTGCTTGGCTTTAATACTCAGCGCTTGTAGCCAAGAAAACAGCCCTAATGAAACCGCAGTGGTTACAGAAAACGCACCACAGACCACTCAACCTAGTGAAGCCATTCGCATTGCTGCCGCCGCCAATTTATCGGACGTATTGCCTGAAATCATCGAAGGTTATAAAAAAGATAAGAACCTGCCCAATCAAGAGATTGAGGTTACCTTTGCTTCTTCAGGTAAGCTATATTCGCAAATCACTGCCGGCGCACCTTACGATATTTTCTTAGCCGCCAACCAAGAGTTTCCGGCTAAATTGGTAGATAGGATGTTTAAAGGTGACAGCAGTCGGACGCCGTTTACCTATACTCAAGGTCAACTCTCTATTTATAGCGCGGCCAAGCCGGTTGATAGTTTGAATCAGAGTACACTGACTGAGTTATTAAAGCGTGATGACAAGACGAAAATTACTATCGCCAACCCTGAGCTTGCGCCTTATGGCGAATCTGCCAAGGCTTATTTACAAGCACAAAACCTTTACGACTCTCTAACGGCACAAAAGCGCATCATTCAGGCAGAAAATATCGGTCAAGCTTTTCAGTATGCGCATACAGGCAATGTCGATTATGGCTTTGTCGCGCAGTCGCAAGTGACCGCCATCAAAGCGACGCCCGAGCAATTTTATATTTTACCAGCCGACTCTTATCCTGCTATTTTGCAGGACGGTATCGTTATTACCGATGTTGCTAGCGCAGCAGATTTTACTGATTACCTGCGCTCGCCTGCTGGACAGGCCTATTTTGCTAAAGCGGGTTATTTGGCTGTTAAGTAGCTTGTTTGTAGCAATCTATCGAAAGAATAAGGACGGATTAGGTTTGCTCAAGTGAATACTTTAGCCCTTTGATAAGCTTGCCTTCGTGAAATAAGTGAAATGTGACATAAGTAACACGTTATCAAGGCAAGCGATCTATAAATAACGTGGCAGCATAAATAATGCCCTATCAGCGGCGCACTGGATAAAAGGTAGATAGATAATCACGCTATGATGTCCCAGTTTCTTATTTCAGACATGCTGCTGCCGGTATGGGTAAGCATCAAGCTTGCCAGCATTACCACCCTTTGCTTATTGTTATTTGCGACGCCATTGGCTTATTGGCTTGCCAAGCCTAGCCGAGGAAATATCGTTGGGCGTATAAAGATTCTATTGATGGGCATCATTGCGATGCCTCTTGTTTTGCCGCCTACCGTCATTGGTTTTTATTTATTATTATTACTCAGCCCGAGCGTCGGTATTGGACAATGGCTTATCGAGCATAATATCAGCCCTTTGGTTTTCACCTTTGAAGGGCTGGTAATTGGCTCTATCATCTACTCCCTGCCCTTTTATATTCAGCCCGTCTATGCTCAGTTTTTGCGTATTCCCCAAGGCGTGATGGAAGTGGCAAGCTTATTAGAACCTAGCCGTCTTAGACGTTTTATAAAAATTGTCCTACCGCAAGCGCGTATCGGTATTATTCTAGGCGGCTTAATCAGTTTTGCGCATACCATTGGCGAATTTGGCGTGATACTGATGATAGGTGGCAGCATTTCAGGTGAGACCAAGGTTGTCTCTATTGCGATATATGAGCAAGTAGAGGCGCTAAATTACGAAGCAGCGCACCTGATGTCGGGGATTCTTATTATTATGGGTATTATTATGGTGGCGCTGATTGCTGCTGTCAGTCGGCTTAATCAGCGCCTGTAAACACTTGCTTTATAAAACAATAATAAGTCAAATTTCTTGTTGTAAGGAATCAAACTTCTGACTTACGGCTTTTTTCGCCAAATCCAAATCGTTGGCATAAGCAAATAAAGCTGGCGCACCGCCAGTATGCCAAAACAACACACTATCGGTTTGCTTAATCTTCCCCCTACGAATCATATCGATAAGTCCGCCCATCGCGCGACCAGTATAAACAGGGTCGACCAATATCCCTTCTGTTTGCGCCGTTAAAGCAATCGCCTCATTTTCTAATGCACCCACTACGCCATAGCCTTCACCAACGTAATCAGAGTTAAGAAATAAGTCTGACGCGGTAAATTTATAATCTGTCTTGATTAATTTTGCCGTGCTATTAGCAAGCGCTAGCGTATATTGATCAAAGGCGACTTGATCGGTTTCGCTTTTATCAATATTAATACCGACGATTTGATAAGGTGAGTTAAAGATTTTATTGCCAAGCATTAAGCCCGCCTGTGTGCCGCCAGAGCTTGAGGCAAATACGATATGGGTCAAGGATATACCCATGCTTTGACGCTGCGATTCTAGCTCTTTAAACGCCTCTACAAAGGCTAACGCCCCAAGCTCGCTTGAACCACCGTACGGCACCACGTAGACGTTTTTGCCTTGGTTGGTTAATTGTTCAACGATGCTAGGAATGTCCTCGCCTTTGCGATGATTGCCTGCCCAGTGGATATGACAACCAAACAGCTTATCTAGCAAGAGATTGCCATTTGCCTGCTCCGGCTCTTCACCGCCTAACACTAAATGACACTCCAGTCCTAAGCTTGCCGCTGCCGCTGCTGTCTGACGGCAATGGTTTGACTGTATCGCGCCCGCAGTGATGATGGTATCGGCACCTTTGGCAAGCGCGTCACCGAGGATAAATTCAAGCTTGCGGGTTTTATTGCCACCCAATGCCAGCCCCGTATTGTCATCTCTTTTCATATAGATTTTGGGGCCGCCCAAGGCTTGACTCAATCGTTTCAGCTCAACCAGCGGGGTTGGAAAAAAGCCTAACGGCTCTCTAGGTATGTGGTTATATTCCATGTTATTTTCTATCCCTATTAACAATAGCCATGTAAAATTTAGCTATTAGCACAGCATACAATAGAAATATAAGTCACGCCGCTACTATTTAAAATGAGCAGACACAAAAAAACCTCAAACAAGCTAATGTTTGAGGCGAAACTTGCTTAGACTTAACAGTCTAAATTCGTTTTCTAATACTACAGAAAATGGCGCAGCGGACGGGACTCGAACCCGCGACCCCCGGCGTGACAGGCCGGTATTCTAACCAACTGAACTACCGCTGCTTAGGTCGTTTTTAGCATTTCATCTTTTAAAAGACCCACTTGCTAATAAGTGGTGGGTGATGACGGATTCGAACCGCCGACATTCTGCGTGTAAGGCAGACGCTCTACCAACTGAGCTAATCACCCTGAGAAGCGTTAAAAAATTGCACTGCAATTTTAGCTTCGCAAGGGAAATCCTTTAAATAGGATTTCCTGAAAGCTTTAACAATCAAAGCTGTCACCCTTTGATAACTTCCAACAGAAGAGAACTAACTAAAGCCTCGCTCTGTGGGTGTGTATTATATAGATTTACACATGGCTGTCAAACCCTATTTGCTCTTTTCTCGCGTATTTTTTCTTAATTTAGCAAATATACAGACAAGCCTCTGTTTTTATTGGCTTTATATTTTACATAAAACCAAAAATTTCTCTAGCTTATTATTTATTTGGCCGCCAATGCTTGTTCAATATCTGCTTTAAGGGCGTCAGGCTTGGTGGTTGGCGCATAACGGTCAATCACTTGCCCATCGGTGCCAATTAAAAACTTAGTAAAATTCCATT
>NZ_DAINDI010000013.1:50994-54617 GCF_036731945.1 Psychrobacter sp.
TTTGATACCATCTGTCAGCAGCCCGCCTTTTTGGTCTTTAAGCCAATCAAAAATCGGATGGGCGTCCTTACCGTTGACATCAATTTTTGCCATCATTGGAAAGCTGACGCCGTAATTTTTTTGGCAAAACGCGCCAATCTCCTCGTTAGTACCGGGGTCTTGCGCGCCAAACTGATTACAAGGGAAGCCAATCACCACCAATCCTTGCTCTTTATATTGTTGATACAGCGCCTCTAGGCCTTCAAACTGCGGTGTAAAGCCGCATTTGCTGGCGGTATTGACGATTAATAATACTTTGCCCTTATAATCGCCGAAGGCTTGCGAGGTGCCGTCCATACGCTCAGCGGTAAAATCGTAAATAGTGCTCATGATTCATCCTTAAATTGACTGTTTTATTATTTTTACTATTAACATGCGTACTGATAAGAAAAAAGGAAGCACCGCGTACTTCCCTTTTATCATGCTAACTTTGGCTAAAACATTGATTATATTAATACTTATTATTCAGCTTTATCCAAATCGATAGACACTGAGTTGATACAGTAGCGCATACCAGTGGTCTCACGTGGACCATCAGGGAATACGTGTCCCAAATGCGCGCCGCAATTGCTACACGTCACTTCAGTACGGCGCATGCCAAGAGAATTGTCTTCGTGCTCATCGATAGCGCTATTATCGATACTCTGATCGAAGCTTGGCCAGCCACAACCGGCGTCAAACTTATTGTCCGACTCAAACAAGCTAGCACCGCAGCCTTTACAGCGGTAGATACCTTTATCATTAACATCGTTATAAACGCCAGTAAATGGACGCTCTGTGCCCTTCTCGCGCATGACGTGGTATTCGTCGGCACTTAAGCGCGCTTTCCAATCTGCGTCGGTCAATTGGCTGATCTCTTCTTTGCTTAATTGATTGTCTTGCATCTTTTATCCTTATTAAATGATTGGTTATCTCATTTGCGATGTGTCAGTTAGTGACCAATTTATCGTACGTTTTTATAAAAACGCTAGGCTTTATCTGCTGCTTATTGGCTGACTATTCAAGGTATTGCTTATAAAAATCCTCAATCTAGCAGTTCAAAATTTCAGGTTTTAAGAAAAAAATTAGAGATAGAGAAGTAAAATATAGCAAATTACGCAGTCGCCTAAATCAGTAAAGTTGTAATTTTATTAAACGAGCTTTTGCTCACTTTCTTACCACTTATAAACTAGAATAGATTGCAAGTTATTCTTGCATTAAATATTAACTTTATAAAAATTATATCTTTAGGCTTGCATTAATAAAGTGTATGCAATAATATCTTGCATTAGGTTTGATTATTTTAATAAAAGGGTTACACGACGATGGCTGATAGCGAATTTTCCCAAGCTCCTCAAAATACGCAAGCCGAACGGCTGGTACAGCTACGCCGCGATAAAGGCATGACCGCAGAGCAATTGGCGCAGGCAATGACCGCAGCAGGTGCAAAGGTTAGTCGCGGTGCTATCTCTAACTGGGAGCGCGGTACTAATGGCATCGTATCATCGAAACTACCGACCCTAGCCCGTATATTAGGCTGTAGCGAAGGCTATTTATTACGTGGTGATTTGCAAAACGACATGGATAGCGTTGCTAATTCAAATCAACCTATCCATCCTTATAATAAAACCAATAATCATAATAAAAACGAAACGCCTAGGCAGCAAAGCGTATCCCCTACTTCTACCGCAAATTTACAACCCAACCCGATAAGTGGTCACTCTATGAATCCAATTAAAAAATCCGATAAATTACAAAACGTTTGCTACGATATTCGTGGTCCGCTTTTGCAAACAGCCAATAAAATGGAAGCTGAAGGTAAGCGTATTTTAAAGCTGAATATTGGCAACCCTGCGCCGTTTGGCCTTGAAGCACCGCATGAGATTTTGCGCGATGTAGCGATGAATTTGCCAGAAGCGACGGGATACTCGGACTCGCAAGGGATTTTTGCGGCACGTAAAGCGGTCTTGCAATATTATCAATCAAAAGGTCTGCTATCGGCTGTCGATGTGCGCGATGTATATTTGGGTAATGGCGTCTCTGAGCTGATTGTGATGACCATGCAAGCACTCATGAACGATGGCGATGAGGTGCTTGTGCCAATGCCCGACTATCCGCTTTGGACAGCAGCGGCCAATTTAGCAGGCGGTACAGCGGTACATTATCGCTGTAATGAAGACGACAATTGGCATCCTGATATTGAAGACATCAAAGCTAAGATTACACCCAAAACCAAAGGTATTGTGGTGATTAACCCCAATAATCCAACGGGCGCGCTGTATAGTGATGAGGTATTATTACAAATTATCGACGTTGCCAAAGAGCACGATTTAATCATCATGGCCGATGAGATTTATGACCGTATTCTTTATGATGATATGGCGCATACGCCGATGAGTACCTTGACCGATGATGTGCTGGTATTGTCTTATAACGGCTTATCAAAATCGCACCGTATCGCCGGTTTCCGCGCGGGCTGGATGATGGTGTCGGGTAAAAAAGACCATGCTGCCGACTTTATCGAAGGCTTGGATATGTTGGCGTCTATGCGCTTATGCTCAAACGTTCAAGGGCAATATGCCATCCAAACCGCAATGGGCGGCTACCAAAGTATGAAAGATTTGACCTCTAAAAAGGGGCGTCTGTATAAGCAGCGCGAAATGGCAGTCACACGCTTAAATGCCATTAAAGGTATTTCTTGCACCATGCCGCAAGGGGCATTTTATTGCTTTCCAAAGATGGACCCTGAGGTTTATCCTATCAAAGATGATATGCAATTTATGATGGATTTATTGATAGAAGAAAACGTCTTAATGGTACAAGGCACTGGCTTTAACTGGGATGCACCCGATCATTTCCGTTTGGTGTTTTTGCCCAATCTGCATGATTTAGAAGATGCGATGGACAGATTGGACCGCTTCTTTGCCAAAAAACGTAAGCAGTTTGGTACTGAATAGAGATTCAAATCCTCGTAAAAAAACGCTTATCGGCATAAGGCTGATGAACTGAACCCCATAAGTTGGACACAACTTATGGGGTATTTTTATGCGTTACGATCTAGACTTTAAGATGCAAGTCATCGCATACTACGGAGAAGGACATAGTAGTCACGCCACAGCTGCAATATTTAATGTAGATAGAAACTTTATAATTAAATGGGTCAAACAGTATCAAAGCGGTGGCATCGATGCAATCAAGCCAAAGACCAGCAAAGCCAAATACAGTAGTGAGTTTAAACTTAACGTACTAACCACCATGCTTAAAGAAGATTTGAGTCAATCTGAGGTGGCACTGACGTTTAACATCAGCTCACCGGCGCTCATTAGTCATTGGCACAAAGCATATCGCCTAGAAGGTATGTCTGGACTAACACCCAAACCCAAAGGTAGCACCGCCATGAGTAAACCCTTTATCACAGACAAGCCAGATGATGAAAAGAGCTTAGCAGAGCTTAAGCGTGAGAATGAGTACCTACGTGCAGAGGTTGCCTACCTAAAAAAGCTCGATGCCTTGCTCAAACAGAAGAAGAAACAAGCTTTGAAAAAGCAAGGCTCATCGAAGGACTAAGAGAGCGCTGTTGTTTATCTGACTTACTCAAAGCCGCT
>NZ_DAINDI010000013.1:54762-54991 GCF_036731945.1 Psychrobacter sp.
GGTATGCCCAAAAGCGTCTTTTACTATCATAGAGCAAGACTTGAGCGTGATGACAAATACACTGAATTAAAACAGCGTATTGCTAAGCTGTATCATCAGCATAAAGGCAGATATGGCTATCGCAGAATAACGGCAACGCTAAAGCAATTAGGGTGTCATTACAACCACACGCTCATCGCTAAGCTGATGCGTAACATGACCCTTAGCGCACGGATAAGACGTCAGAAGT
>NZ_DAINDI010000014.1:0-2766 GCF_036731945.1 Psychrobacter sp.
ACTTGCACAAACAATAATAACCAAACCGTCAGCGACCATTGTCCACGCGCGTAAGCGATGCCGCAGAGCCACGCACCTATTGTGCCACCTGCGTAATAGCCCATATAATATAAGCCTGAGGCCAATGAGCGTCCTTTTTTGACATTGACCGCAATATAGCTGATGGTGGCCGCTTGGGTAATAAAGACGCCACTGGACATGATGGCAAGTCCTAATACTATACCCCAAAGCGGTGTCACTAGCGTTAAGAGCACGCCGAGCATCGAGATAATAACTGCCACGCGAACCGTACGTGCCGAACCAAAGCGGCGCAGCAACGTCGTCGATAATGGGGTGATGACAACGCCAATTAAATACACCGCAAAAATATTGGCAAGCGCACCTGTGCTTAATTCATAAGGTGTATCGGCCAAATGTAAATTAATAAAGGTAAAACAGCCAACCAACGAGAACAACACGCAAGCACCAAGCAAACAGGAAGTGACGACATAGCGATTGACCAAATGCTCATCGAGGGTCTGCATGGCTGAGCGAAAGTTGGGATTAGCAACGAAGTGCCGTGATGCGGGCAGCATTTTACCCACCCACAGCGCCCCGATCAGCGTCATACCTGCCATCACATAATATCCTGCGCGCCAACCAATAAGCTCATGCAAGTGCCCAAGTAAAAAGCGCCCCATAAAGCCGCCGAGCACTGAGCCCGACACATAAAATGACATCAGCTCAGTGAGCGCGCGTCCCTCAAACTCTTCACCGATATAAGCAATCGTCACCACCGTAATACCGGGCACAGACAATCCCTGCATAAAGCGCCACATGCCCATCCAGCCGATATTCGGACTTTGGGCAATTAACGCAGTGGGTATCGCTAAAAACAATAATGCTCCAACGATGAATGACTTGCGTCCTACCGCATCAGACAGCATGCCCAAAAATGGCGACATGATAGCAATCGCCAATATGGTGGCACCGACAATCATGCCCGCCTGCACCTCAGTTGCGGTGAAATCCATCATCAAGACTGGCAAAATAGCTTGAATAGAATAAACCTGCAAAAAAGCAAACATCCCAATCAAGCCAATCGTCAGCTTGAGCACCCATGAAGGCGCGTCAAAGGGCGTGTTGACACATTGATTGCTGACGCTGTTATCTTGGCTAATACCAGCGGCTTTGCCATGAACATTGCTATCATTATTTATACTGTTATTTATATTATTATTCAAAGTATGACTGACTATATTGAGTGCTTTTTTTAGCTAGAGCTGAATTGTTCTGGCTCATACTAAATGGCACATGGGTGATAGAAATAAGTGGTAGCAATTACATCATGCCTCGCATAAAACTTATAACTGACTATAAAAAGATGGCTGATTGGTGATTTTATCACAGCAAATACCAGACTCAGGTTTCGGTGTGTTATTCACGCCAGTTTTTTAAATGCCGCTTTAGCACTGTAGAGGTGACTGATATTTTTGACAGTGAAT
The DNA here is from genome assembly GCF_036731945.1 of Psychrobacter sp. Taxonomy (GTDB): domain Bacteria; phylum Pseudomonadota; class Gammaproteobacteria; order Pseudomonadales; family Moraxellaceae; genus Psychrobacter. The sequence goes on from NZ_DAINDI010000014.1 coordinate 1,485, forward strand.
AGATTACTCTCTACTATTATTTTGCTTTGCTTTTAAAAAAACCTTCATCTAACAGACCCTTTATCATGTTAAACAACCCTTTTTATCTAAGATTGATTACCCTAACTGGCATACTGATTGTTTCTGTGAATATGGTAGCAGTCGCAGCACAACCAACAGACTCAATTCAAACCCTTTCAATTAAAGAGCAATCAACCGTTACCTTACCAACTACCTTAGCAACCAAAATACCTTCAACAGAAGCACTATTAACTAAATTGCCATTAACCAAAGTACCTGCAAGTAAAGCACTTTTACCTACCACAACCGCAGTTGCCTCTACATCGAACTGTATTGCCGATAGTGTGATTACCGCAGCTAAGCTGTCAGCTACGCGTGATAATGGTCCTTTTACGGTGGCGAGTAAAGCCGTTCCCCGTCAGCTGGCCAATGGCTTTGGCGGCGGCACCATTCATTATCCTACCAATGCTGGAGACTGTGGTCTGTTAGGCGGCATCGCAGTGATTCCCGGTTATGTGTCTTACGAAGCGTCTATTAAATGGTGGGGTCCGCGTCTGGCATCTTGGGGGTTTGTGGTGATTACTATCGATACCAACTCTATTTATGATGACCCAAATAGCCGTGCAACGCAGTTGAGCGCTGCGCTCGATCATATTCTTAGCGATAGTACGGTGGGTGCGCAAATAGATAGCACACGTTTAGGCGCCATCGGTTGGTCAATGGGTGGTGGTGGCGCGCTGCAGTTAGCAACCCAGCGCAGTGATGTTCGCGCCATTATTCCGCAAACGCCCTATCATGATAAAGACTACGGCATTATGGACACGCCCGCGTTATTTATTACCTGCCAAAATGACCGCATTGCCTCTAATAAGAAGTACAGTAGTCCGTTTTATAATCATGCTGCTGGGCCAAAAATGAAGATTGAAATAAAAAACGGCAGCCACTTTTGTCCAAGCTATCGCTTTAATGAGATATTACTCAGTAAACCGGGTATTGCTTGGATGCACCGCTACATCAATGGTGACACTCGCTTCGATAAATTCTTATGCAACAATGAAAACTATGGCAGCAGCCCTCGTATATCCGCTTACCATTATAAAGATTGTGTATAAGCACTGCTCTTAAATCGCCTTACATTTAATACTTTATCTCCTTTATCTTTTTCAAACTTACATATTTATAGTGTTGATATCCTTTTTCTTACAGACTTTGCATGCTTAAAAAACCATAATCAAAAACTATGCATATTTATTGCTATGACTAATAATTAAAAAACTAACAA
>NZ_DAINDI010000014.1:2776-35749 GCF_036731945.1 Psychrobacter sp.
GGCGCAGGATTTTGGAATATTCGCGGTACGTTTCGCATAGGCGGCGTCCTTAATATAGGTACCCAATGCTCACTGATTAAGTTAGATTCAGGGCGTTTTATCTTTTTAGATAGCTATGAGCTTACCGGCGACGTACGCGATGAGGTAATGGCCTTAACCAATAATGGGCAAGATGTCGAAGCCGTGCTCAACGTCCATCCCTTTCATACGATTCACTGCGCGCGGATGGCAAAAGATTTCCCGCAAGCGACTTTTTATGGCAGTCGCCGTCATCATAAAAAAATCCCTGAGGTGCAATGGGCAGACGATTTGGTCGAAAGCGAGGCCGTCGCCAAGCGTTATCCTGAGCTAAAGTTTTCTATGTCAGAAGGCATTTACTATATCTCACCCAATGAGATGATTCATGCAGGGTCGCTATTGGTCTTTCATCCGGCCAGTAAAAGCCTGCACGTCGATGACACCTTTATGAGCCCGCCAACCAAACTCCTAGAAGCGGTGTTGCCTGAACTGCTATTGCACCCAACGACCAAAAAAGCGCTCAAAGATGAGCCTGATGCTGGCAAGAAATACTGCGATTGGGCGACCAATCTTGCCTACGAATGGCGAGAAGTGCGTAATTTTTGCGCCGCGCATTCTTATTTGGTGAAGTTTAAGGAGGGGGAGTTTGAAAAAGCCTTATTAAAAGCCATTGATAAAGCGCGTCCGAAGCTTGAAAACGCTTAGATGATTAGACGATTAGTTGCTTAAATCGAATAATTTAAAAATTGATAGTAAAAGAGCTGCCTCACTATGATGGACGAGGCAGCTCTTTTATTTTTGAGTGTCTATATCAGCTTTATTTTTTAGATGAGCGTTATTTTACCAGACTACTTAAGCCATTGAGGTTATTTCTATAAAACAATAACTCCGCAAGCTCTGCCTCATTACTGATAATATCCGCCAAGAATACCTGCTTTAGCTGACAGACAGGGCTAATGATACAGCCTGATTTGACCACCGCACTGGCCTCTTCGTCGATAAGCGTCAAAGCCAAATCTTTAGCAACCCCGCTGTCGTCATTAATAACCGGACTATTCGCCGTGCTATTAGTATTAACATCGGGTTTGGCAGTTACTAGTAAGTCAGTCGAAAAACATTCAACCAAATTAAAATCTGGCTCAATTTGCTTAATCAATACGCCCAAATTGATATCCTTTGGCCGACAAGCCAAGCGAATACCGCCATTTTTACCGCGTACGCTGTCGATATAACCAAGCTGCCCCAGTTGGTGAATAATCTTGGTCAAATGACTTTTAGAAATATTGTAGCTGTTGGCAATGTCACTAATGTTTGCCAATAGATGCGGCTCAGGCTTAATCGCCAAATATATTAATGAGCGCAGCGCATAATCACTATAGTTGGTCAGTCGCATTTTTTGCGCTCCCCTGTTTGAGATGAATATTAACTTGACGTTGTCAAATAACGTTGATCACGTCAAAACCTTATTAACCAAATAAGCCATCTGGCCGTTGGCGTGCCAGCATCGGTAAATAACTGATGCAAAATAGTGCAAAACAAGCAATCCAAGCACCTTGCGCCGTCATAATCCATAACAAGTAATGGCTCATATCGACTAATGGTAAAAATACCCGACTCACAAACGCCAGCACCATCAGTGCAAACATAAGATTGACGATTTTGGGCGGTTGATGGATACTGCGACCTGTATGACCGAGCGATACCCGCGCCATCATTGCCACTGTCATCATACCCACGCCAGAGATGGATAAACCATGGACGGCGATACTGTGGCTGTAACCAAGCCATGGCTGCAATGCGTATAGCACAAAACTCAGACACATGCCTAAAAACGCAATATATAGTGACCATAAGAGCGGTTTTTGCCAAATGCCGCGATGATACCAGCCCGCTAAGCGCACGATATTGACCACCGCGACCCCAAGGGCACTGATGGTCAGCAAGTATTTATTGGGGTAAAATAAATCAACGAGAAAGAAAACAAAGAAAAATAGTAAACTTGCGATATCTTGTGCTTTATTATTACGTACTGTGACTTCTTCTTTTTCGCCTTTAGCGTTTGGAATACTTAAACCACGCTCGATAAAGAACGGCACCACGCGACGACCGATGGTCAACACTAGGCCGATAATCAAGTAAAAACCTAAATAGATACCTAACTTGGTCAAATTCATATTGGCGCTAATAATGCCCCAATAACATAGCGCATTACCAAGTGTTAGGAGCGTAAGCTTGGCTAAAATACCCATCTGCTTATATTGCTTCACTTGTAGCACTGCCCGAGAAATCACAAATGCCATCCAGCCGACAAACAGTAAATCAAATATCGCCGCGCCATATAGTAAGGTTGCCCCGCTACCAGCTACCGTGATACCGAGGCCGAAAGCTACCCAGCCCAAGCGTGCCAGCAACCAACACATAAAGATACCGAGCAGCTTATAACCATGTGGCATCATCACGCCCGTCCAGGTTTTCACTGCCGTCAATAAAAATCCCGCCACGACTGCCAGCGCATAGCCATAAATCATTTCATGGCCATGCCAATACAGCGGATTTAGCGTTTGCGCATCGATATCCGTGTGTCCGGTAAACACAAATGCCCATAGAGTCATTGTGATAATAGCAAACAATGCTAATGCACTAAAAAATATCCGAAAGCTCAAGTTGAGAATAGGATGCGGCGAGCTTGGTGGTTTGGTAGGTAAATTGATTGATTGCATAACAGACTTCTTATAGTCAAAGTTAGAAAGTATGTCTTAAAGATGTATTTTAAATGAATGTTATACATAATACAACTGAAACTATATGACTGCTACGATGAATTAACGCACTTATTATATACAGCTTTGATTTATATAACGCGCTACACTAGATAACTTATATTATATTAATCTATATTCTATCACTTGTGGTAAATAACGGGGATTAAATAACTTATCGCAAATTACTGATATCGGCGAATTTACGGCGGTATAAATGTAAATTCTAAAAGCTAAGCGCTAAAGTAGCCAGCATCTTGATATTTGCTTTCATTATTACCATCATAAATAGTGACCACGGCTAATTTGACTGCATAAATGGTCCACCTTGAGGAGAATGTCATGACAGAAGCACATGCACCAATTGAAAAACGTAAAATTGTTAATCGTTTTTTAACCTTACTGACCGAACAACAACCACAAATGTATTATGCCACGACATCAGAGGTCGCGCGCAGTATCCATACCATGATTAAAGAGCACGCCAATCGCTTGACGGTAGAAGAGCAAGCACTGACCCGCCGTATGTCTATCGAGGAAATCGAAGCGTTATTGGGTTTTCATACTAAGCAACATTAGAGTAATCAACTTTTAGAGTAACGACATTATTAGTAAGAAAAAAGACCACCATCAAGGCGGTCTTTTTTCATAGCAGAACGTTCATTTGAATACATCTAACCAAAATACGTTGATCAGAACGGATACTCACGTGGTTCATGCTGTACTGAAATCCAATGCAAAGTGGTAAATTCTTCTAGTATCCACTCACCATTAAAGCGTCCGATACCAGAGTTTTTCTCGCCACCGAACGGCGCATTACTTTCATCATTGACCGAGATATCATTGATATGGGTCATGCCCGCTTTGATACCGCGCGCAAAATGCAGACCTTTTTCCATATCTTGGGTAAAGACCGCACTCGATAGACCATACATAGAGTCATTGGCAATCGACAGCGCATCGTCTTCATCCTTGGCACGAATGATACCAACCACAGGGCCAAAAACTTCGTTACAGGATAAGTCCATCTCACGCGTCACTTCACTAAAGATATGCGGCGGCACCACCTGACCTTTAATCTCACCACTTAATAGCATCTTAGCGCCCTCTTCCTGCGCTTTGGCGATTTTTTCTTGTAGCGATTCGACTTGTTTTTTATTGATGATAGGGCCAACTGCGGTGTCTTCTTTATTAGGATCACCGACATTTAGGGTTTTTACGTGAGCGAGGAAACGCTCAACGAAATCATCATAAATCTCATCTTCGACAATGATACGATTAATCGCAATACAGATTTGACCTTGATGCAAGAATTTACCAAAGGCAGCCGCCTTCACCGCTTGCTCGATATCGGCATCTTTTAACACCACAAACGGGCTATTACCACCAAGCTCAAGCGCCACTTGCTTGATATAATCGCCGCCGTTGGCAAGCTCGCCGATATGTTTGCCAACCGCCGTTGAACCAGTAAATGACACCAAGCTTGGAATATCGTGAGTAACAATCGCATCGCCTATCTCGCTGCCCGCACCAACCACCACGCTCAGCAGCCCTTTTGGCAGACCCGCCTCTTCAAATATTTTTGCCAATAGCAGACCTCCAGTAATCGGCGTATCACTGGCAGGCTTGAGCACCACGGCATTACCCAGTGCTAACGCAGGCGCAATAGAACGCTGGGTTAAATGTAAAGGGAAATTCCAAGGGCTAATCACGGCAATCACGCCCATTGGCTCACGATAAATAAAGTTCTCTTTACCCGGCGTATTAGAAGGGCGAATCTCGCCATGCACGCGGTTAGGAAAAGTAGCCGCTTCAAGCGTAATGGCACGCGCACTACCGAACTCTACCATCGCCTTAATGCGGGTACTGCCCGACTCTTTAATTAACCACTCAACGATTTCTTCTTGACGCTCATCAAAAATATTGACGACCTTATATAATACCGCTGCACGCTGGGCTGGCGTTTGCTTCGCCCACTCTGCCTGTGCTTTGGTTGCTACCTGAAAAGCTTCATCAAGCTGTTTATCGGTTGCCTGCTGAATCTCTACCAAGGTTTCGCCGTTAAAAGGATTGGTATCGGTATTGACGCTATCGTCTTGACCTTTTTGCCAAGTACCGGCGATATATTGCAAATGAAAATCGCTATAGGCGCTTTGCTGAGTATTCTTAGTATCGGTTGACATAATTATCCTTATTTATTTTAAGTTTGTTTTTAAGAGCCATTCAATTAAAAGTATTTTCTAGATAGAAACTTATATAAAACTCTGGGTTGTACAAGTTGTGTCGGTTGTATCACTTTATAAACAGTCGGCTTAACTATTGTGCAAAAAAAACTTGCTACTAAGCGTTGATAAAAGAATTCATTCATAAGTTGAGTTGATAAGTAAAATCCTTCTTACCAAACGTAACTTGCTAGACGACTGGTCTAATGCTAACATAGTCAGCATAAAAATAAGAATAATTTATCATTATGTATTGTTGAGAAAACGTAACGCTTAAAACTATTATCAAAGCAGCGCTCTCAACCCTAGTTTCGATTTAACTGATTTTCATTCGATTACATAACTAAATAACGCCCTAAGGAGAACATTCTCTTCATGTCCGATATTACCACCCCTATTCCATCCGATACTAAGGCGCATCTATTAGCGATAGGTTATAAGCTCATTGCCCAAAAAGGCTTTACCGCTGTCGGTATCAAACAAATACTCGATACTGCCGGTGTACCTAAAGGCTCGTTTTATCATTACTTTGCTTCAAAAGAAGCCTTTGGTGAAGCCATCATCGAGCATTATTTTGCTAACTATAAAAAGCGCTTAGAGTCGATTGCAGCTGAAGATATTAGCGCGCAACAAAAGATTTATAACTATTTTCAGAACTGGTATGACACCCAGCAAAACGGCTGCGACCATGAAAAATGCTTAGTGGTTAAGCTCAGCGCTGAAGTGGCTGATATCTCAGAAACCATGCGTAAAGCCTTGTATGCAGGTTATCAGCAAACTGTTAATTGGATTGCTGAGCAAATAAAAGCCGGTTGGGCAGATGGCTCAATCCCTCATCCTGAGAATATCGCCGCTGAGAGTATGGCTAAGCGTTGGTATTTTGCATGGTTGGGCGCCAGTCTCATTGCTAAGATCAGCCAAACCGATACACCATTGGCAGAAGTTTGGCTGATGACCACCTCGCAACTTGGTCGCTAAATATTATTCAGGATTTCCATGAGTAACCATTTAGACCGCTAACTGATAAAAGATGATTTTCAGTTATACGATAGTTTTGTAAAATTCATAATAAAATACTAGACGACCGGTCTAATTACTGTACAATGCGCACAGATAGCAATAAACGCTATAACCATATTTAATATAAAAAAGCTCGATACTCATTAAAATTTGTATTGGTTAAAACTATCTTAAAACTTCTCAATAGAAACTAGGTAAATTAGGAAAACTATGAATAACTTTCAATATTACAATCCCGTTCGTATCGTCTTTGGCGAAGGTCAAATCAAGAAATTGTCAGAACTGGTGCCAACCGATGCACGCGTATTAATCACTTACGGCGGTGGTTCAGCGCAGCGTACTGGTACCTTAGATGAAGTAAAAAATGCACTAGCTGCTAACGGCAACCGTGAAGTATTTGAGTTTGGCGGTATTGAAGCCAATCCAGAATTTACCACGCTGCTAAAAGCTGCTGATATGGTCAATAAACATAATATTGATTTCTTATTGGCCGTTGGCGGCGGTTCAGTTATCGATGGTAGTAAGTTTGTCGCCCTTGTTTCCTCATTAACCGAAGATGGCAGCACGGATGGTACCGTTTCTCGTGAAAAAGCATGGGATGCACTGACCAGCTATTGCAAAAACATCGACTCAGCGATTGATTTAGGCGCAGTATTGACCATTCCAGCGACCGGTTCTGAGATGAACTCTGGCGGCGTGATTAACTATAGCGAACGCCAAGCAAAACTACCCTTTGGTAACCCGCTTACCTTCCCTAAATTCTCAATTTTGGACCCTACCAAAACCTTGACCTTACCTAAGCGCCAAGTGATGAACGGTGTCGCTGACGCCTTTGTTCACGTCATGGAGCAGTACCTTACCTATCCTATTAATGCCAAAGTGCAAGATGCCTTTTCTGAGAGCTTATTAAAAATTCTTATCGAAGAAGGTAAAGCGGTCAAGGCCGACCCAGAGAATTTAGAAACGCGTAAAAACATCATGTGGACGGCAACCATGGCATTGAATGGTCTGATTGGCACGGGCGTACCACAAGATTGGACGACGCATATGATTGGTCATGAATTGACCTCACTCCACGCGATTGACCATGCTCGTACGCTCACGATTGTACTGCCGTCAGTCATGCGTGAGCTTAAAGACAGTAAAAAAGACAAATTACTCCAATATGCGCGTAACGTTTGGAACATTACAGATACAGATTTAGACGACGATACCGTTATCGAAACTGCTATTGTGCATACTGAGAACTTCTTCCGCGAGCTTGGCTTACCAGTGAGCTTAGAAGATGCTGAATTAGATAAGTCGGCGATTGACCCTATCATTAAGCAACTTGAAGCACACAAAATGGTGAAATTGGGCGAGCATGGTAAAAATGATTTAGACGTATCACGCCGCATCTTAGAACGCGCCGTGACGAGCAAAGCCTAATCATTTAAAGTCTTATCATCGTAAATTTCTTATCCACAACAATCGGTAGCCATCCACCTTGCTATGGCTACTGACTTTAAGAACGTTAAAACGTTAAAAAAACCAATAATGACAACCAATAACTAGAATAAGGAGCTTTAACATGAGCTTTAATGAACAACAAAACCAACAACAAAATCGTCAAATCAAACTTGCTAGCCGCCCGAATGGCGCTCCTACTAAAGATAACTTTGAGCTGACCACCAGCGACATCCCAACGCCTAACGACAAGCAAATGCTACTGCGCACGGTCTACATGTCGCTTGACCCCTACATGCGCGGACGTATGAGCGCGTCAAAAAGCTATGCTGACCCACTAGAAGTCGGCGATGTGATGATGGGTGGCACGGTCGCCCAAGTGGTCGAATCTAATATCGATAAATTTGCCGTTGGTGATTTGGTGGTATCAAATTCAGGCTGGCAGGATTATAGCGTCAGTGATGGCGAAGGCGTGCTAAAACTTGATAAGAATATGTCCAACCCTTCGTATGGTTTGGGTGTCCTTGGTATGCCAGGCTTTACCGGCTACATGGGTTTGACCGATATCGGTAAACCAAAAAAAGGCGAAACCTTAGTCGTCGCAGCAGCAACTGGTCCTGTGGGCGCAACCGTCGGACAAGTCGGTAAGCATTTAGGCTTACGTACCGTTGGTGTGGCAGGTGGTGCGGAAAAATGTGCCTATGCAGTTGAAGAATTGGGCTTTGATGTTTGTATCGATCATAAAGCCGACGACTTTGCCGAACAGCTGAAAAACGGTTGCCCAGATGGTACCGACATCTATTACGAAAACGTTGGCGGTAAAGTACTCGATGGCGTATTGCCATTACTTAATGCCCATGCGCGTATCCCAGTGTGCGGCCTAGTGTCGCAATATAATGCGACTGACCTTCCTGATGGCAAAGACCGTCTCGGTATGTTGATGGGTCTTATCCTGAGCCAACGCCTGACTATCAAAGGTTTTATTATCTTTGAAGAGTACGGCGATCATTTCCCAGAGTTCTTAAAAACCATGGGTGAATGGGTTGAGTCGGGTAAAGTTAAAACCAAAGAGCATATCGTCGATGGTTTGGCACAAGCGCCGCAAGCTTTCTTTGACATGTTAGAGGGTAAGAACTTCGGTAAAACCGTGGTTAAAGTTGCCGACGTTCAGTAGTAGTTATATTAAATAGCGCACCGCCAAGAGCAATAGAGTCTCTCAGCAATATTTAACAATCAATATCAATAATAAATAAGGGTAATTATGAACATTTTAATGGTACTAACCTCACACGATAAATTAGGCGATACCGGTAAGAAAACGGGTTTTTGGCTGGAAGAATTTGCCGCCCCTTACTATGCTTTTTTAGATGCTGGCGTCAATATTACCTTAGCCTCTCCTGCTGGCGGTCAACCACCACTCGATCCGAGTAGCGATACGGAAGATGCGCAAACCAAGGACACCAAACGCTTTAAAGAAGATAAAGAGGCGCAAGAGCGTCTTGCCAATACCAAAAAGCTTGCCGACGTAAAAGCCGAAGACTTCGATTCTGTCTTTTATCCAGGCGGTCATGGTCCATTATGGGATTTGGCAGTCGATAAAAATTCTATCGAGTTAATTGAAAGCTTTGTTAAGCAAGACAAGCCGGTTGCTTTTGTTTGTCACGCTCCTGCAGCGCTGAAAAACGTCAAAATCGACGGTGAGTATTTGGTCAAAGGTAAAAAAGTTACGGGCTTTACCAATACCGAAGAAGAAGGCGTACAGCTCACTGACGTCGTACCTTTCTTATTGGAAGACGTTTTAAAAGCCAATGGTGGTGACTATCAAAAAGGCGCAGATTGGGAATCGTATGTCGTCGAAGACGGTCTATTGATTACTGGTCAAAACCCAGCCTCATCAGAAGAAGCTGCTAAACGCTTACTGGCTAAACTGAACGCTTAATATAAAATACAGCAAAAAGGCTGACATCATGATTCGCTTACATCATCTTAATCAATCACGCTCACTACGTACGCTATGGCTACTAGAAGAATTGGGGCAACCTTATGAAATCATTAGCCATCAGCGCGATGCCAACACGCATCTAGCACCTGATAGCCTAAAAGCAATTCATCCACTCGGTAAATCTCCGGTTATTGAGATGGATGGCGAGCTTTACGCCGAATCTGGGGCGATAATCGAGCTATTGATTGAGCGTTTTGCGCCAGAGCAATTACGCCCTGCCACCGACAGCACTGACTATGGTCATTACTTGCAGTGGATTCACTTTGCCGAAAGCTCGCTGATGTTGCCACTATTGCTTGAGCTGTTTGCCACTAAAGCAGGCGTTGGCGACAATGCGTTTTTGACCGGTTATATCGCTCAAGAAAAGCACAAACTCCTGAGCTATTTAGATAATGAGGTGAAAGACAAAACGTTTATCGTCAGCAACAAACTCAGTGGTGCAGACTTCATGCTGTCGTTTGATTTAATCATGCTCGCTAAGCGCGGCGCGTTAGAAGACTACACCCATATCAAACAGTATGCTTTGCAACTGACGAGCATTGATAGCTACCAACGCGCCATGCGTTTGGAAGCCAACTATGATGACTCTATTAAGCGCTAAGTAAGACATTTTAATGGTTTAATATGAAGAAACAGCTCTTTATGAGCTGTTTTTTTTATGGCTAAGCTGATAAGGGCTTTAAAGGCAAAACTTTTGCTCAAGCCAGCTATTCATAAAGACATTATCAGGGTCATACTCGCGGCGTATCTCCAAAAAGCGATTGAGCTTAGGATATAAGCTTTGCAGCTCTATACGGCTCAATTTATTCACTTTACCCCAATGCGGGCGACCCTGCCATTTTTTCATATACTCGTACAGCCATTTAAACAATGGCTCACAGTCCATACCTTTATAGACGTGGAACGATAATACCGCGCAATCCTCTCCCTGCGTAGGACTGAGCATGCCCGTCTCGCCTTTATGCGTGCGCACCTCAATAGGAAAGTGCGAGCCTTTGTTATCATTTAATAAAATATGATTGACCTCTGAGATACATTCATCAAAATCAGATAACTTGATAAAATACTCAGATTCATTAAATTTGACGCCGCGCGGTGTCGGAAACACCTCGTAGCTGTAACCTTCACGCTTGGTATTAGGAATGGAGCTTGCTGATATTTCACTGACCTTTTTGGTCAGAGACGGTTTCATACGAGCCAGCTCACACAGTACATAAAAAGCACCATTTAAAGTGACCACACTGTCAAAATGGTCTCTGAGTTTTTGCGTGCTCGTCATTGGTTTCGGTGCTATCACTGACAGCGTCTTTTGCTGAATCTTATTGGTGCCAGGAAACAAAAACCATTCTAAATGACGATGGCTGTGCGCGGTTTCATGAAAACGTGCCAAGCCTTCTTCAAAATCTAAGACTTCATTGGACTCTTTAAGTCCGTAGATATCGACCACCTTAAGCGTTAATTTGGTAAAAATACCAAGCATACCAAGGCTAGCATGTAAGGCATTACCTAGCTCGTCAGTGTTCGGGTCGCCGCGATGATGAGTATGCAGTTCTCCTTTACCATCGACCCATTCCCACGTTACCACTTGATTGGCAATCGAGCCCAAAGTAATCCCTGTGCCATGAGTTGCGGTACTGGCAGCACCAGCAATGGTCTGTGCTTGTACATCGCCCATATTTTCTAATGCCAAACCATGCTCTTTGAGCGCTGCGCCAATTTCATATAAATAAGTACCGGCATGTAAAGTGGCAAGCTTCGCCTCTTTATCAACTGAGATAAGGCCGCGCATATTATGTAAACTGACGGCAATTTCTTCAGGTTTCGCGCAGCCACTAAAAGAATGCGCCGCGCCCGTGACTCTAACGCGCTTTTTATTTGCCCGTGCATTTTTCACAATCTCTTGTAGTTCTGCAACCGATGAGGGCGTGAGTTTTTGCTCAGGGGCCGCACGCTCGTACCCTACCCAATTTTGCCATTCATTGCTTCCTTGCCACTGCCTTAATGAAAACATTTTCCCTCTCCTCGGTAAGTTATCATCGTTTGCTGCATTTGTTCTTTGTGTTTTTTTTGCCTTTGCTCTGCAAGCGTTCCGTCGCTTACAACACCGTTTCTTGCATAACTGTCGCTTACAAAGCCGTCTGCTGCAGATTGAGCAGATTGTCGATAACAAATGAGTTCATTAAAATGTTCACACAGCTCGCCTGCTTTTGCATGACGACACCAAACCATATCGCCAATATTAAGACGCGGCATCTCATCATCATTGTCCGTTTTGCCAATTGCCATCGGCGTTTGTACTTCACCAAAACCTTCATCGTTCAATAGGGATAAATGTTTGGGATAATGAATGACCGGTGCTTTATCGGCACCTGTCGCACCCGAGGCAATAAAGCCGCCACTATGACAGGTAATCACGCCTTTTTCCGGCTGACGCGTCACAGGCAGCACAAAGCCCGCGGCAGGCTTAAACTCATGCATGCTATCCATATAATCAAAATACGCCGGTTTATAATAGGCAGAACCAACCGTTATTTCGCTAACCTCAGGCTGGCTTGAGGTGAAATCCATACTGCCACTGCCGCCCCCATTGACGAGCTTAAGCGTATAACCTTGGTTTTTGAGATAGTCAATGATTGAGCGGCGGCGCTTACTCACTTGTTTTTGTGAGCGATTTTTTAATAAACGAATCGCAGGCGACAACACAGTTTTACCCGGTAAATGCTCGGGCAAACCCGCAATTTGTGCCTCATAGCCCATTGCCGCACTGACCTTAATATTGGGATATTTTTTGATATGCTTTAGTAGCTTTTTTACGTCTTTGATGCTCATTAATGCTGAACGTTTGGTACCGAAATACAGCTTGGGCAGCGGCATCGACATATTGATATCGAGACAAACATCAATAATGACATCGTGCGCTTTGGCAACTTCATTCAGCACATCCACATGTTCTGGGCGATCGACCATCCAAATCATGGTTGCGCCTTGCTTGGTATGGTTAAAGGTTGCAGTAACGCTTACCATGTCCAAAGTTGGATAAGCGCAGAGAATATTATCAAAGCCATTTTCTAACAGATACACGGATTCGTCGGCCGCATAAGACATCAGGCCGATAAAGTTAGGAGATTTGTCTTTAATGTAGTGCAGAACGTCGATAGAGCGAATAGATTTGGTCGCCAAGCGTAGTTGAACAGACTTAGTTTTTTGGTTGACCAGTGTTATATTATGATCGAGCGCGTCCATATCAAGCCACGCACTCGGGGCTTTGGGTGGAATAATGTGGGCAAAATCCATTTTACTTTCCTTGTAGCGGCCATTAAATATAGCCCTGTATTTCTTATTATACTGTCATTATGCCTCCAAAAAAGAGGATAAATCAGCATCATAGTTTGAACCTAGAGCGTAGCTCAGTCAAGCGCCATATTTATAAATAATCAACGGTTGTCAGGTTGTTTAAATACATTCAATTGAGCAGCCCATGGCTAAAAAAGTCTAAATCAAAGAGCAATTACCTATATTTTTAAGCGTAACAATAAATGCTTTCACCTTTTTAAACTAAAAAAGTACAATCGCAAAATAGCCTCAAATTGAAATCATGATAAAATAATGCAAACAGTCCTTTGACTGTTTTTTATTTTTTATAGCTACTATTTATAGCTACTAAATGAAGCACTTATGGCTCAATTTGATAATAGCTCGTCCAATTATTGCTCGTCTAGGAATCCTACGATGTCACTTTATCTTTCTACTTTTAGCAGGTGGCGATAGACAATGAGCAATGAATACCAATTCAAACCGCACGAACAACCCTTTATGGTGGGTTCTCCCGCCACACCCGACCATCCTACGCGCCGCAAAGTATTTTATCTATTGATTGGTATTTTTATTGGCATCACCGCCAGCTTTCAAAATGGTTTATTGGTGGCGAATCTGACCCAAATCCAAGGTGAAATGGGCTTGACGCCAGTCGAAGGTGGCTGGATATCCGTCGCCTATAATATGACCAATGCTTGTATCACCGTGCTGCTATACAAAATCCGTCAGCAATTTGGTATGGCGCTCTTTAGCAAAATCACCCTGTTCTCACTGTTAGCGACTACAAGTTTACAATGGTTGGTCAGTAGCCATCTCTTAGACACCAGCGCTATTATCATTGAGCCTTATTATCTAGAAATCATTGCCCGCGGCTTAAGTGGCATGGTTGCTAGTGCCATGACGGTGTTGGCTATTTTTTATTGCCTGCAAGGCATGCCAACCGCCAAACGCATTAGCGGTCTGATTTTGGGGTTTGGATTAGTACAATTTGGCATTCCTCTCTCAAGAATTATCTCCCCATATCTTGCGGTCGACGGCCAGCTTGAAACGCTATTTTTGTTTGAATTGGGCTTAACCCTGATTTGCTTTGCCCTGATTAATATCTTAGAGCTACCACCTGGCAATACCGAAAAAGTATTCGAAAAACTGGATTTTTTAAGCTTTGCGTTTTTTGCTAGCGGACTTGCAGCGTTAGCAGTCTTTTTGGTACAAGGGCGTATCCAGTGGTGGACGACGCCTTGGCTAAGCTATCCGCTCATCATCGCGGTGGTGACGATTAGCATCGCCTTATGGATTGAAACGCACCGTAAAAACCCAATGTTACAAGTGCGCTGGATGCGTAGCCGCAATATCATCGCTTTTACGATAACCGGCGCGGTGATGCGTATTTTATTATCCGAGCAAAATGTCGGTGCAGCAGGTTTACTGGCCAATTTGGGCTACGGAAATGATCAGTTGATTACCTTTTATGCGGTGATACTTGCCGCTAGCGTTCTGGCCTTGGTCATCAGTATTTTTAGGACCAATGCGATGGATTTACGCCGTCCAGTCATTTTCGCTGTCGCCCTGATTGCGGTTGGCGCCTGGCTAGATACAGATATTTCGCTAAATTCTGCCCCTTATATGTTTTATGTCAGTCAATTTATGATTGCCTTTGCTGCCGTTTACTTTATGGGTCCCATGGTTTTTGAAGGGATGTTTCGCGCTATCGCTAACGGCCCCGCTTATATTATTAGTTTTTCGGTTATTTTTAGCATCTCGCAGACCATTGGCGGACTTGCAGGCGCAGCAGCGATTCAAGCGTTTACCACCATACGCACACAGATGCACTACGCCGATATGGTCAGCTCGTTTAATTTAGGCGACCCGGCCTTAATGGCACAAGTCGCAGGCGCAGGTCGTATGTTATCTACCCAAATCACGGATGCCAATCAAGCAAATGTCGCAGCGATGGGACAAGTATTGCAAGGCATTCAGCGCCAAGCAACGGTCGCCGCCTATGCTGATTTATTTTTTCTTATGGCAACTATCGCCTCCATCACAACGCTGATTTTATTACTAAATTACTTGTATCATCGCTACCATAAACGTAATCCACTAGCTAAAGAATTGGCAGCGATTGCAAAAATGCGCGAAGCAAAATAGCCCGAATAATTAAAGCATTTTCTTCATTTAAAAATGCCACTTAACACATTAATTAATGCAAAAAACTTATGATGACTATTCAAACTTTAGGAGCTCGGCATGAGTCAAGAAAAATCTGATGAGCTTAACCAAAACCCTAAGCCTACCTCTGACGCGCTAACCAACGACAATCATGTCCCTGATGCAACAAATCATCTAAGTGCTGCGGTCAATCTAGATAAATCAGCTAACGACAGGCTCGCAAATGATGAGTCGTCCATGCCGCCTATGCCGCCAAAGGAGCCGATTCCTAGCAGCGACGGCTGGTCGCCAAAGAAGAAATCTTATTTAAATTTAGGCATACTAATCGCCTTGATTGTTATTGGTGTGGCCTTAATTTTGTATGCTTGGAAGCTGCCGCCTTTTACCCCGACGGTCCAGCAGACCAATAATGCTTTTGTTAAAGGACAAACCACCATTATCAGTCCGCAAGTATCTGGATACGTGACTGAGGTGGCGGTTGAGGATTTTGCCAATGTTAAAGAAGGTGATTTATTAATCAGAATAGACGACCGTACTTTTAGACAGCAGCTTGAGCAAGCGCAGGCAAACATTGAAATCGCTGTAACCAATCGCGCTAGTAATGCGCAGGATACAGGAACCAGTCAAGCGCAAATCGAAGCACGCGAGGCGGACTTATATAGCGCTAAAGTCAGCGTCGACAGTGCGCGTGAAGATGTCAAGCGCTATCAAGGTTTAGACGCTATCGGCGCGGTATCAAAGGCAGAAGTGGCGCATATCAAAGCGCAACTTGCAAAAGCGCAGGCCAACGTGCAACAAGCAGAAGCGAATTTACAAGTGGCTCGTGAGGCAAGCGAAAAGACCAGCGGTAGCCGCTCATCTTTAGATGCCAATATTAAGAGTGCAGAAGCCGGTGCCAAGCAAGCTCAGATTAATTTAGACAATACCGTTATTAAGGCACCGGAATCTGGGCAGCTGAGTCAAATCAGTGTCAAAGAAGGACAATACGTGAGCGCAGGTACGCAGCTGATGTATATCGTACCAAAAGGCGTATGGATTATTGCCAACTTTAAAGAAACGCAAGTGGCCAATATGCGTATCGGTGAGCCCGCCACTATTCATGTCGATGCCCTTGGCGGTGCCAAATTTCGCGGTCATGTCAGTAATATCTCGCCTGCAACGGGCAGCGAATTTAGTGCCGGCGCTGCCAACCCTGCGACGGGTAACTATATCAAAATTGCCCAGCGCGTTCCTGTCAGAATTGATTTAGACCAAAACCAGCCTAACCTTGCGCAGTTACGTCCAGGTATGTCAGTGTCAGTGAATGTCGATACCAAAGCAAGAAATTAGTGCAAAGAATTAGGCTAAAAATCAGCGCAAAAAAAGCCTCTTTAAATGCCTAACGTGTTAGGTTTAAAGAGGCTTTTTAATTTTTGCAATATCTTATTTTCAGTAGATTTTAGCTTAAATGAGCTAATTTTATGGTAACAAGCGTTTGGTGGTCCATTTTACCGCGTCGCCCGTGCCAGTCTTATCTTGCGTATAAACAATGCGGTCATGCATACGATTAGCGCGGCCTTGCCAAAACTCGATGCTCTCAATCGTAATCTCATAGCCACCCCAAAACTCAGGGGTTGGTACTTGACTGTCTGCTGGATAATCATTTTGCAACTGCTCAAACGTTTGTTCCATGACCTCGCGATTGGCAACCTCACCACTTTGCGGCTGGCTAACCCACGCGCCCACTTGACTATCATGCGGACGTTTTTGGAAATAGGCTGCTGATTTAGTAGCGTCTATTTTAGCAATGCTGCCGCTGATACGGATTTGACGCTCAAGCTTATGCCAAAAAAACAGGGCTTCGGCATTGGGGTTTTCAGCGATATCTTGACCCTTGGCGCTTTTGTAATTGGTATAGAACACGATGCCTGTGTCAGTAATCTCGCGCAGCAAAACAATACGCACGCTTGGCTTATTGTCCGCGCCGCACGTCGCTAAACTCATCGCATAAGGTTCTTGCACCTTTTCTGCTATCGCTTCATTCATCCAAGCGTGTAGCAGCTCAAATGGTGAATTTGGTACTGACTGTTGGTCGAGTTGCCCTTTCTCATACGATAAGCGCTGATCAGTAAAATCCATACTCATGATTGTTTCTCGCTAACTTTCGAATATTATTAATATAAGTCTATTTAACCAAGACGTTTAGCCTAACACTGTTTTGATTTTATCGGCCAAATCATTGGCCATCACATCGCATTCTATCTCATCGTCTGACTCAACCATAACTCGAATCATCGGCTCTGTACCTGACTGACGGATAAGCAGGCGACCGCGACCTTCTAAAGTAGCGCGCGCTTTATCAAAAGCTGCGACAAGCTCTTCATGCTCAAATGGGTCTTGCATTTGCGATAAGCGTACATTGACCAGTTTTTGTGGTAACACTTCAAAACCTTCAGTCAAATCACTAAGTGCTTTACCGCGTGCTTGCATCACTGCGAGCACTTGCAAACCTGCGATAATAGCATCACCGGTGCGGCTTTTATCCAAGCATAAAATATGACCAGATGGCTCACCGCCTAGTATCCAACCATTGGCTTCAAGCTCTTGCATGACATAGCGGTCGCCTACTTTTGCACGGGTAAAGGCGATATCCGCGTCTTTTAACGCCAACTCTAAACCCATGTTACTCATCAAGGTACCCACGACGCCTTCGGCTTTGGTTTGACCTTGAGTAGCAAGTACATACAAAATACCATCGCCATCGACTAGCTCACCGGCTTCATCGACCATCACGATACGGTCACCATCGCCATCTAAAGCAATACCGACATCAGCCTCGTATTCAAGTACCGCTTTTTGCAGATTTTCAGGATGGGTTGAGCCGCAATTGGCATTGATATTAATGCCATCAGGTTTATTATTAATTGCGATAACATTGGCGCCAAGCTCGCGCATAACACGCGGCGCAACGCTATAACCAGCCCCATTGGCACAGTCGACGACGACGGTTAAATGGTCTAAGTCGTATTGATAAGGAAAGCTACCTTTACAAAATTCGATA
Organism: Psychrobacter sp.; assembly: GCF_036731945.1. Lineage (GTDB taxonomy): Bacteria > Pseudomonadota > Gammaproteobacteria > Pseudomonadales > Moraxellaceae > Psychrobacter. The sequence goes on from NZ_DAINDI010000014.1 coordinate 20,765, forward strand.
TAGCGACCTTTCGCATCATTAATACGATTGTTTTTACCCAGTTGTGCTGGATCGAGAATTGGCATGATGGCATTAGTAGTGGAATTTGAGGCGTCCATAATTGTGGTCAATTTATCATTGATTGCGCTTTGCATCTCATCGGTCAGTTTTTTGCCATCAGCTGAAAAGAATTTGATGCCATTATCAAAATAAGGATTGTGCGAAGCAGAAATGACCACGCCAGCATCGGCGTTAAAACTGCGGGTCAAATGCGCGATAGCAGGCGTTGGTAGCGGCCCTAACATATGGACGTCGACACCAGCAGCATTAAAGCCAGCTTGCAGCGCTCCTTCAATCACATAGCCAGACAGACGCGTGTCTTTACCTATCACCACACTGGGTTTGCGCGCAGGGTTATTATTATTTTCTATCAGCACCAGCCCCGTCACATAACCTAACTTCAAAATAAAATCAGGGGTAATCGGTAACTCACCAAATTTGCCGCGAATACCATCAGTGCCAAAATAACTCATTATTATTATTCCTCAATTTTATAAAGTAAAAAATCAAACGTGCGCACAGACTTTCATGGGTTTAAAAGAAGCTTATTTATAGAAAATCGCTTTTTTAGAAACCCTTTTAAAACGGTCTGCTGCTATAAATTTTCTTTTTTTGCTCTCTTTCTATGCGCCTTGTTCTTTTTAAGGCTACTAAAAACCTACTCCAACATTAGCGAAGTGTTTTTAAAATACATCAAGTATAAGCCTTAAACCGAGACAAGGCGTTTAAATAATAAAAAGGCGTCTAAATTATAGATAGAAGAGTTTAATGTTGTATTTTACAAAAAAAACAGCCAACAATAACAAAGCATTGTTGGCTGTTTGTATCTTGGTATCACGGCAACGCTACAGAGCCGATAACCTACACCTCACTAACGTTAAAAAATGATTAATCGACGCGATAATTAGGCGCTTCTTTGGTAATCTGCACATCATGGACATGAGATTCTTTCATACCTGCTGAAGTCACTTTGACAAACTGCGGCTTAGTACGCATCTCTTCAATGGTCGCACAACCAGTATAACCCATCGATGAGCGTAGGCCACCCATCATCTGATTGACAATACCAGAAACTGGGCCTTTATAAGGTACGCGGCCTTCGATACCTTCTGGTACCAGTTTTTCTACGCCGTCTTTGGCATCTTGGAAATAGCGATCTGATGAGCCGTTTTGACCTGACATCGCGCCCAAGCTTCCCATGCCGCGATAGGCTTTATAGTAGCGACCTTGGAATAGCTCAACCTCACCTGGCGCTTCTTCGGTACCCGCCATCAATGAACCAACCATGATGCAAGATGCGCCAGCAGCGATGGCTTTTGCCATATCACCTGAATAGCGGATACCGCCATCAGCAATCAGTGGAATACTGTCTTGTAGTGCGCTTGCGACACTATCGATTGCCGAGATTTGCGGCATACCAACACCCGCAATAATACGCGTGGTACAGATAGACCCAGGGCCAATACCTACTTTAACGGCATCTGCACCAGCATCACGTAATGCTTTAGCGGCATCACCTGTGGCAATATTACCACCGATAACCTGAACGTTTGGATAGTGCTTTTTAATCCAAGAAACTTTATCAATCACGCCTTTTGAGTGACCATGCGCAGTATCAACAACGATGATATCGACGTCAGCAGCAATTAAGGCTTCAACACGTGCTTGGGTATCAGCGCCAGTACCGACAGCGGCGCCAACGCGCAGGCGACCCTGCTCATCTTTACAAGCATTAGGGTTATTTTCCGCTTTGGAAAAATCATTGACCGTAATCAAACCACGCAAACGAAAATCATCATTAATCACAATCACTTTTTCAATACGGTGCTCATGAAGAAGTTTTTTGATATTTTCGTTACTTTCACCTTCTTTAACAGTGACGAGCTGATCTTTTGGCGTCATGATATGGCTGGTGGGTGACGATACCGATGACTTTATCGGTACCCTTCTCAACCACAGGTACCCCTGAGATATTGTTATCTTGGGTCAATCTTAATAGCTCACCGATGGTCATCTCTGGGTGCACGGTAATAGGATCGACAACTGTACCCGCTTCGAATTTTTTAACGCGGCGTACTTGCATGGCCTGCTTATCGATATCCATGCTCTTGTGCAAAATACCCAAACCACCAAGCTGCGCCATAGTGATGGCCATCTCAGATTCAGTGACGGTATCCATCGCAGCCGAAATCATCGGTAAGTTTAAAGTGATATTTTTGGTTAGGCGGGTCGTTAAATCAGCAGCTTTTGGTAGGATTTCAGAATAAGCTGGTAATAATAAAACGTCATCAAAGGTTAAGGCTTCATCGACAATTCGCAACATACAGACCCCTAGTGGTGGTTATTTTGATGGGTGGGCAATGCAGTATCACGTCGATAAACGAAAGCTTTATCAAAATCAATACGCCAAAATAAAGCGGCTAGAATTGTGAAAAAACCATGAGGAACAAACCTTAAATACGGATATCACTCGGCATGTCATCTGTTTATCAGCGGTAATAAAATGCTTAGGAAAGTAGAATTGCTAATATCGCGCTTCTAAACCTTCTAACATCTGATTACCCGACGCTTAATAACTGAATTATCCCTTAAAAATAACGCCATATTATAACAAATAAAGCAAGCCTTCGCATAACATATTTGTCAGCTTATTTTGCTAGATGATGCCTTTATTTTGCCATGCTCTTACATCGTTACTATGTTTCTGTTTTAACGATAAAACGTTCCGCTGGTAGATAATCCTTCTGTTCGCTATATAAGTAGCTTAGCATTTGCTCACGCACTTCACATTCAAGCATCCAAGCATTGAGCGGGCTATCGGACGCTTGGCTACAGCGCAGCTTGATAGTGGTCTCTGTTACCGATACCGTATACATCTCAGGCTCGGTATCACTATCCCATAGCTCACTGTCTTTGACCAGCTCAATATATTTTTGTCGTATCGCTTCGATATCGGCACCATAATCGACATATAAATAAATCACTGATATTTGATGCGACTCAGTATGTGACCAGTTCTCGACAATCTCAGTGATAAAATGCCGCATCGGCACAATCAAACGGCGCTCATCCCAGGTTTTTAGTACCGCATAGGTATAACCTAAATCCTCAATCGTGCACCACTCGCCCTCCATCATCACCGTATCACCGATACGCACCGGCTGGGTAATAGCGACTTGCATGCCTGCGATGATATTACCCAAGATAGGCTGGGCGGCAATACCTATCACCGCACCCGCAATCCCGGCCGAGGTGAGTAAGGTTTTACCCAAACCATCAATATTGGTAAATTCACTCAGACCTATCCAAATACCGCCTAAAATCATCACAAAGATAAAGACGCGGCGAAAAATAGACACATAGGTGCGGCGACTGCGGCCTTTATCAAACTGCTCTTCGCTTAAATTTTCGATTTGCAAATCTTTATAACGATTGGCAAAGAAATTAATGGCGCGTGTACCCAGCCACATAGCGCTTAGCACCAGCCCAATCCAAATAATGGGGCGTGTCGATGAGGCAAGCGCATCTAAGTAAGGAAAGCCGCCCGATACCAAGGTATAAACCGCGGAGAAGCTGATGGTAAACGTCAAAGGTACGGTCAGCTTATTGACCAAGTCCTCGACGCCGTTATGATGAATGGTGGCGAGCCGATTGCCCTCTTTATCTAAAACGTACCAATTGAGCAGTTTACCAGCCGCTTTACTGAGCAACCAACCAGCTCCCATGGTAAAGAAAAAGAACAAAAATAAGGCGATAAATTCCCAAATGGCAATGCCAAAGACTTTTAATTTGGTCCAGTCGGGCAAATAACGCTCAAACTTGGCAGGCTGATATTGCTCATACAGCTTATCGATATTGGCAACCGTTTGCGCGGAAAACACCCAAAAAGGCGGGCTGTCATCGATACGTACGCGTTCAAGATGCAGCGGCACACGGCGATCACGATAGTCGATATAACCCAACTGGATTGAGCGCCGTGGAATACCTTGGATACTATTATTGCTACCAAGCGGTGGTTCTATCAAACCATCAGGACGGTCAGGCAATTTATCAAACGCATACAGCTTTTTCTCCATCAATAAAAAATCGAGCTGTTTAGCAAGCTCTATTGCTTGATTACGCTGCAACTCCTCGTCAATCAAGTTCATATTGAGCGCATAAGCAGCCAAATCATACTGCTGCTTGATAACTGCCGATTGAAAAAACTCTAGCGTTGCCAGTGGTGTCGATAAATTCGGTGGCTCAGATAGTGGCGGCAAGCCGACATTGAGCTTATTTAAAGCATAATAACTTTCGTTATAATCACCCGTCAGACCAGAGTCGCCCTGCAACACGCCTGCCTGCTGCTTGGTTTTTTTCTCAAACGGACTAATGACCTCTTCAGCAATTGCAGAGACATTGACGCCCTCTTTTTTGATCTTATCGATCCGTTGCGATGCATAGTCAACGATGTTTTCTGGCGCCTCGGTGATTGGCGCAGTTGTTTCGTTTTGATTGTTGATCGTTGCATTGTCATTCGCTGAATGACTAGCCGCATAAGCTGGCAGATAGACAATAATTAGGATAATGACGGAAATACTGGAAATAAAATGACGTATGTGTAAATGCCTCACGGTTAATTTATGCCTACCTTTAATAGTGTCTAGACTTTTACAACCAGAAACATCAGCGTCGCCCATATTGCCCATATACGGAGCTTGGGTATTTTTAGCCGTCAAAGACTGAGAGGAATGTTTCATACGTTAAGGTTCTAGGCTGATTAATGAAATGATTTAGTACAGTTAAACATCAATTTTGACTATAAGATAAAGCTAATGCACTGAACCAAAAAAAGCCAGCGTAAAGCTGACTTAATTTGAGGGTAAAATGTTAATTGATACAATTGCTTATAGCTAGAATACGATTTAAGCACGGCGCCAAGTCGTACCCGCACGGCTGTCTTCAAGCTCAATACCCGCATTCTTTAATTGCTCACGTATCTCATCAGCACGGGCAAAGTTTTTATTGGTTTTGGCATCGGCACGCTCGGTAATTAATCCATCGATAGCGTCATCGGACAAACTGCCTTCTTGCGCCTCACCCACGACCGCTTGTAAAAACTGCTGTACCGGCAGCTGCAATATATTTAACGTTTGCGCCAAGGCTTTCAGTTGCTGCGCCAACTGCCATGCAGCCTCTGTGTTTTCCGTTTTGATAGCTTTATTGATATCTCGTGCCAGCCCAAATAATACGCTAATAGCCGTTGAGCTATTAAAATCATCATTCATGGCTTTGATAAAATCTTGTCCGGCAGCACTTTCATAAGCAGAGTTTGTTAGCGCATCATCGATAATGAGTGCTTGTCCTTTTTGCTGTTCAGCCGCTTTTAATGCTTGATACAATCTGCTTAGGCTATTGTGCGCTTCATCTAAGGCTTTGTCTGAGAAGTTGACTTGGCTGCGATAGTGACTTGATAACAAGAAAAAGCGCACCGTTTCAGAATGATACTTGGCAATCACATCGCGAATGGTAAAGAAGTTATTTAGCGATTTGGACATCTTTTCGCCGTCGACATTGATAAAACCAACGTGCATCCAATTACGTGCGTACTCGCAGCCCGTCGCGGCCTCAGACTGCGCTATCTCGTTTTCATGATGCGGAAACTGTAAGTCATGCCCGCCGCCGTGAATATCAAAAGTATCACCAAGGCATTTGGTCGACATCGCCGAGCATTCGATATGCCAGCCCGGACGCCCTTGACCCCATGGTGATGCCCATTGTGGCTCACTAGGTTTCGCCGCTTTCCACAATACAAAGTCAAACGGATTGCGCTTGTCATTTTCGACATCAACGCGCGAGCCCGCTTGCATATCGTCCAAATTGCGTTTAGATAATTTGCCATAATCAGGGAAGCTATCGACCGCATAATAGACGTCGCCATTATCGCCCGCATAAGCATAGTCATTGCTGACCAAATTGCCAATCATCTGCTGCATCTCATCGATATGGTCAGTTGCGCGCGGCTCAGCATCAGGCGCTAAACAACCAAGGGCCAAGAAATCTTCGTGCATCGCGGTGATAAAACGCTGCGTTAATGCGCCAATCTCTTCGCCGTTTTCGGCTGCGCGGGTGATGATTTTGTCATCAATATCGGTGATATTCCGCACATAATTGACGTCATAACCCAATTGTTTCAGCCAGCGCACCGCCATATCAAAGGCAACTACCACTCGCGCATGACCAATATGACAATAATCGTAGACCGTCATCCCGCACACATACATGCCGACTTTGCCCGCAACCAGCGGCTTAAATACCTGCTTGCGTCCGTTAAGTGAGTCGTAAATGGCAAGCTGAGACATCGCGTCTGCAAGAGGTGGTCATAGTAAAAAAGCCTTTTGATAAAAAAGATAAGAGTGAAACGAAAATATTCTTACTGCACACTTAAATAATGAAAACGCTTATCTATAGCTTAGTTATAACAATATTTAGCGTCATTATTATTTTTGAAAAAGCAGCAGTATAAAACTTAACCCATTATCTTAGCGAAAATGCTCGTAAAATACTACAATGAGCGCATAACTAACATTCGCAATGCTAAAAAATACTGACTTTTTAACAAACACTAACCTTTAAGGATAAAACATGGGCAATCGTTTAAGCAAAATATATACACGTACTGGGGATGATGGTACTACAGGTATGGCAGATGGCAGCCGCGTGAGTAAAGCGGACAATCTATTTAGCGTCATGGGTGATGTCGACGAGCTTAACTCACATATTGGCTTGGTACGTGCGCAGTTGACCCAAACCTCGACTGATGCGACTAAAAACGCCGACTTTGCCCAAGCATTAGTGATTATTCAGCATCTGCTATTTAATATCGGTGGCGAGCTTGCCATGCCAGAATATGAAGGCGTGAATAGCGCGCACATTGCATGGTTAGAGCAGCAGATTGACGCGATGAATAGCACCTTGCCGGCGCTAAAAGATTTTATCCTACCGACAGGTTCAGTGTTAGTCAGTCAACTGCATGTCGCCCGCACCGTCTGTCGCCGAGCTGAGCGTCAAGCGGTGCTATTGCAACAGCAGCGCTCCGAGGCCATTCGTCCAACGGCAGTTAGCTTTATCAATCGCTTGTCTGATTGGCTGTTTGTCGCTGCGCGTTTTTGCACCGACCCTGAGCAAGTTTCTGAAGTGCTATGGGACAGTCAAGTATTACAAAAATTCGCTGAAAATAAATAGTTTAGCTTTTACTGACCGCTAAAAATTAACCGCTAAAAATTAATTTAAGCAAGCAAAAAGCCCGCAACTTACGATAATTGCGGGCTTTTGAATTTCAAACGCTAGGCTTAAACAGCACCTACTGACATTTTATTAAAAAACTGAGAGGTTATTAATAAGTTGCGTCTTTATCTTCGATAATCACCATATCGATACTGTCATCTTTAGGGACTGACTTAGGTGTGGCTGGAGTCGCAGGCGCTGAATTACTAGGCGTTGGGGCAGTTTGGTTATTGCTTTGGTTATCCTGATTACTCGTGTTCTGGCTACTGTTTTGACTGCTGCTGTTTTGATTGACAGTCGGTGGCGTAGCTGGCTCAGCTGGACGCACAGGGGCCGCTGGCGTTACCGGTCTTGGTTGGCGAGTTTGGTTTTCGCTATTGTTTTGCGCCGCTTGACGGCGGCGTTCGGCTGCTTGCGCGGAACGCTGCTCTTCTAGCGCTGTCTGAAAGGCTGAGCCTGCCACTACTTCTGATACTACGGTCAGCAGTGCTGGCTGTCCAGCGATACGCGTACGGACTTGACCGCCTTGGGTACCAACGACATACGTAAAGGCATCGTCAACGAGCATGTTGTTGTTGATACGGATATTGTCATTGGCTAGGCGTGATTGTAAGCTTGGCTGATTGTTAGCGGCTTGCAGTTGGCTGGCTTGGTATAAGTCTTCACTTGGCAAAGTCATGCTGACACTCGCCTGACAGGTGGTCATGCCATTATCATTTGTGGCTTGTAATACCGCAGCGTTTTGCACATCGATGACGATACCATTGGTTTTACCAGTGACAACGCCACTACTTAAAGCAATTTCAGCATCGTTAGCGTAGCTTGCTGCTAAGGTTTGCGCTTGTTGATTGAGCGTATTTTTTAAGGCTGATTTGAGACGATCTTGTACCATTGGATCATCACAGTTCACCGCTGTAGCAGCCGCGTTTTCATTAGTGGCGGTCTCTTCGGTTAGCTCGGCAGTTTCTGTGGTCTCTTCTTTTTCTGAGCGGTTACAGCCTGTAAGTACCAAACTACAGGCGATACCAATACCAGCAACCTTATACCACTTACTCAAACTCTTGTTTGCTACGCTCATCTTCTTTTTGCTCCAATTTCCTGATTCGTACCGCCACTAACGGACAGTGTTTTAACATTCAAAAACTTACACGCGCATCATGGTATTTAAATGTTAACAATCGTCATGCAAGTTTTGAAAACCACGTTATTATACGGCGTTTGATTTAAATGGTCATCAGTGTAGCCTATTGATATACAAATAACGTCCAACATTGTGTACAAAACCTTGCTTTGGTTGCAAAAAAGCTACAAAGACATATTTTATGTCGTGGCTGCAGCTCATAAGTATACTATCTAAATAATGGTTCCGTTCTCAGATAAATATTTTATTAGACCCCATTTTGCAGAGACGATATGATAGCGATAAGAATTTTTGATAGCTATTAATAATGATAAATTTTAAAAACACGCTTTTATTAGGCCATCGCGGCGCACGCGGTGAAGCGCTAGAAAACACCTTAGCAGGCTTTGAACTGGCGCAAAATCTACAAAGCGCGGGTTTGATAGGCGTTGAATTTGATGTGCAATTAAGCGCCGATGGTCACTTGCTGGTCTTTCACGATGATAATTTACTACGCATGTGCGCTCAGCAATCCTGCATTGACCAGTTGAGTCTTGCCGAGATTGGGCGCTATTTGCAGTCCGGTCATCAGATTACCCCTTTGGCCAAAATAGCCTCTGTACTAACAGGTTTTGGCTATATTGAGCTTGAAATTAAGACGCATGAGCGCACGGATTACGGCAAATTAATTAAGGCATTAATGCACGATTTAATCGATAATCCTCTTGCAAGCTTACCCATAGCGCTGACCAGCTTCGATGTCGAATTACACGCGCGGTTGCAACGCAATAAAACCTTACAACATATTCCACGCGGTTTACTGATTCGCACCTCTAAAGACTTGCTAGGCGCACCGCAAACTGCCCTGCAACTTGGCTGCGTCCAGCTAGGTATTCACTATCCATTGCTGACTCAAGCAGTCATTAAGCACTGTCATCGTTATCACTTACCAGTCAGCGCGTGGACCGTCAATGACAGTGAGACAGTTAAACAGTTAATAGCATGGGAAGTTGACGTCATTATCACCGATTATCCAACTTATTTTCTCACGCGTTAAGTAAGTAAACTTCTTACCTATCTTTTTGTCATATTTCAAAAAACTTGCTTGAAAATGGCTTAAAAAAGCCAGCTATTTAATTGGTTCGATAGTCATTTATACATTTTTATCGCACACATATTTATCTTTTTACTTACACTTTCACTTAATTGCTGATAAGTAAGGGATTATTTGCGTTAATCACTACCATAACTCCTACAAGTTATTGTTATTTAGCAATATTTTTCTAGTGTATAACTGTTCACTTTACTAGTCTTTTAGGGTAATATGGAGGCTGAAATTAATATCATTAGGAATATTACATGATAGCTAAAAAAGTAATAGGCTTACCACTTAAGGGCTTGCGTTTCGCCATGAAGTCGGGTGATACGCTTATACAGCATGCTGGCACTCAGGCGCTGCGCGTGAAGACGTGGCTTGATACTGGCAAAAGCAAAACTGAGGAGGCTGCCGCTACGCAGTTTGCGACGACGAGCGGTTATAAAGATGCCAATGCAGTCGCTAACTATGAAGGTATCGATCCGCTTGAGCTTGAATTTCAAAAATCGCCAATCAACTTGGTTCCAGCGATTTTTCTGATTGCAACGCCTATTGCTGCTGCCGTCATTACGCCATGGTACTTGATGACCCATCAAGTTAGTGCGCCGGTTTGGGGCGTGTTTGGGGCCTTTATGGTGTGGACCGGTATTAGTATCACTGCAGGCTATCACCGCCTATTGTCGCATCGCGCTTATAAAGCCCATCCTTTGGTAAAAAACTTCCTATTACTTGGCTCAACCCTTGCGGTTCAAGGTTCTGCCTTTGACTGGGTATCGGGCCACCGTACGCATCATCGTCATGTTGATGACCGCATGGAAGATCCTTATTCAGCAAAACGTGGTTTTTGGTTTAGTCATATCGGTTGGATGTTACGCAATTATCCTAGTGGTCGCTTTGATTATAAAAACATTCCTGATTTGACCAAAGATAAAGTGCTACAGATTCAGCATAAATACTATGGTTTATGGGTACTGGCTACCAACGTTGCGATGGTTGCAGCAGTTGGTTGGTTAATCGGTGACGTTTGGGGCACGCTCGTATTGGCAGGTCTACTGCGTTTGGTACTGACCCACCACTTTACTTTCTTTATTAACTCGCTATGTCACATGTTTGGTACGCGTCCTTATACCGACACCAATAGTGCTCGCGATAACTTTTTCCTTGCTATCTTTACGTGGGGTGAGGGTTATCATAACTACCATCACTTCTTCCAATACGACTATCGTAATGGCGTCAAATGGTGGCAATATGATCCAACTAAATGGCTCATCTTGGGCTTATCTAAACTTGGGCTAACCAGTGAATTGCGTACGGTTGACGACACTACTATTAAGCATGCTGAAGTGCAAATGCAGTTCAAAAAAGCCCAACAGCAGATTGATAGTGCTACCGAAAACGGACTTGATATTCCGCATGCGATGAAGAGTTTCCAAGATCGTATCAAGTTTGAATATGATGCCTTTACGCAAACGGTCGAAGAATGGCAAGCGCTAAAAGCCAAAACCATTGAGCTCAAAAAGACCGAGTTTGCTGATCGCTTGCATGAAGTGGAAGAGCTGCTAAAGCACGACTATGCCAAAGTTGAACAAAAAGTACTGGCGCATAACAGCAACCTAAAAACGGCGTTTCGCTCTATCGGTCAAAGTCCAAAAGCGGCGTAAGCGTTTATAGATTTATTGCCTTAGTTTTTATTGTACGTTTCTCCTGCCCTCTATCTGTAAAGATAGGGGGTTTTTTTCGGCCATGAGTTGTGCGCTGCTCGTTTACGCACTTATTATTTTTGCTCACTCATTGTTTATACAGCAATTACAAGAGATGGACAGAGTGAAACGCGGCATTATTAAGGCTATGCTATAGTAAGTTTAATACTCTCTTTACACGCTTTCATTACTCGCTTTTAACCTTAAATTTTTATATTAAAAACCCATACCTTTATATCGGAACGCACCTATGCGCTATCAAAATACTTACGTCACATTAGATACTCGCCTTTATCATGAGCAGCAGCCGACACCGCTTGACAATCCTCGCGCAGGACATTTTAATACGCAAGTTGCCAAGCAATTAGGCTGGCTCGATGATGAAGAGCTGATGGCACGTTGGGTTGAAATATTAGGTGGTCAATACGTGCCAGCTGAGTTTCGACCGCTGTCGATGGCCTATGCCGGTCACCAGTTCGGACAGTGGGCGGGGCAATTGGGCGATGGGCGCGGTTTACTGATGGCTCAAGTACTCGATAATAATGATAAATTACAAGATTTACATTTAAAGGGCATTGGTCTGACCCCCTACTCTCGCATGGGCGATGGGCGTGCGGTGCTGCGTAGTACCATTCGCGAGTATTTGTGCGGTCATGCGCTGACACAACTTGGCATCCCTTCGTCTAATGCCTTGGGCTTTGTGGTATCGGATACTAAAGTTCGCCGTGAGCGTATGGAAGCAGGCGCGGCATTAATGCGCGTCGCTGACAGCCATATTCGCTTGGGTCATGTTGAGTGGATTGCAAGCTTTGCGCCCGACCTGCTTGGCGAGTTTACCGACTATATGATTGATACTTACTATCCAGAATGCCGTGATAGCGAGACGCCAGTCTTAACATTTTTACAAACCGTGGTTGAGCGTACCGCACGTATGATTGCTGACTGGCAATTGATTGGTTTTGCCCATGGGGTGATGAATACTGACAACCTATCGATTACCGGTAGTACGTTAGATTTTGGTCCGTTTGGTTTTATGGAGCGCTTTAACCCTGCCTGGATTAACAATCACTCCGACCATACTGGACGTTATACCTATCAAAACCAACCTGCTATCGGTCATTGGAACTTAAATATTTGGCTACCGCACTTTATGCGCTTAAATGGCGTAACGCGCGATACCTTGGCTGATTGCCTAGCGCCGTATGAAGCAACCTTTATGCAGCATTACCAGCAAGGACTCTGCCGTAAGCTTGGGCTGCCGCATAGTAAAGAAAGTTTGGCGCTCGCTTTTGAGTGGTTAACCTTGTTAGAGGATAATTTGCTCGACTATAGCAACAGTTTCCGCGCACTATTGGGTTTGGTCGCGCCAAACGAATATCCTTATGAGCAATATCTGCTGACAAAAATGACTGCTGAGTTTAATAATGAAGTACAGCACGTTTGGCAACAATGGTCAACAAGGTATTTAGCAGCGCTAGAGCCGTTATCTAGCGAAGCCTCTATTGAGCAAATGCATAGCAATAATCCAGTTTATGTGCTGCGTAATAGTGTGGCACAGCGCGCAATTACGGCGGCGGAACAAGGGCAATTTGATGAGTTAAATCGAGTCTTTGACTTGCTTGCCAATCCTTACAACGTCCAAGACATCGCCACTGAGCTTGATACCATGCCGCCCGCGCCACATGCACCGCAAATGCCAATCAGCTGTTCTTCGTAAGAGAATACGGACAAGCTGCTATTCTGTAATGTTTTGAAACATTAGGCAATTATGGTTGATATCGAGGGGCATTTTTTGCCATTATCAAACAGCGAAATAACGAATATCATTTTATTATATTATTCACCCAATTGAGATGACTTGACTAGGCAGTGAAATACCAATAGTGCTAGAATAACGCTTCCTGTGAGATTGCTGTTTTTACGCTGATGTCTAGTCGCCGAGCACGACCTTTTTAGTACAAATGTGCCTTCATTATCATATCCATGATAATGAAGCATAGACATTGGTTTTTATCACCATTTACTTTATTCCAATTATTCCAACCATGGCAATTATTATGAATGACGATATCACTTTGAATACGGACACCCCTACTACGGAAAAAGAGCAGTTTGAACAATCTGCCTTACACTACCATGAGTTTCCGCGCCCCGGTAAAATCTCAGTTACGCCTATCAAGCAATTGGCCAACCAACGCGATTTGGCACTTGCTTACTCTCCAGGGGTTGCGATACCTTGTCTTGAGATTCAAAGAGATCCAGCGTTAGCGGCTAAATATACTGCTCGTAGCAACTTGGTCGGCGTGATTACCAACGGTACTGCGGTGCTTGGTTTAGGGAATATTGGTCCATTGGCGTCTAAGCCTGTCATGGAAGGTAAAGGGGTTTTATTCAAAAAATTTGCTGGTATTGACGTTTTTGATATTGAAATTGCCCAAAATGATCCAGATAAGTTCATCGAAGCCGTTGCCTCGCTTGAGCCTACTTTTGGTGGTATTAACCTTGAAGACATCAAAGCCCCGGAATGTTTCAAAATCGAGCGCGAATTGCGTGAGCGCATGAATATTCCGGTATTCCACGATGACCAACATGGTACCTCAATTATTGTTGCCGCAGCGATGTTAAATGCTTTACTCATCACTGGCAAAAAAATCGAAGAGATTAAAGTGGTCTGCTCTGGCGCAGGTGCGGCAGCCATCTCTTGCTTGGATATCATTTGTGCGCTTGGCGTAGATAAAAACAATATCTTTGTATCAGACTCACGCGGTATCATTACCACCAGCCGTGAAAACCTTGATGAAACCAAGCAGCGTTATGCGCGCAATACCACCGCCACTACCATCGAAGAAGTGATGGATGATGTCGATATGTTCTTAGGCCTATCAATGCCTGGCACCTTGACTGAAGACATGGTGCGCCGTATGGCAAAAGACCCAATTGTCTTTGCTCTTGCCAACCCAACGCCTGAAATTATGCCAGAATTGGCGCACGCCGTACGTCCAGACGTTATCATGGCAACCGGTCGTTCAGATTATCCAAACCAAGTAAATAACGCCTTATGTTTCCCTTATATCTTCCGCGGTGCACTTGATGTTGGGGCGACAGCGGTTAATGAAGAGATGAAAATCGCTTGCGTAAAAGCCATCGCGGCCATGGCGCATGTTGAAGCGACACCAATGAACAACGTGAAAAACGTTGAGAGTACGCCAAGCTTTGGACGCGAATATTTGATTCCAGGACCTTTGGAGCCGAACTTAATCATCGAAATTGCCTCTGCGGTTGCCAAAGCGGCAATGGATTCTGGCGTAGCAACCCTGCCTATCTCTGATATGAAAGCCTATCGTCAACGCTTGTCTGAGTTTGTTTATAACTCAGCGTTTGTCATGAAGCCTATCTTTGCCCGCGCGAAAGCTGATCCTAAACGTATTGTTTATTGTGAAGGCGAAGACCGCAACGTACTGCTTGCGGTACAAGTGGTCGTTGATGAGCAATTGGCGCATCCAATCTTGGTCGGTCGCCCTGCCATCATTGAAAAGAACATTGAAAGATTGGCGCTGCGCCTAAAAGATGGAGAGAACATCACCATTATCAATCAAGACGATGACCCACGCTATAAAGACTACTGGCAAGGCTACTACGAGAAAAACAAACGCAATGGTGTCAGTATTGAGCTTGCGCGCCGTGATGTCCGCCGTAAGACTTCTTTAATCGGTGCCCTACTGGTTGAAAACGGTGATGCTGATGGCATGATTTGTGGTACTTTC
>NZ_DAINDI010000014.1:35759-53016 GCF_036731945.1 Psychrobacter sp.
ATTTAAAATACGTCAGCAGAGTTATCGACAAAAAAGCAGGTGTCAGCGATTTTTATGCGATGAATGCGGTATTGATGCAAGATCGTAATATCTTTATTGCCGACACTTACATCCATGAAGACCCAACGGCTGAGCAGTTGGCTGAAATGACGGTACTTGCAGCTGATCAATTACGTCGCTTTAACATTACACCGCGTGTGGCCTTGGTTTCGCATTCAAACTTTGGTACCTCAGACCGCGAAAGCGCAGTAAAAATGCGTAAGGTGTATGAGCTACTGACAGAAATGAATGTGGACTTTGACTTCGACGGTGAGATGCAGGGAGATGCGGCACTTGATGAGCATATCCGTGCCAATGACTTACCATCAAGCAACTTAAAAGGCTCAGCGAACTTGCTTATCTTGCCAACGCTTGATTCCGCAAATATTGCTTTTAACTTACTAAAAACGGCAACTGGCAGTGCGTCTATTGGACCTATTTTGCTAGGCGCGAGCAAACCTGTGCATATCCTAACCCCATCAGCGACAGCACGCCGTGTGGTCAATATGACAGCACTTGCAGTTACTGAAGCTCAAGACTTAATTAATGAGCAAAAATAGTCGTTTATCTTATATATAAACCCTTTATTACGACGGTCTTCTAGCGTTCATTTATAGAAACCGTCTGCTATACTAAAACCAGTCAATACTCATGTCAGTGTTGACTGTTTTTTTTTGGCAACCTGTTTTAGTAAATACTGGATAAACACAAAGAGACTATTATGCAAGTATATCTCGTCGGCGGCGCTGTCCGTGACCAATTATTAGGTCGTCCTATCAAAGACAAAGACTTTGTCGTCGTTGGCGCGACGGTCACAGATATGCTGGATGCAGGATTTCAGCAAGTGGGCGCAGACTTTCCAGTGTT
Source organism: Psychrobacter sp. (assembly GCF_036731945.1). Taxonomy (GTDB): domain Bacteria; phylum Pseudomonadota; class Gammaproteobacteria; order Pseudomonadales; family Moraxellaceae; genus Psychrobacter. The sequence goes on from NZ_DAINDI010000014.1 coordinate 36,666, forward strand.
TTTGCATCCTATGAGTCATGAAGAGTATGCGCTGGCGCGTACAGAGCGCAAACAAGGGCTGGGCTATCAAGGCTTTAGTGTGCATGCCAGCCCTGATGTGACGTTACGTGAAGACTTACAACGTCGTGACTTGACCGTCAACGCTATGGCAATAGAAATCAAAAGCCTTATGGATGATACGCCGATAAATGGCAACGTTGTCGATTACTATGGCGGTTTGAACGACATTCATAGCAAAACCTTGCGTCATGTATCAAGCGCGTTTAGTGAAGACCCATTACGGGTACTGCGCACCGCCCGTTTTTATGGCCGCTATTATGATTTGGGCTTTAGTATTGCCGATGAAACCTTGCTATTGATGCGTGAGTTGGTGCGCTCAGGCGAGCTTGCGCATTTAAGTAGTGAGCGTATTTGGCAAGAATCGAGCCGTGCTATGATGCAAGTATCGCCGCAGGTATATTGGCAACAGCTGTTTGAGATTGGGGCGTTAACGGAGTATTTTGCTCCGCTACAGCAAGTTTGGAATGATAAACAGTACGGTCAAATACGAGAGATTGTACAAACCGCATTGTATTTCGCCGGTCAAATGCAATTAAATTTATCGCAGCGCTGGGCGTTATTAATGGCAAGTTTAAATACCGATTTATTTACTTTAAACTCTACAGAAACTCTTTCGGTTAATATAGAGGCAGCGGTTAAAGGTATTCATGGGATAGGAAACAGTGCAAAGGTGCCAAAAGCGCATAGCCAGTTTGCCACTTTATTTGTGCAGCAAGCGAAAAACCTTAGCCGCATAGACCAGCTGAGCGCCGCCGAGAAAATCGATCTTATTCAAGCTTGTAGCGCTCATAAAGCGCCCGATAAACTGTCGCAGCTTTTGGTCACCAGTCATATCTTAAAACTGGCCATACAGCACCGCCAAATGATGCTCGCGTTGAATAGCTTTCATGCAATCAGCATGGACGACATAGACCAGAATCTAAAAGGCCCAGCGATAGGCGAAGCATTACGCCAACGTAGAATTGAGCATTTACAAGCACAACCTGTCTTGTAAACAAGCACTTTCAACCAACAATTTATAGTCAGTGCAAAATAAAAGCGACACGTTATAGATTTTTGCGACTGGTATAAATTTTTCTTGCTTGCTGTTATCACAGAGGCTACGAAAAATTCATCCCAGTCGCACTGTATCGATTTTAGAGTAATTCTACTATACATAATAAAAATACCTTTAATATGAACCAAGAATTTAGCTTGAGCCAACCAAAAAATTCTAATGCCTTAGCGCCCGTAATGGTAGTCACTGGTGGTGCTAAGCGTATTGGTGCGGCTATTGTCCGTGCCGCTCATGAGCAAGGCTACCGCGTCATTATTCATTGTCATCATAGTGAGCAAGAAGCCAGTGTCCTAGCGGATGCGCTGAATAACAGTCGCCCTGATAGCGCGGTCGTCATCATCTCAGATTTGGCAGTTGTTAATAATAGTCAGACACTACAGCGATTTACTCAAAATATCATGCAAGCATTTGGGCAACTCGATGTCCTAGTGCATAACGCCTCTCGCTTTTACCCAAGTCCGCTTGGTGATATAAGTCACGCTCAGTGGGATGAATTATTTTTAACCAACGCCAAAGCGCCTTTATTATTAAGCCAAGCCTTATATCCTTATTTAAGGACACAGCAGGGCTGTATTATCAGCCTGCTTGATATCCATGCGCATAACAAACCTTTTAAAGGTTATGCCATCTACAATATGGCAAAGGCGGCGCATCGCATGATGGTACAGTCTCTGGCGCTTGATATGGCGCCAGAGGTACGTGTCAATGGCATCGCTCCTGGCGTGAACATCCTACCAGAAGCAGATAGCGACCAAGCACTTGACCCGCAGCAGCAAAAAAGCATCATCGACTCCATTCCTATGCAGCGGATAGGTAAACCTGAGGAAATCGCCCATAGTGTGCTTTATTTGGCTCGGGCAAGTTATGTGACTGGTGAAATAATTGCCGTCGATGGTGGTCGTAGCTTGACATTGGCTGGCAGTAGTGTTTGAAAATGAAAACAGGGGCTTTTTGAATAATATCTGTCTGACAGGCCATCTTTTACTTGAAAATTTCAAAAAATCAGGTATCATTGTGCGTCTAAAGGGCCCATAGCTCAGTTGGTTAGAGCAGAGGACTCATAATCCTTTGGTCGTAGGTTCAAGTCCTACTGGGCCCACCAAATTTAAACCCTTACAGTCATTGACTTGTAAGGGTTTTTTATTGTCTAAAGTTTATGTGAGTGCATGGATGTAATTAATTTTTTGATACTATCTTGATACTTTGACCCTTATAATAATTAAAGTATGATAACTACTAACACTAGGGCTTGTACTGCTGCATGGGTGATATATGAAAGTTAAACTTACCAAAAAATTTATTGATTCAGTAGACTATACCGCTAAAGGTACTGATATCTATATGGATGATGTATTGACTGGATTTGCGCTACGTGTAGGCAAGCAGTCAAAGCGCTATACATTGCATAAGCGCATCAATGGAAAGCTGTACAGAGACGAAGTAGAAGAAACGCACTTGATTACGCTAACCGAAGCGCGTGAAAAAGCCAGCATAATGATGGCAAATATAAAAAAAGGTATGCATGTTTATGACGGGCTTCATGAAATCTTGAAAGACACTAAAGATAAGACCAATAATGTACCAACACTGAGAGATGCATATACCTACTTTAAATCAGCAAAGACTAGCTTGGCTGAAGGCACTATTGACACTTATGATCGTCAAATACTAAACAAGCTAGATGATTGGCTAGATATATCTTTAAATGATATATCTAAGTCAATGATAAGTGATAAGCATAAAGAGATAAGCAAGCATAGTAAAGCTCAGGCTAATGCAACTATGAGAGCTCTAAGGTCAGTTTGGAATTATTGTCGTGATAGCTTTTTAGATGATAACGAAGACTTTTTAATTAAAGAGCAACCAGTACGCATACTTAACGCCAAGAAAGATTGGAATATAGTTAAGCCGCGTACTAGCGCATGTCTTCAATTGGATAAGCGATAAATAATAGTTACAATACCGCATCTATTGAGACGATGCGAGAAATACAAGTTATGGCAAGAACCGCACTAACAGATACGCTTTGGGATCAATTGCAATCAACGATGACACAGCATGGCTGCTATCAAACTCAAAACAGTCGAGAGGTCATGGAAGCCATACTGTGGAAACTACGCACAGGCGCCCCTTGGCGTGACATACCTAAAGAATTGTGTTCTTGGAAAACCGCTTATAGTCGCTTTAATCGATGGTCGAAAACTGGCTTATGGGAGGATTTTTTTTTAGCTTACGCAAAGAAATTGATACGGAATGGGTATTCACAGACGGAAGCTATGTTCGCTGTCACCAGCATGCAAGTGGAGCTCGGCGTGGTGAAGATCGAGCAATTGGACGAAGCCGTGGCGGCGCAACTACAAAGATACACTTATCCTGTGATGCCGATGGATATCCGCTCCATTTTAAAATCACTGGGGGTGACGTCCACGGCAGTCAAGTTGCAGGTGAATTAATTGAGATGATTGGACAAGCTGATTACTTCATCGCTGATAAAGGTTATGATTCACAAGCGATCAGGGATAAAGCTTGCATGCATGACATGATTCCTATCATTCCCAAAAGAAGCAATGCTAAACAGCCTAATCCAGAGTTTGATAGCTATTTGTACAAGCTGCGTCATCTTGTTGAAAATATGTTTGCAAGGCTTAAACATTTTCGTAGTATCGCTACTCGCTATGAGAAGTTAGCTCGCAATTTTAAGTCAATGCTCTATCTGGCGTGTACTATCGTTCATTGTAAGATGAATTGAGGACATGCCCTAGCATAGCGCAGACATCTAAATTAGTTACCCTCTACACCTCCTCAACCTTCTTAAGTTAATTAAAAGAAGTAAATGTATTTAGGTTATAATTTAAATATCTGAACGTAATTCTCTAGAAATTACCCCGTATTTCGCAAACCGGCTGCCAAGGCATTGATACTACGTATTAATGGATCTTCAACAGCAGTACTACCGTCATTATCTGCAGTATCCTTTTGTCTGGCACGTTTTAACAACTCGATTTGTATATAATTAATCGGATCTAAATAGGCGTTTCGCCACTGCAATGACGCGGCAAGGTTTTGCTGATGCGCTAATAACGATGTCTGGTTAAGCAAAGAATTTAAACCTGAAAATGTCAGCTCGTGCTCATCGATTACCGCTTGCATAATCTTTTCACGTAATCCCTCATCTTCACATAACTGACTATAAGCCTGAGCAATGCTCATCTCAGACTTGGTAAACGCCATTTCAATATTGCTAATAAATACGTTAAAAAATGGCCAGCAGCTGTTCATCTCTTTCATTAAACCTTCGTCTTCTTTAACGCTATGAAGAGCACTACCTACGCCATACCAAGCAGGTAAAGTAAAGCGTGCTAAAGACCAACCGAATACCCAAGGGATCGCACGTAAGGTTGTTTTACTTGGCAGCCCCTTGTTACGGTGCGCTGGGCGCGAGCCGATATTTAATAAAGAGATTTCTTGCACAGGGGTCACCTGTGAATAGAACTGATAGAACCCTTCGGTATGGTCCGTCAGCTGACGATAACTTTGTTCACCAGCATCTGCTAAACGCGCAAAGATTGCTTCATAATTTGGTAGTTCAGGCGGTTGCACCACAAATCGTGTCGAGCACGCTTTAAGCGTACCAGTGATGCCCATGGTTAGCTCAAATACAGCGGTATCAGTGTTGGCGTATTTGGCATAAAGGACTTCGCCCTGCTCGGTTACTTTAATTTCTCCATGCAACGTCCCTGCGGGCTGAGCAGCAATTGCATTATGCGTAGAGCCACCGCCACGACTGACAGAGCCACCGCGGCCATGAAACAGGCGTGTTTTGATACCATATTCAGCAGCAATACGGTTAATGGTTTGCTGTGCAATATACAGCTGCCATGCAGAAGTAATAATGCCGCCATCTTTTGATGAATCTGAGTAGCCTAACATGATTTCTTGGGTATTATCTGAGTGCGCAAGCAACCCTCGATATAGTGGGTTGTCCAACACGGCAGGTAATATCTTATCAATATCTTTAAGATCTTCGATGGTTTCAAACAAGGGGGCGATTGGTAAGTCAGCAGACAGCTGACCTGCATCATCAACCCTGCATAAGCCTGCAAAACGCATCAGCAGTAAGACTTCTAATAACTGACTGGCATTATTGGTCATTGAAATGACATAACTGCCGAAAGTATCTTTTCCGACCAGTTTACGTAATGTTGCCACAGAGTTCATCAATGCCAATTGTTCACGTGTTTTATCAGTCAAGTTATCGGTATAAATGAGCGGTGTACCTGGTTTCTCAAGCAAACGGGTCAACCACTCTTGGCGCTCGGTTTCACCTAGCGTCTGATAGTCTGGTAGGTTCGAGGCATTTGCGAAAATATCGGCGATCACATCGCTATGATAAGACGACTCTTGGCGGATATCGAGCGCTGCTAGATGAAAGCCGCAGGTTTTGACCAGACGAATCGTATCGAGTAATAAGCCTTCGCCATGTGCTTTGTCATGAGTATTGACACTTTTTCGAATGATGCGTAAATCTTCTAACAGCTCTTGTGAGTTAGCGTAAGCATCATGTGCGGCGTCGAGGTCTGTACCTTTACTTTGAATATGACGATTGGTCGCTTTTATTTTGGCAAGGATAATCGATAACAATCTGCGGTACGGCTCATTGTTGTAATCGTCAGGATTATAATAGAATACTTTTTGCTCGAGAGTGGCATACTCCTTTATACGAGCATAAACGTCTGGCGCAATCTTAATAATCGTATCGCTGTGAATGAGTTCACGGCGCAGTTTTTTTAGCAGCACTTGATAATGACGTAGCACAGTATCGGCATGCATCAATACGGCCATTTCTGTGGTGTCATGAGTGACAAAGGGATTACCATCTCGGTCACCACCGATCCAAGAACCAAAGCTCATGAACGCAGGTAAAGAGTAGTCTGTTAGCTCAGGATAAACCTCAACAATCGCGTCTTTAATATTACGGTAAACCTTGGGAATGGCATTGAATAAACTGGCATTAAAATAATGCAGACCATTATTGATTTCGTCATAGACTAAAGGTTTACGCGTACGCACTTCATCAGATGACCATAACAGATCAATAGTTTGAGCCGTTTTCTCTTTCGCTTTTTCGTAGGCAAAACTGTCTTCTGTAAGATTGTTTAAAGCTTCACTGTGCGTAAATAGACTTTGCAGTAGATTCATTGTCGTACGGCGGCGTGCTTCGGTAGGATGCGCGGTAAAGACTGGCATAAACCTCAGCTGCTCAATCAGCTCTTGCATTTGGGCAGGTTCAATATTGCGTTCGCGACATTCAAGTAGTGTACGACGAAACGATCCTTCCCAGCTTTGATCGGATTGCATACGCAAGGCATGACGCTGCTCTCGTAAGTAATTCTCTTCACTTAAATTTGCTAAGAAGAAATATATAGAAAAACTACGTATGACGTTTTTTAAGGTTTGATTATCTAGTGAGGCTATGAAGTCGATAAGTTGTCGCTTGTTCGCTTCATTAGGCTCACGGCGTTGTTGAATAAAACCTTTGCGCAGCGTTTCAATCGTCTCGAGCGTCTGTTCGCCAGTTTGGCGAGAAATTGCATTACCCAGAAATAATCCTAATAAGCTGATGCGCTCACGTAATACGTCGTTATCGATAGTCATCCTTAACCTTCTCGTTAAATTAGTGGGTGAAATAGTCGTGTGGTTTTAAGAGTAATTATTCTATGGCAAGCCACTTAACATGTTTATGTGGTTCTTGAAGCTCTCGGTAATCATCATTCAAGACAATAAGCTGATTTCATATATTTATAGGCTCTGCACGCTCGGTTTAATTACTCAGTTTGACCAAACAGTCTGGGTTAATATCAGAAATAGTTTTGGCGCCAGTCAAGGTCATCGCGACGCGTATTTCTTTATCTATCAGCTCTAGCAGATTACTTACTCCTGCACCGCCATCCGCCGCTAAAGCATATATAAATGCGCGTCCTAGCATGCAGACATCAGCCCCTAAAGCCAACATACGTACGACGTCTAAGCCACTGCGTATGCCAGAGTCTACTAAAATTTTAATCTCTCCTTTGACGGCATCGGCAATAGAAGGCAGAGCACGCGCACTTGATAAAACACCATCCAACTGTCGTCCACCATGATTGGACACAACTATACCGTCTGCACCAAAACGTACAGCGTCTTTGGCATCTTCTGGGTCCAAAATACCTTTGATGACCATAGGCCCATCCCAGTATTCACGAATCCAATCTAAATCTTTCCAAGAAATAGAGGGATCAAAATTATTACCTAGCCAGCCTATATAGTCCTCTAGCCCTGTAGGCTTACCTAAATAAGTAGAAATATTACCCAAATCATGCGGTCGACCTTGCAAGCCCACATCCCAAGCCCATTGTGGATGCGTCACAGACTGTAAGTAACGGCGTATAGCTGAATTTTTACCACTCATACCAGAGTGCGCATCGCGGTAGCGTGCCCCTGGTACTGGCATATCTACCGTAAAGACCAATGTCGAACACCCCACAGCTTTTGCACGCTCCAGAGCATTTCGCATAAAGCCTCGATCCTTTAATACATAAAGCTGAAACCACATCGGACGGTTGATTTTAGGTACCACTTCCTCAATCGGACAAACAGAAACCGTTGACATTGTAAACGGAATGCCTTTTTGATCGGCTGCTATAGCGGCCTGTACTTCTCCGCGGCGGGCATACATGCCCGTCAAACCAACGGGTGATAACGCTACAGGCATAGACAGTGTTTCGTTAAATAACTGCGTCTCTAAGCTCAGTTGTGACATATCATTGAGTACACGTTGCCTAAGAGCAATCTGTGATAAATCTTCAGTATTACGTTTTAAGGTATATTCATCATAAGCACCGCCATCTATATAATGAAACAAGAATGGTGGCAGTCGGCGCTTGGCAGCAGCTCTATAGTCATTTGCAGATGAAATAATCATACGTTTGCCCTTTTGTATTCTATTCAATCTCTAGGTAAATTCTGGAAACTCAAATTGTGAGATGTATTTTTGCACAAATATTTTTAATTTAATAAGCGATAAAGCCAATGCACACTAAATCTGATACATGGCGCAAAACACTAGTATAAATTACTTTCTGAAAATCGTAGTAGACTCATAGCAGAAGTAAGTTTATGCCAGTGATTATGCAGCAAATATATATATAAAGTGGATTGCCTGTATATACGCCACTTTAATTAACTACAGTTTCTGCTTTAACTAATGCTGTATTTTTATAGCTAAAGGCATAAGCTAACACTATAAGGAAACAAACTAATGGCAAGACATAAGCAATATTAGTCCCAAAATGATCAGCCATTTTACCCATAAAGTATGGCATCACAGCACCACCTACAATTGCCATAATCATAAACGAACTGCCAATCTTAGTTTTAGAGCCTAGATTTTTCACGCCCATTGCAAAAATGGTTGGAAACATGCTCGACATAAAGAAGAAAACTGCGATTGCAGCAATGACGGCAATATAGTCAGCGCCTGAAAGAATCACACCACAGAGTACTGTATTAATAATGGCGTAGATCATCAACAGTTTGTTTGCCGCAATTTTAGACATCAATGCAGTGCTTACGAAGCGTCCAATTAAAAATGCAAGCATCGCAATGGACAAAAAGTAAGCACCTTGCTGGCTCGAACTTTGAGGCCACGTTTCTACCATCAGGTTAATGAAGAATGCACCCACACCAACTTGTGCTGCCACGTAGAAAAACAGCGTAATAACACCAAATTTAAATTCGCTATGTGACCACAATGAAGCGCTATTATTTCCAATGTTAGCTGCATCGTGTTTCGCTTCGTTTTCACGTAAGTCCGGTAGTTTGGCTTTGGCAAAAAATGCAATTAGCACAATAACAACAAGCGCAATGCCAACATAGGTATAGGTTACCGCAGTAAAATCGCCTGAAGCTGCTTTACCGCTTTCGCTAAAAAAGAATAAACCGCCAATTAAGGGACCAAAAAACTGGCCAAGACCATTGAATGACTGAGACAAGTTCAGACGCTGTTCTGCGGTTGCAGGATCACCCAGTGCAGCCGAATATGGGTTGGCTGCCGTTTCTAGACAGCCCAAGCCTAAAGCCAGTACAAATAATGCAAATAGAAAAAAACCGAAAGTTAACTGCATGGCTGCCGGTACGAATAGCAAAGCACCAATAGCATATAAGGATAAGCCTAAAAGAATACCAGCTTTATAGCCTTTTCTATCGATAAACAAACCTGCAGGTAGGGCAATGACAAAATAGGCGCCAAAATAGGCGGCCTGAATTAAGCCTGACTGCGCTTTAGTAATGTGTAACGCTTCCTGAAAATGCTTATTTAAAACATCGACTAAACCATATGATAGGCCCCACATAAAAAACAGTGTAGTGACCAAGATAAAGCCCAATCGGAATTGTGGTTCCGTTATTTTTGCCTTCATGTGTTGCATCCTTGTAGATTGTTACGTCCTTGTAGTTTTGATTTATGGGTTTAAATCAAATATTTTTTTCATCTCTATCCATTTTTCATCTGCTGTAGCGCTTGGTAATGGCTGCTGAAACTGAGACATCAATATCTCCCATTCCACATTTTTCGGCTCAGACAGCGCAATCTTGTTGGCTACAGCTGGATCATAATCATCTCGAGTGTCCATAATCATAAAAAGGCGGTTTTCTATTTGCCAAATTTGCATATCTAGCACACCGCGCTGCTTAATATTGCTAGCAATTTCAGGCCAAATATTTTGGTGAAAATGCTGGTATTGCTTTATTTTTTCCACATTCTTGATGAGATCAAGCGCTAAACAATAGCGTTTCATTTAAGCTCTCCTGCTTAAGGTTTTCTAGAGATATTAATTCATGGCCAAGTACGTTTAATTAAGTCAATGCTCGATCTAAGTGGGTATAACCGCCATCTACAAATAGCAATTGACCGGTGGTATGCGACGAGCGCTCTGACAATAAAAATACTGTAGTATCTGCGATTTCTTGATCGGTAGTCATACGATGACCAAAGGGGATATTTTTGGTAATTTGATCCAGTTTTTCTTGCGGATGATCAAAGCTATCAATCCAACGCTGATAAAGCGGTGTCATGACTTCTGCTGGTAATACGGCATTCACGCGCACACCATCATTGCGATACTGCGCCGCCCACTCTCGAGTTAGCGCCAAACGCCCCCCGTTAGATGCTGCATAACCACTGGTATGTCCTTGACCAGTTACCGCCACTTTAGAACCGATATTCACGATACTGCCCTTACTGTCTTTGAGGTGAGCAATGCAGTAATGCGCCATAACAAAGTAGTGAATTAGATTTTTATCTAGCGACTGTTTAAAAGCTTCTACACCATCTTCCAGGCCCACATTATCATTGACACCAGCGTTGTTGACTAAGCCATCAAGGCGACCATACTTCTCAACCACTAACGCCACTTCTCGCTTGCACGCCTGTTCATGCTGCAAGTCCAGCTTATGGAAGGAGTAGACAGCTTGCTGTTCCTCTAGTGCTTCGATAAACGCCGGTTTTAAGTCTGAACGCCCAAAGATAGCCACTACAGCCCCTTCTTGCGCCAACGACAAACTGATAGCGCCGCCAATACCTGCGCCGCCACCCGTCACGATAAATACTTTATTCTTTAGTTTTAAATCCATTTAAACGTACTCCTGATTTTGTTTGTTATTGCTGTCTCGAATTCACCTAAACTTACCTATATATCTTTACAATTTATACAGGCGCTGAGCGGTACCACTCTCAACTTGTAAACGCTCTGAGTCACTCCACTGCCGCGACCACTGTTGCCAAAAATCCATCAATTGCGTATAAGAATGTGTAGCATAAGACACGGGCCAGTCTGAGCCCCAAACCAAGCGCTCTGGACCAAAAAGCTCTAACGCCATATCGAGATGGGTTTGGAAATCTTCCGCCTTACAGTTGGGACCACCTTCAGTGACTAAGCCGGAGATTTTTAAATTGACATGCTTTAATGGCACAAGGCGTTGCATCATTTTGATCCAACACTCAAAACCGGCTTTGCTATACATCTGCGGTTTGGCTAGATGATCCACCACCAGCTCATAGCGGTCATGACGTTGGCAAAATTGTACAGCTGCATCAAGATCTTTTTGATGGATTAGCACACCGTATAACAATTCTGCCTGCTGGATTTTTTCAACGCCTGCGTTAAACCTTTTATGATGGGTCATATACGCACTGGGGTTTTTTTCGTCCTGTAGCATATGGCGAAAGCCTTTCATCTTTGAATTGCGCTTAAATACCTCCAACTGCTTTTCGGCATCCTTTTCAAAATCAAACCAACCAACGATCCCTTTGATCAACTCATGTTGCTGGGCAAGGTCATTGAGGTAGTCGTTTTCTGCTGCGCATGGTCTTGCTTGCACTGCGATAATACCGTCGATATTTTCGGTAAGTTGAGGGCATAAATCCTTTGGTAGCATATCCTTTGCAATGGGTGCTAAATCCCCCTGAATCCAAGGAAAATCATCCGCAGAATACTGCCAAAAATGTAAATGGCTGTCGATCACGCAACACTCCTTGTTAACGGCTTTTTATATGTCTGATAATCTCGTCTGAGCAATCATAAAAGTATCAATTCAAGAAAACCTCATTGCAATCTTTGCTTTAAAACTTCCTTGACTATTCGCATACCAGTGATCCTGTGACATGAATCGCTTTAAATCCTCTTAAAGCGATTAGACTTGTCTTTCATTTATACCTGTTCTTTGCGAAATAAATACTGTTGAATGGAAGCAGGCTTCATTTCAATTGAGAAGCCTGGCAGCTGTGGTGGCATATAGGCGGCATTTTCAATGACACACGGTTCAATAAAGTGTTCATGTAAATGATCGACAAATTCTGTGACACGGTCATCTTTCTTGGCAGAGAACCATAAATAATCAATCATGGATAAATGCTGAACATATTCGCACAAGCCCACACCACCGGCATGTGGACACACTTTCAACTTATATTTTGCGGCCATTAATAACACAGCCATCACTTCATTAATACCACCCATACGGCAGGCATCAATCTGCACTACATCGATGGCTTCCCGCATAATGAACTGCTTGAACATAATGCGGTTTTGACACATCTCACCTGTGGCCACTTCAATGGGTGCTATGGCCTGACGGATAGCGCGGTGTGCCTCTACATCGTCTGGAGAGGTAGGCTCTTCAATAAACCAAGGATTGGCAAACGCCAATTTCTGCATCCAGTCAATGGCTTCTTGACGTTCCCAAATCTGATTAGCATCGACCATCAAGTGGCGGTCTGGGCCCATAATTTCACGGGCAATACTCACGCGGCGAATATCTTCTGCCACATCACGGCCGACTTTTAACTTAATGTAATTAAAGCCTTCGTCTATCGCTTCTTGACACAGACGGGCTAGCTTTTCATCGCTATAACCCAACCAGCCTGCAGAAGTGGTATAACAGGGATAGCCTTCTTGCAGCAGCGTTTGCTCACGCTGATCTTTAGAGGGGGCATTCGTTTTTAATAAGGTCAGCGCTTCATCAGGGGTAATACAGTCGGTGATATAACTGAAATCAATACATTCCACTACTTGTTCAGGGGTCATGTCAGCTACCAGCTTCCACACCGGCTTACCTTCACTTTTGGCCCATAAGTCCCAAATGGCATTGACCACTGCGCCGGTTGCCAAATGCATTGCGCCCTTGTCCGGACCAATCCAACGCAGTTGGCTGTCTGATGTCAAATGACGCCACATTAAGGCTGGGTTTTGTTTAATTTCATCGATATCTAAGCCGACGACTAGGTGACGCATCGCTTCGATAGCCGTACAGCAAATCTCATTGCCACGGCCAATAGTAAAGGTCAGGCCATGACCGGACAGCGCCTCATCGTCTGTTTTTAAAATGACGTAAGCGGCAGAGTAATCTGGATCAGGATTCATAGCATCCGAGCCATCTAGGTGTTGCGATGTAGGGAATCTAATGTCTAAGACTTCAAGATCTGTAATTTTAAGCATGATAAAAATCCATTTTTAACGTCATTTTTGGCGAGTAGCATCGATAATTAACATCGACAAGTCATATTTTTTGCAAACAAAGCCTCCTCATGCATCGATTACCATGCAAGTGAAAAACAGGAGGCTAGATTTAAATTACGGAATGATAGTTATTGGGCAGCAATCACGTTTTGATGCTGCTCGCCCAACCCTTCAATACCAAGGCGCATCACTTGTCCGGGCTTGAGATAAACGGGTGGAGTCTGCCCTAGGCCGACACCTGGCGGAGTGCCTGTCGAAATCACATCACCGGCTTGTAGGCACATGAATTGGCTGAGATAGCTAACGATGGTTGGGACATCAAAAATCATAGTATTGGTATTACCGTCTTGATAACGGTGACCGTCTACTTCCAACCATATTTTTAAATTATGAGGATTTTTTATTTCATCTTTGGTCACTAACCAAGGACCGGTTGGACCAAAAGTAGGACAGCCCTTGCCTTTGTCCCAAGTGCCTGTACCTTCAAGCTGAAAAGCTCGCTCAGATACATCGTTAATGACGCAATAACCCGCTACGTGGTCCATAGCTTTTTCTTTATCAATATAACTGCCGTCCTTACCAATGACTATACCGAGTTCAACTTCCCAATCGGTTTTGAGCGAGTTACGCGGAATCACGATATCATCGTTTGGTCCAACCACTGCGCTGGTCCATTTATTAAATACGACTGGCTCGTCTGGCACTTCCGCGCCCGTTTCAGCAGCATGATCTGAATAATTCAGACCGATACAGATAAACTTACCGATATTATTCACACACGCGCCTATCCGTACATCGGCGTCTACTTTCGGCAATGTACTGAGATCTAAAGAACGAATTTTATCCAGCTCAGTGGCTAGTACCGGACCATGAATATCGCTGACTACGGCAGATAGATCACGAATATTTCCATCCTGATCCAAGATGCCTGGTTTTTCTTGTCCCTTTACACCAAATCTTAAAAGTTTCATTGCTAACTCCTTGAGCATCTGATATTTATTGAATAGCTTTGATAGATTATTCTCTCTGCTATCGACTTAATTTTTTACTTTGTCGAATAAATTTTTAATTCGACCAGCCACCGTCAATCATATTGATCGTGCCTGTGGTAAATGCAGATTCATCGCTGGCTAAGAACAGTGCCAAAGCAGCAATCTCTTCTGCTTTGCCGACCCGGCCCATTGGCTGACGCGCCACAAACTGCTGGTAAACTTCGTCTACAGTTTTATTTTGCTCTTTTGCTTGCGCCTCAATACGTTGATGCAGAGATGGGGAATCGACTGTGCCTGGACAGATAGCGTTGCAACGTATACCTTGAAGAATATAGTCAGCAGCAATGGCCTTGGTCATCCCTAAAACAGCCGCTTTGGTTACGCTATAGGAAAAGCGGTTTGGTACGCCTTTTATGCTCGATGCTGCAGAAGACATATTAATTATTGAAGCATTACCCTTTTTGAGCATCGTCGGTAGAAACGCGGAAATCATGTGGTACATCGAGTCCACATTAATCTTAAAGGCACGGTCCCACTGCTCTTGGTCGCATTCTAAAATTGAGCCTGCAGGTACCCAGCCTGCACAGTTGAACAACACATCTACATTCTGATATTTGTTTGCAAATTCGATGATTTGATCATTATTTGTAACATCTAGATATTTAACTGTAATGTTGTCAGACTGTGCTTTCAGCTCATTAAGCAGTTCTTGGTTAATATCCGTAGCAATTACATGCGCACCTTCACGTGCGAACGCCAATGCTGTTGCCTTACCAATACCCTGAGCAGCTGCTGTGATGACACAAGTTTTATTTATTAATCTCATTTTTCTTCCCTGATTTTTTACTTTATAATAAACTAAGTTTAAAATTGAGCAGACCAATAAGCGGTCCAACCAATATTTGGTCCAACCAATTTACGACGTTTTTAATAGATTGGCAAGACCAATTTTTAATTAAAGTTGAAATTTATGCAAAAGACTCGTATTTATCAAAATATTTTTAATAAAATTCAAGATGATATTAAAGCTGGAGTTTATGAGATTGGATCTAAGCTTCCACCTGAAAGAGATTTAGCGCTGCAACTAGGAGTTAGCCGTACCTCAGTTCGAGAAGCTATGATTGCTTTGGAGGTTAATGGTATTGTTGAAGTGAAATTAGGAAGTGGTGTATATGTCATCAATGATCATCAAGATTCCGCCAACTCACAAACAGGATTTAACACAACAGTACATCCGTTACTGATGCCCTACTTACAAGAAGATGCAGTGATTACGCCCTTTGAAATACTGGAATCTCGACTACTGATTGAGCCTTATTTAGCAGAATGCGCCGCTAATAACCGTACAGATAAACAATTAGAAGATATTAAAGAAGCTTTTTTGATGAATATTAGGGATAACTTAGAGCATTCTACTGAGCATATTGGTGACCGTTTATTTCATATCCGTATTGCTGAATCTAGTCAAAATGATGCCTGCGCTTTTTTCCTGACTTTCTTACTTAGTAAACACTACACAGAATTTTTCAGTCGTATGCGCAGTTTGTACACTCCCGAAGATATGCCCCTACGCTCACAGTTGGAACATCAAGAAATCATGACAGCCATTCAAGATCAGGATGCTAAAGCAGCCCACGATGCGATGAAGAAACATCTACAGAATGTAATACGTATATTCGAAAATTCTCAATAGACCATCACGACAATATTGCAGTTTTTTTTGTTGGAGTTAGACGACTTTGCCTGACGGGATTAAACTCTCATAATACTAATTTTTAAACTCAAATGGCGACACATAGACAATTGCATTACACAGACACCTTTAATTGAACCACTCCACCCATTCAGGCATGGTTAACTCAATATCGTTAACACCAGCCGGGTACTCAATATCTCAAAATAATAAGTAGCCTAACAGGCTGGCTCGCAACTAAACAATTAAGCTTATAGAACTGATAGGACTAATTAGTCAAAAATTAAATAAGCACAATTATAAGCGCTGTGATTAAGCATTTAGAACACATCACAATACCCCTAGAATAGGATTTATAATTAATGCATTTGATACAGTAGTAGCAGACTGTGATTATATTAAAAAAGCATGTGCTAAAACTGCAAGCTACTTGGACCTTAGAGACCATCCCACATTCTGTGTAACTGCCGTTTAGATTAAATGCCTGCTTATA
>NZ_DAINDI010000015.1:0-1544 GCF_036731945.1 Psychrobacter sp.
ATATTAATCAGCTATTTGACGATGTTTGACAAAATTTAGCCACTTTTAGCCCATTTAGATACAAGCGCTTGAATTGAGGACACGCCCTAGCGAACTTAGACAGTTTGTGCTTTTAATCACCGCCGCCAATACTTGCCATCAAGTCTGCTTGGTGCTCACGCAGCAGCGCATCAAGGATTTCATCTAAGTCGCCTTCCATAATCGAATCAAGTTTGTATAACGTCAAATTGATTCGATGGTCGGTCATACGACCTTGTGGGAAATTATAGGTACGAATACGCTCTGAGCGATCGCCACTACCGACCAAATCCCGACGTATTGAGTCCGCCACATCAACCTGTGCTTGTACTTTTGCTTGCTGAATTTTGGACACCAGCATTTTCATCGCATGAGCACGGTTTTTATGCTGACTGCGTTCTTGTTGACACTCTACCACGGTACCCGTTGGAATGTGGGTCAAACGTACCGCAGAGTCGGTGGTGTTAACATGCTGACCACCGGCGCCGCTTGAGCGAAAGGTATCCATTTTAATATCAGCAGGATTGATATCGACGCTATCATCAATCTCAACCTCTGGCATAACGGCAACCGTACACGCTGAAGTATGGACACGACCTTGGCTCTCGGTTTCAGGTACACGCTGGACGCGGTGCGCGCCCGACTCAAACTTTAAACGACCATAAACGCTATTGCCCGACACACGAGTAATGATTTCTTTATAACCGCCATGCTCGCCCTCATTGGCTGATAAAATCTCTACCGTCCAGCCTTGGTTCTGCGCGTATTTTTGATACATACGGAACAAATCACCCGAGAAAATCGCTGCTTCATCACCGCCTGTCCCCGCTCGAATTTCCAAAAACGCTGGTACTTTATCATTGGGGTCTTTTGGCAACATCATGACGTTAAGCGCTTCTTCCATCTCAGCAATGGTCTTACTCGCACTGTCAATCTCATCCTGCATCATCTCTTTCATTTCAGGGTCTGATGATTCCGCTAGCATCGCCTCTGCATCCGCTTGATCCGTCTCTGCCCGCACATAGTTTTGCCATAACGTCGTGATCTCCATCAAGTCACTATGCTCAACGGACAATTCACGGAATTTATTATTATCGCTGATGACACTTGGGTCGGATAATAAGGCGGTGACCTCTTCATAACGGTCTACCATCTGGTCTAAACGCAGGCGTAAGGATGCTTTCATAAAAGGACTTTTTTAAAATGAGTAAAATAAGAGAGTGATTATAGCAAATTTTTGCGATTAATTTAAAACCTCTCAGCAATCTTGCCATTATATTCGCAAACTGCTCAATTTATACGTGATTACGCCCATATACCAACCTTCAATTCTGCTTGCTATAGCTATAAAAAGGCATCACGAAACAAAAAAACAAACGGCGAGCATAAAAAAAATAGCTAAGAATTCTCTTAGCTATTTTTATGGTTAAAACAGAGCTTTGATGAACTATTAAATTAAACCTTACGAACCAATACCGAACCAATCGAGTAACCCGCCCCAAATGAGCAAATCACACCCAAGTCAC
>NZ_DAINDI010000015.1:1554-3468 GCF_036731945.1 Psychrobacter sp.
ACCAGATTTTAGTGCATCTTTATAACGATGGAAGACAATCATTGGACTGGCTGAGCTGGTATTGGCAAACTCATCAATGACACTTGGTACAATCGCTTTATCGGCGTCGCGTCCAACAACGGTACGCAAGATTAAATCCAGCATATTGGCATTGGCTTGATGTAGCCACATCATTTTGACATCGCTGGCTTGCAGATTGTTTTCTTGCAAGTGCTCAGTGATCACTTCTGACACCTTTGGACAGACTTCACGGAATACTTTACGACCATTTTGCAAAAACAATTTGTCAGTGACCGGTTCTTTGATATCGGGGTACATCTCAGTCTGCGCTGCTAAGAACTCAGAGCGATCCATAAAGCCGTATTCGTTTTTGATATTGGTCGAAAACTGAGTGAATAACTTGGCATTTAGAATCTCGTAGCCTTTTGGCGTATCAAGCTCTTCTACGATGCAAGCTGTTGCGACGTCACCAAAGATAAAATGGCTGTCACGGTTGCGCCAGTTTAGATGTGCCGAGGTAATCTCAACGTTGACCACAGCAACGCGTTTGGCAAGACCCGAAACGATTGAGCCGTGTGCTTGCGATAGACCAAAAGTCGCCGCACTACAAGCAACGTTCATATCATAAGCAAAGCCGCCAACCATACCAATCTCATTTTGAATCTCGATAGAGACCGCAGGATAAGTGCGCTGGAAATTTGAGCAAGCAAGAATGATACCGTCTAAATCATTGGCCTCCAGACCCGCATCTGCGAGCGCATCTTTCAATGCAGCAGCGCCCATTTCTGCCATGATTGATAGTTCTTCACCCAAATTGCGGTAAGGAATCACCGGCGCCATAATTTCAGGATTTAAGATACCGTCTTTTTCCATCACATAACGTGATTTGATGCCCGATACTTTTTCGATAAAGGCCGCTGATGAGTGCTCTAGCGCCGTCACCGTTCCTGCTTCAATCGCGTCAGCATGTTTGGCATTATAATTATCAACATACTGGTTAAATGAATCTACTAGCTCTTCATTACTAATGCTATAAGGTGGAATATACAGGCCGGTGCCCGTGATACAAGTCGTCATGATACGCTTCCTTGTCTACTACGATGGTGCTTGCAATAAGCATAAAAGTGGAGAAAACAACAGTCGTCTAATTTTCGGTGAATAACTGTAAACTTAAAATAAGTGCCTTTATTATGCCTGAATAATATAATTTTTCTAATACTTTGTTACAAATAATCCGCTTCTTAATGAGAATAAGTAAAGATTGACTTCATTTGTTGGCAGCTGCGCTATAATCGCTATACATTGTCACTGTTTAATCAGGCGATTTTATCCAATACTGCTGCACTTAATTGCCATGAACTTATTAAACTTTTATAAACTCGACCCATATTATCTCCCTTTTCTTTTTACTTTTTGACGTTGGAACAGCAATGGCAGAACTCCTAAACTGGTTATTCGGGCAATACGCCGACTACCCCACTCTATTTATCGCCTTAGAATTAATTGCGGTTCTATTTGGAGTCAGTAGTGTCTTACTTGCCAGCAAAACCAATATTTTGGTTTTTCCTATTGGATTGGTCAGCACCGCTATTTTTGTCTATCTACTTTGGAAATGGCAACTGTTCGGCGATATGTTTATCAACGCCTACTACAGTATCATGAGTATTTATGGTTGGATAAATTGGACGCAAAATAAGCACAATACAGACATCAAAAAGCATCAAGACCATATAAATCCAACCAGCCAGCAGCAAGATGAACACACCTATAATGCGGACGCTCACTCTGCCATTGACGTTGAACATTTAAACAAAAAAGATCTCCCTATTCTCACTGTACTGGCGGCAGCGACCGTCGCCTTTGTCGCTTTGGTCTATTATTTTAGACCTGTTATCAATAATAACTTTAGCATTG
>NZ_DAINDI010000015.1:3478-4626 GCF_036731945.1 Psychrobacter sp.
CACTTATTTACCTGGGTCGATTACACCGACATGCTGACCACCGCGCTGTTTTTAATGGCAATGTGGCTGATGGCGCGGCGTAAAATCGAACACTGGCTACTTTGGATTATTGCTGATGCGATTTCCGTGCCGCTGTATTTTTATAAAGGTCTAACTTTTACCGCGCTACAGTACGTAGTCTTCACTCTCATCGCAATCTGGGCATACTATGAATGGCAACGACGCTACCGCGTACAATCTCACGCAGCATACGCCTAAATCGGTCTTTAATGTCGCGATATTAGGGGCAGAAAGCACCGGCAAAACCACGTTATGCCGCGACTTGGCTGCACATTTTGGCAGTCCGTGGGTGCCAGAATATATGCGCACTTATCTGCAAGCAAAATGGGATAGTGAGCATCTGACTTGTACGTGGGATGATTTACTGCCTATCGCGCAAGGTCAAATTGACTTAGAAAACAAACTTGCCAAACAAGCCGCGCAACTGCCTGATAACAACCGTTACTTATTTTGTGATACCAGTTTATTTGAGCTGATGGTGTATGCCAACTGGTATTATGGCGACTGCCCTGAGGCGCTCAGCCAAGCGGCATTGATACACCATTACGATTTAATACTCTTGACCGAAGTGGATATCCCGTGGGTCGCTGATGATTTGCGTGATAGCCCGCATCAGCGTGAAGACATCAGCGCTTACTTTGCCAGTCAGTTAACCTTGCACAATAAGGCTTTTCAACGCATCGGTGGCGAGAGAGTGCAACGGGTGCAGCAAGTGGCTAAATGGCTAAATAACTAAAAAGAATAGAAAAATAACCCCAAATCTTAGGCAAAACCTATCGTGCCTGTAGGAATTATTTTTGAAAGCTGCCCTATTTACGATGATCGCTTTGATCGCCTTTGCCGCCAATTCATTACTTTGCAGAATGGCACTGGCAGACGGCGCGATTGATGCATGGAATTTTACCGCTATCCGCTTGCTCAGCGCTGCCTCTTGCCTTGGTCTTATTATGCTACTGCAGGCGTATTTTTTAAGAAGAAACCGTATAGGAAGAAATGGTCCAAAACAGACTGGCAGTATTGATAAGACTGTTTTAAAAGATAAAGGCGATTGGTTTAGTAGTCTTTGCTTAGTCATATATGCGCTATGT
>NZ_DAINDI010000015.1:4636-9239 GCF_036731945.1 Psychrobacter sp.
AGTGGCTTACCAAGCACTTGATACGGGGACGGGCGCGCTTATTTTATTTGCCGCCGTACAGCTTACGATGATTGGTTGGGGCATTTATCATAAAGAACCATTAACTCGCGTACAGTGGACAGCACTTTTAGTAGCATTGATAGGTTTTGTGTACTTGATGCTGCCATCAGCTAGCACGCCTTCCTTTTCTGCGGCGCTTATAATGGCAATAAGCGGTAGCGCTTGGGGTATCTATAGCATACGTGGTAAAAGCTGCGTCTCACCGCTCAGAACGACTGGCTTTAATTTTTTAAGAAGCCTAGTGGCTGTGCCGATATTGGCATTATTAGGTATGAGTTATTTAAACGATATCAGCATGACAGGTGTCATATTGTCAGTCGCGGCAGGTGCTATCGCTTCTGGCATCGGTTACAGTGTCTGGTATATGGCGATGCCGCTCTTAAAAACTATCCAATCAGCAGTAGTGCAACTTTGTGTGCCGGTACTTGCCGCCCTATTCGGAATGATATTTTTGTCAGAGAAATTGACTTTAGATTTTATTATTGCAAGCGCAGTGATATTAAGTGCGGTGTTGGTTTTTATTTCAAATAAAGGGCGAGCAAAACCATACCATTAACATCAGGCGCATAATATTCAAGGAAATATGCCAAGCTTTGCGGACCATAGCATGCAGTGATAAAACGGCTAGCTGATGTTACTTGCCCAAATACGAACCACAACACGAAATTACATTTTTTATTGTATGATACGTCTTTAGCGTAACCAATAAAATTCACATTAAATTTTGAGGACTATTATGAAAAAATTATTCGCTGTTGCCCCTTTTGCTGTACTTTTAGCTGCTTGTGCCACCAGTGCGCCAACCACCACAACGCCACCTGCCAATACTCAGCAAGTAGCCCAGTCATTCACCTGTGAAGACAACGGTCAAATCACGGCTGCCTATACTGCAAACGGTCAAGCCGCCAACCTAAACGTTACTTTGCCAAAAGTTGGCTTAAACAACGCTAAAGTTAGCATGAAACAAGCGGTATCAGGTTCTGGCGCTCGTTATGTCAACGATGTGAACCCACAAACCACTTATGATTGGCACACCAAAGCCGATTACGGCATCATGACCATCAAAACAGACAAGGGTCAAGAATACCAAGTTAACTGCCAACTATAATAACCATAAATAATGACTGGTAGTTAATTAATAATTGCTTAAGTAACATCTGTATTTTTACTAAAATCCATTGAAAGAAAAGAGCCAGTAGTTTACCTACTGGCTCTTTTTTGTGCCTTCGTTTTTTACTTAGACTTTTGCTTTATAAACTTCTAGGCACTTAGAGGTGATTAAAAAAATGATTTATCAAACGTTCCTTTTAGGCTTTTAGGTTCGCGGCGTTTAACGTCGTTTAGTTTATGACGAGTTTCTGAAGCTATTTGATAGGCCTTTAATCGCGACTGCTGCAAATTGCCAATCGGACGGTTTTCCTCTAGGCAGCGAAACGGTGTAAAAGATAAGTTTTCCATAATCTCAAAATGACCGTCATCCGGCACATCTTGACAAGGAATTGTCAGTCTCGCTACCGTCACAAATGGCGCATCAGACTCTTTCCATTCGGTGGTTATCTCTTCAATCGGCTGCTTTTTAAGACTGCGACACAGCTGAATCTGCACATCAAACTGATAATCATGCTCGCGTATTTCATTGATAATCAGCGGGCGAATTGCTTCCTCGCGTGCATTTACATCAAGCTCACGACGGGTGATTTTTTTAGCCGCTGCTTTGGTTGGTGTGACTCTTATCTTCGCCATATAGTCGCCATGACGCACTACGCCTTGTGAATGAAAATCATAAAGCAAGGTGTTTTTTGGCTCAATGGTTATAAATCCGCCCAGTGCTTTAAAGGTTTTAAAAGATTCTTTGGTCGGTAATCTTGAGCCGTAATTGGTCAACCAATTAAAAGCCAATTGCGCTTTGCCTCTTGCGCCTTTTTCAGCGTATTTTGGCAGCTCTAAAAACAGCTTAGAGATATAGGCATAATCTTCGATTCGATTACAGAAAAACACCGGATGATTGATTAAATTAAAATCGAAGTTAGGACTATCTTCTTCGCTGGGAGCGAGTTTTTCACCCGCTACGTCAAAGACCTTAATCGCTAAACCTTGCGCTAAGCCAAGCTTACGATCAGGCGAAACGCGCGAGGCACCGTTAGAGAAGCGAATGACGGCATCATGAATGCCTGCTTTGGCATAAAGACCTTGCGCGTATTCAGCAGGCAAACTATCTAATATCTCAAACTTGGCTTTAAGCGCGCAGTAGCCTTTGGCATGGGCATCGCGCGTATGATAATCGACATTACTGGCTTTATCACTTCGAGCAATATAGTTTTTGATATCGTCGGTAATGGTGCGAATATTACGCTCGTCTTCTGCGCTCAGCGCAATATATTTTGCATTATAAGGTACATATTTAGGTTTGAATAATTTTTTTAACATTTTTTTAATCCTTTTTTATCAGTAGCTGTTCTTGTAAATAAAACGGTATTTTTAAGCTTTAAGACAATTCACTCATCCATTTTAGCGCCGATAAGCTTGGGATAAATAAATACTCACCGCCGTATAAGGTATTGAAAGTTTCGATACCGTGATAGCGCTGACGAATTGGGTCAGCAGGTACGGTAAAGGTATCAGCAGCAGCGTCTTTATCGCCGTGATGGACACCAAGCATCGGATCTTTCTCTTCTCCCAAGCTCATAAAATTACCATCATTAATCCATTGCGATTGTAAAAATTCAACAGTCTCCATAGCATGAGCATTGATACCAATAAAGAATAACCCGCGCTCTTTACCATCATCTTCAGTCACATCGGGCGGCAACACCTCGCCAAAACCAACGCTGCGCCTAACGATACGGTGAATACGTACGTCTGATAAAATAAAGTCTTTGCTGTCTCTTGGATTCATACGCCGTACATGGGCACCAAATGGACATTTTTTGCCATAAGGGTCGTCTTTATAGCCAAAGTTATTGTTGCGGTTGGGGTCATCGCCCAGTGCTTTATCATCGTGCTCAGGAGATAAGACCAAAGGCGCACCTGAGCGCCAACGTCCCCACATTTTTGCGCCCAGCAACTCCGCTTCTTCGTCACTCTGCGTATTTTCTTTTAGAAATTTATTAAAGGCGGCGACATGACTGTTATAGGCACGCAATACCATAAATGAGCCGTTTTTGCCCAAGACTTCTGGCTGCGGCATTGGTGCTATCGTGCCCGCCTCGCCTTCATAACCTAATACGAACTCGCCTGCTGCTATCGCCTCACCGTCAAGACTTGGCGGCGTTTGAATACCGCTGCCTTGAATCTCTGGATTACTGATACCATCGCGATAGCCAAAGACGTTTTTGACATTATTGTCTGAACCGAAAGCATGCTCCATAAGAATCTCAATATCGCCCTTGGCGCGATTATTCTCGTCGATATATGACTGGATATTGTCTTGCAGCTCCTTCAGCTTTATTTGCCATTTCTTTTTACTATCAGCAATGATGGCCGCACCGACATGGATATCTCCTTTATCACCAAAAGGAGCAGCCCAGTTTTCGGGCGCATTGATATCGAAATCACGCAGCTTTTCTGCGCGCTTTGCCATACCTGCTTTAAAGGATTCTGGAAAGCTGTCTAATGACGACCGCGGCACGCCAAGCGCCTCTAAACCATCATAAGTCATGACAATAGATAGCGTCGCTTGCATGTCTTTATGCCACGCCTTACTGCCCGTCACGTCTGGCAAAACGGTTTTCAAAAGTTGGCGCCCAGATTCTGCATTATTGATTTTCAACGCAACGATTGTTCCATAATAAGGCGTTGGTCGATCGCGTAAAATAATGGATTGAATGTCTTCTAGCTGCATGGTGACGGTATTTGGATTAAAGACGCCGCGTGCTTTATTCGCTAAGGTCTCGATACCGTCGCCGACTTCTTTTTTAATATCTGCTAACCAAGATTCAATATTGCTGTCTTCAATACGATTACCAAACTCGTCTTTTAATGCATGCAGTTTGCTGGTTAAAGGATGATTATCTATTGAAGTACTATCATTTTTATTATTATTTCGAGTGTTTTTACTCATTGTTAACCTTATTTTTATCATTGTCTGAGTTTACTTTGCCCTTACCTTTTATATCACCCAGCCCATCAAAAAATGATGATATAAAAGAATGGCATAAATCAGTAATATCTTATTGTTTTATCACAAACTTTAAGACTGTGCTTCATCCAGCGCTTTATTAATGCCTTTGACGATGCGATCTTGGCGGCGAATATCTTGAATAGTCAGGTGCGGAACTCCTACATACCAACCAGCGGCAGTGATTTGATGATCTAAAATGAACTGTTTGACACTCGGGTCTTTAATGCCAGGCCAACCTTCGACGCTGCCAAATAAAATGTCCATCAGCTCAGGAATTTTGGTCGCAAAGTCGTCGATATAAGGGTCCCAATCGCCATCATAAGCAGTACAAAATAGCACTCTGGTATCATTATCTAAAAACACAAAGCGTAAATCGTGCAGCGTACCAACCCGCGTTGCCCCTGCCAAATTACCGCCAGCAAT
>NZ_DAINDI010000015.1:9249-12475 GCF_036731945.1 Psychrobacter sp.
GACTTTTTTTAGCCGTTCAGCGCCGCCTTCTTTTAACGGTGCAATCACCGTTAACTCTGAAACCTTACCGGATTTAAGCCCTTTTTCACCAGCAGTGGTCGTTGAATGGTCATAACCATCATCACCGCCCTCTTTTATATTGGCCATCAAAAGCTCAGCACGTAATTTAAAATCATCAATAGATTCCGTAATTTTGGTTTTTAAATCTTCAGAATTATCGATAATGCGCGTTTTATTATTCTTAGCATCAGCGTTTTTAGCATTATTGTTTTTAGTGTCATTATTCATAATATTCGCCCTTTTATTATGTTGTTATTATTTGAAAAGCACTTTGTAAAAAAGATACTTTATAAAGATAAGCTGTCATTTCGCTATCAACTTATTGGTTTTTACCATAACAGACATAATGAGAAGCTCGAAGCACAGCAAGTTGTTCACACAAAATTAAACAGAGAGCGAACGTCACTGTTATTTAACTTTGAACAAAATTCCAAATTTGTATTTATTGTTTTGGGTTTAAATAAAAAAATTGCTTGGATACGTTATATATCCAAGCAATTGAAAGTCATGGTACTCTTATACTTGTTTATAGTTATTAGTGTATCTACTAACTCAACCATTAAAGTCATTGTTTAATAAAGTGATATCTAAACCATAGTCACGTGCAAACGCGCATCAACATTACCGCGAGTAGCATTGGAGTACGGGCAGACTTGATGAGCAGCTTCAATAAGCGTTTGCGCTTGCGCTTCATCGATACCAGACACCTCAACGTACAAATCAATATCTAAGTTATAGCTGCCATCGGCTTTCATGCCAATACCAACTTGGGTTGAGGTTTTTGACGCAGTGATCGGCAGTTTCATTTGTTGGGCTGTCAGGTTTAAAGCGCTATCAAAACAAGCGGCGTAACCCATGGCAAAAAGCTGTTCTGGATTGACCCCTTCTTTATCTTGCTCTTGAAATGACACCAAATCAAAACCTAATGACCCATCGTCAAGACCGGTATGACCAGAACGACCGCCGGTTGCTGTGGCGCGAGTTTTATAAAATATTTTCATCATCTATTCCTTATGTTTTATTTACACAAAATTTGATTCAATCAATCATGAGGCTGCAACAGTCTCACTAAGGCTAGTATAAGACTCAGTAAAATAATCTGTTAGAACATAGCTCCAAACCTCTTGCCCAATCCTACAAAACCCTATAGTATCGAGCAATTATATAAAACAAGAAAAGCTAATGAATCAATCAACCATTGAGCAACTCCTATCGATATTACCTAGAAACAAAACCATCGAATCCGCCATTTCAGGTTTGTTTTTTTACTGTGCTGATAAACCAAGTAAAGCCGTCAGTTATATTCAAGAGCCTAGTATCTGCATCGTTTTACAAGGTGCGCGCGAGATTTATTTGGGTGCCGACTGTCAAAGGTTTGATAAGAGTAATCTCATGTTTTGCCCCGTTAATATCCCTTTAGGCATGCACATAAGGCATGCGACGGTAGAGCATCCGGTTATCGTGCTGTCTATGAAATTAAACCTTGTTATGATTAGTGAGGTTTTAGCAAAAATACCGCCGAAACTACCTAATGTTGCAGGTCATTTAGGAATAAAGTGGCAATTGGACAGTACCATCATGGCGGCATTTGAGCGACTGATACACTTGCTTGGTTATCCAAATGATATTGGTTTTCTTGCTCCATTAATTCAGCAAGAAATTTACTATCGCCTGCTTATAGCAGAGCAAGGCAATAAATTGCGCCAACTGGTGGTCAATGGCAGTCATACGCACCGTATTAGCAAAGCTACTGATTGGATAAAGACGCATTTAAACGAGACGATTGTTATAGAAGAATTAGCCAGTCGCTGCGGGATGAGTGTTTCGGGGTTTCATCATCACTTCAAGGATATTACTCAATTAAGCCCGCTTCAATACCAAAAAAGCCTGCGTTTGATGGAAGCAAGACGACTGATTCAAGCAAACGACACTCAAATTGCTCAAATCGCTACGCAGGTCGGTTATGAAAGCCCAAGCCAATTTAGCCGAGAATATAAACGTTTATTTGGTATCAGTCCAAGTGCTGAATTAAATGCCTAGAATTAAGCAGTCAAGATTAAAGGATATAAGTATTATCAAAACTGACAATCGTGTTTATAAATTAGCGCCTAAACTCATGCTCATCTGTTTTTTTAGCAACAAACTGTACAACCGCACTTACCCCTTGATGGCGCTTGCCTTCTGAGACCATGCGCTGCTTTTCGATACCCGTTATTTTTTCTAACTCTGCCAGCTCGGCACGCAAAACTGCTAACGAACCAAAGCGCTCTTTTTGCGTTGCAGGAGGTCCGCCGACAGCGTCCATGCTTAGCTGCTGCTCGGTATAAGCCTCTAAGATAAACACGCCATCTGGCTTGAGCGCCGGTGCAATCTGCCCATGAACGTGCTGGCGTATGGCTGGCGGCATATGCGCCCAGATAGCAACGATACCGTCCCACTGTGCTTGACCAAACTCATAGTCAGCTAAATCGGCAACTTGAGTGATGATATCAACGCCTCTATCTTGCGCCAGCTTTAATGCTTTATTCAAACCTACGTCTGACATATCCATGGCGGTCACTTCGTAACCTTGTTCTGCTAAAAAAACTGCATTCCTGCCTTCGCCTTCAGCCAAACACAAAACTTTGCCACCTACCGGTATTTTTTGAAAATTTTCTTTTAAAAAATCATTGGGCTCGGTACCAAAGATGTACTCTGTTTCGTTATAGCGTTCGTTCCACATGGTTTTTTCCTTTTTATTGCATTGATTTTTAGTCATTGCTTAGGCTATTTATTTTCTATTGATAAAATCTTAGGGTGTAATCTCGCAGCTAGTGTGCTGTTGGTTAAATAAAGAGGATAATAAAAACAGTTGACTTAACCCATATATTTGTAATATAACATATAACGATATATTCAATTATTTGAATATATTAGGTATTGATGTGTTATCCATGGATGGTCACATCACCGTCAGATTTAGGGAGGAAGTCACATGATTCGTTTCAGCTACACTCTCAAATGCTGGGCATTAGGTATCAGCTACTATGTAGGCTTTTACTTTATCGTCCTCTCAAGCAATCCTGACTTCGCCAAATATCTCTATATTCTGGCTGTCAGCACCCTACTTTTCCCGATTGCCAAGCGTGCAGTCGATGTCATCACCGATTTTATCGCACCGCATACC
>NZ_DAINDI010000015.1:12485-41340 GCF_036731945.1 Psychrobacter sp.
ACCATTATCTTCAATGGTTTATTATCATCATTACTCATCAATATCGTAATTTGGGTTTTGACCCCGTTTATCGTCGCCATGACCCTTATCGCCTTATTATTTTATGCGATGGGCGTAGTGACAGAAAATATAAGAGCAAAACCCTAAAACAAATTTTGGTGCTTATTAAGTTTAAAGAGTTTACGGCTTTCTTCAGATAAAAACGCTTAGCGCTTACTATTTATAATATAAAGTTTTTTGTTTTATTATGCGTGATGTAATAAATATTCATTGTTAATCCCTGCCTAAAAGGCTTATGCTATAAGGTCAACCATATAGACTTACCAATGCAAGGCTATTACTGTCATGTTAACAAATGACGATATCTTTGCGTCTTAATCAGGGCTTTTTATTGAAAGGATTTATTGCATGACAACTGCTACTCGCCAAGAACATGACTTACTCGGCTATCGTGACGTGCCCGTTGATGCTTACTATGGTATCCAAACCTTACGTGCTTTTGAAAACTTCACTGTCAGTGGAGTGCGCTTGAACCAGTTTTCGACCTTTATTCGTGCCTTTGCCACCGTTAAAAAAGCGGCAGCGATTGCAAATAATAAAGTAGGCGTGCTAAATGACACCGTTAAAGACGCTATCACGGCGGCGTGCGATGACTTAATCGATGATAAATATCATGATCAGTTTATCGTTGATATGTTCCAAGGCGGCGCAGGTACATCAACCAACATGAATGCCAACGAAGTGATTGCTAACCGTGCTTTAGAAATCCTAGGCTACGAGAAAGGCGACTATCAGCATGTGCATCCAAATAACGATGTCAACTTGTCGCAATCAACCAACGACGCCTACCCTACAGCGATGAATGTGGCGTTAGATGAATACTGTGTCCATCTATTAAGTAAAATGGATATCTTGTATAACAGCCTTAAGAAAAAAAGCGTTGAGCTTGCCGATCAATTAAAGATGGGTCGCACACATTTGCAAGACGCCGTGCCTATGACTGCAGGTCAAGAGTTCAATGCCTTTGCAACCATGATCAAAAAAGAAATGGATCGTATCGAATCTACTCGTGCCCTATTTCATGAAATTAATATGGGCGGCACGGCGATCGGTACAGGCTTAAACGCGCCAGCGGGCTATTCTGAAGAAGTTGCCAAAACCTTGTCTGATTTGACTGGCAGACCTTATTATATCGCTGAAGACTTGATTGAAGCGACACAAGACACCAGTGCTTATGTGGCTTTGTCTGGCAATTTGCGTCTTTTTGCTGCGCGTTTATCTAAGATTGCCCATGACTTACGTTTGCAGTCTTCCGGTCCGCGTGCAGGTTTAGCGCAATATCGCTTGCCTGAAATGCAGCCTGGTAGCTCAATCATGCCGGGTAAAGTAAACCCTGTGATCCCTGAAGTGGTGAACCAAGCTTGCTTCCATGTCATGGGTATCGATCATACCATCGCTATGGCGTCAGAAAACGGTCAGCTACAGCTCAACGTCTTTGAGCCCGTCATTGCCTTTAACTTGTTTACCGGTATGAGCATGCTGGCTAATATCTGTGAGATGTTTGCCACGCGCTGTATCGATGGTTTGATGATGAATAACGAGGCGTGTAGTGTCGAGGTATTCAATAATATCGGGCTGGTCACCGCGCTAAATCCGCACCTTGGTTATGATGCGTCTTCTTTTGTCGCAAGAAGAGCACAAGAGACTGGTGGCAGTGTGTATGACATCGTATTAGAAGAAAAACTGATGGACAAAGAAACGCTAGATGATATTTTGTCTCCTGCCAATATGGTATATCCAAAGGTTAGAGCCCTACTATAATCTGTTCTTAGCTAAACAAAAAGGCTGGGTTAGCGATTGCTAATCCAGCCTTTTTGTTTAAGAGTTGAATTTATTTGTTAAGGTAAACTATATATAAAGGAAGTAACTACTTATAGTTAAATATGTTGATAGTTTTTCTGAGTAATCAATATTAATTCTTAGCTAAAGATATAACTCCCATCAATGAATTAGATGTTTTTTTCAACTCATTTCTTTCTTGAAGTTTATCCATAACATATTTGCCACCTGTAGGTATTAAACCAAGACCCGCTAAAGGAGCTAGTATAGGAGACATCGTTACCGCTAGACTAGCATAACCAATGCCAGCGGTATAAATGTGTTTATTTTTATATTTGCTCCTAATACCCTCTATCTCTTTACGATGCTGACTAACCAACGCTTCGATATAAGCACAAACTTCTCCAGCAACTGCACTTAAGTCTTCCACATTAGTCGAAGGTAAGCTATTTACGAGACCTCTTAATTCTTTTCTAAATAAAACATTTTCATTAGATTGACGTATAGTAATCATTTGATTATACGGAATATTGGCTAAAAAACTCATGCGTGGGCTCACTAAGGCTTTAACTATTGCATTCGTTTTTCTATCTTCTTTATTCATTTCAGTAATGAAGCTATTCTTCATTGAACTTACCAGTTGATAATAATGTGCTTGGCTATCAATACATAACAAAGGATTACTGTTTAGCTCAACAGAATTTTCAAGCAAATGATACTGTGGAACTACTCGCTCACATATAGCATTTATAACTAACCCCGCTTCTGGAATATTTAAATATTCCGAACACCATTCCTTGCTTCGCATCTCTTGCATTTCCTTTTTATAATACTTTATTGATGTTTGAAGTTTATCTCCTGATTTTCTGCCTGGTGCAATAAACAGTTTATTTTCTTCTACCTTTCTGAAAAAAACATCTTGATGACTCTGACTAAATTTATAAATATCCTCTAGAACTTGAATTCCATCATCGACATAATGTGAAAAGATATCAGTAATAAGTTGCTTTGTTTGTAGTTGAGTATATTTGTCGTTAGACTCTAAAGATTTTCCCCAGCTCGGAAATATAATAAAAGGAAGAATATCGAATTGAAAACTATTAAGTGTTCTTAGCTGAAGGATAAAAAATATAGCTTTAAGTATAGGAATATACTGAAACCTTTCTTCATTTCGTTCTCTTTCTAAGTACGGTAGTATAGGATCAGGGATTAGAACCGTATCAGCGAACAATAATGAACTTTTGGTTGCACTAAGGTGGCTACCGTAAAAACGTGAACTGCCTCCTAATACTAACTTACAAGCATTAAGCTCTTGAGCAAATCTATAAACATCTGTTCCACTTTCAGAATATAGACTATTAAGTTTATCAAAAAAATCAATATAAGGATTTGAGCTACCACTTGAACTTGCTACATTTCTTTTACTAAATTGTAGAACCTCATCAAAAGAATTAAATAGTGATGCGTCTCTACCTACAAGAATATTAAAGAAATCCTCCAGTATTTGTAAATATGTAGTTTAATATCCATATAGTTCATTAATATTCATTTTATATCCAAGAAACATTCATGTTAATAGTTATTATTTGATATTAAGCTTTAGATAACCCCATCCTAAAAAACCAAACGCTAACTCACTTTCTCCCACATCTTACTTAGACGCTTCGGTGATACTGCCATGCGAGTTTTCATCGGCTGCGCGAATAGCTGAATACGATATTCCTCGACCATCCAGCGATATTCGCTAATGGCTTTATCATTGGCACGATTTGCCAGCCGCTCCATATGCTCATCAAGAGCGTAGACACCATCAAGATCCGCTTCAAGATTGTGCTCAAGGCGCTCAAGACGAATCTCTAATGCTTCCAAATAACGCGGATACTGCTGCCAATGGCTATAATCCATGCGATAAACAAAATCAGCCAACTGCAAATCCTCTAGCTGGTCTTCGATATCTTCGATAGACTCGCCAAATATTTCTCTATCAAGCATGAGCAAGCTCTGACGGATACGCTGCCAACGCGTATAGACATTTTTAAGCGTTTTTATGACATCTTGACCCGTTAATAGGAAGTTACCAGCGACGACTTCTAAGGTTTTCTCAAACTCCTCTGGCGTAAAAGGCAATTCTTCCGCAAGGGCTACGGCAGTATCATCAGCGCTTTCAGGTAAATCGGCACTATGATCAAATAACACATAATGCTCTTCAAGCGCAGCATCCAATGCTGCATCGATGACGATGGTTTTTAGCTTCTCCATATCGCCAAGTGGTGCAAAAGCCAATTTAAATATCTTATCAATCTGACTGGTGAGCTGTTTTTTCTTCGCGCCAAGCTTACTTTTTATCAAGGTTAAAACCCCGACACGGTGTGCCTGCAACGCGGCATTGACGTCGGTATATTGGTGAATCGATACCGCCTCGCCCGACGCGTCTGCGACCAAGGCAGCAAACTGCTTCATCACCACGCCTGCACTATGATGATTTTTGCTAAAGGCAAAGTGCTCAGGAAACTCCGTATGCGTGCCTTGTTGCTCATTCACCGCTTGGCGGGTCTCTTGAGCATGGCGAATTTGTAGCGTTTGTAGGTCGCGACCCTTTTCGATAATGCGGTTTTTGTCATCGACCACGCAGATTTGCGGCTGTAAATAGCGATCAATGCTAGCAGGATTAAAACTCTCAGGCGTCACCGACATAATGCCGCGACGATTTAAAGCTTGGCACAACTGCTTAAGCAACCCTTGTCCACCAGCAGGCTGCAACTCATCAAACAAGCTATCGGCAGTATCAGGAATGGGGACGATTTGACGGCGAATGTCTTTCGGCAATGACTTGAGCAATTGTAATACCAACTCATAACGCCAGCCGGGTACGCCCCACAATAGCTCAATCGCATCAAGCTGCGGTAGCGCCGCCAGTGGCACACGAATGGTCACACCATCATCATCGCTTGACGGATCAAAGACATAACGCAGCGGTAATTTTAAATCACCCAGCTTCCACACTTCTGGAAAATCGCCTGTCGTTGGCGCTTGGCTATTAAGCACGTCATCATCGGTGAAGAATAGATACTTAGTATCAGTTTTTTCCACCTCGGCCCGCCAATCTTCAAAGGCTTTGCGGCTAGCAATATGCTCGGGTATTTTTTTATCATAAAACTGATACAATGCTTCTTCATCAACCAATAAATCACGGCGACGCAATTTGTCTTCGATACGTTCAATATCAGCAATTTTATCCATATTATGCTGTAAAAACGGCGCTTGCCGACCTAAATTACCGGTCACCAAACCATCACGGATAAAGATTTCTCGCGATTCAGCCAAGTTCACTTGTTCATAGTTAGTCAGCTGTTTACTAATAATAATCAGCCCAAATAAGCTAATCTGCGCGTAAGCTTTAACACGTCCGGTCTTCTTCGACCAATGCGGCTCAAAGTAGTGATATTTTAATAAGTCGCCTGCCGCTGAGATAATCCATTCAGGCTCAATTTTGGCAACGGTGCGCATAAACACTTGCGAGGTTTCCACCACTTCAAAGGCCATGACCCAAGGCGGTACTTGTTTAAACACCGTACTGGCTGGGAAAATCTTGGCTTTTTGCTGGCGCGCGGCTAAGTACTCGCCACGATTTTCAGTTTTATGCGCAATCGTAGATAATAACCCTGTTAATAGCGCGCGATGTAAATTGGCATATTTAACGGCTTTGAGTTCTTCATCTTCAATCGAGGTAGGGTCGCTCGTCACATTCTCTAAAGAAGCTTTTTTATTGCTACCTTTATTAGTGGTTTTTGCCGCCTTAACATCGGTCAGTTTTAGCTCAGTGACCATTTGTACCAGCTGACGATGGGTTTGATTCCACTCGCGCACACGCGGGAAGCTCAAATAGTTTTTCTTGGTAAAATTCTTACGCTGATTACCAGACAGTTTGTTGCCGTCTTCGTCTTTTTCAAACAAGGCTTTCCAGAGACTTAAATAGAATAAAAAGTCGGAGTCATCTTGGCGAAATTCTGCATGCTTTTGATCCGCTTGCTGGCGCTTATTGGCAGGACGCTCGCGCGGATCTTGGACAGCAAGCGCAGCAACCACGATGAGGATTTCTCGAATACAATCAAAATCGCTACCGGCAACCAACATACGTGCCAGCCTTGGGTCAATGGGCATACGTGCCATTTTTTGCCCAGTCGGCGTCAAAACCAAATGGTCGAGACCTTTTTGTTTTTTAGCATTACTGGCCGTTTCTTTTTGAGAAGCTTTTTTGGAAGTAATCGCGCCCAATTCATCAAGCAATTTATGCCCATCAGTGACCAAACGGCTATCAGGTGGCTCAATAAAGGCAAAATCATCGACACTGCCTAAGCGCAGGTTGGCCATTTGCAAAATAACGGAGGCAAGGTTGGTACGTAAAATTTCAGGTTCAGTGAACTCTGGACGACCAGTAAAGTCCTCCTCAGAATAAAGACGAATACAAACACCCGGTGCCACACGACCACAGCGACCTTTACGCTGATTGGCAGCGGCTTGTGAGATGGCTTCAATCGGTAAACGCTGTACGCGTGAGCGGTACGAATAACGCGAAATCCGTGCAAACCCTAAGTCAATCACATAACGAATGCCGGGTACGGTCAGCGCCGTCTCGGCAACGTTGGTGGCGATAACTATACGCCGACCGCGACCCGAAGGCTGAAATATTCGCTGCTGCTCTTCATAAGTTTGGCGAGCAAACAAGGGCAATACTTCAGTGTGCTTGGGTCCATGACGTTCAAGCACCTCTTGGAGCTCACGAATTTCAGCTTCTGTCGCCGCAAATATTAAAATATCTGCTTGATCGGCATGACCTTTGTTTTGTGCATCGCTAAAACATTCTTCGACGGCAGCAACCACCGCGCGAGGCAGATTCTCTTCAAAGTCATCATAGCTGTCATCATCCGAGCTGTTTACTGGCTCATCGGTCAGCGGACGATAACGAACTTCAACAGGGTAACTGCGACCTTCGACATTAAAAATCGGCGCAGGCACGTTACGTTTTAGCTTCTTATCATAATGGCTAAAATATTCACTGAAGCGTCTAGTATCAAGGGTCGCTGAGGTAATAATGACTTTTAAATCAGGACGCTTGGGCAGTAGTTTTTTTAGATACCCCATAATAAAGTCAATATTTAAACTACGCTCGTGCGCTTCATCAATGATAATGGTATCGTACTTACTCAAGAAACGATCATGACCTAATTCAGCGAGCAAGATACCATCGGTCATGAGCTTGACGACAGATTGTGCCGACCCTTGCTCATTAAAACGAATCTTAAAGCTGACGGTATTACCGAGCTGCTCGCCCAATTCTTCAGCGATACGGTTTGCTACGCTGCGTGCTGCCAGTCGCCTTGGCTGAGTATGACCTATTTGCCCTGTGATACCGCGACCTGCCAGCATTGCAAGCTTTGGTAATTGCGTCGTCTTACCAGAACCGGTCTCACCTGCCACGATAATCACTTGGTTATCGATAATGCCTTGAACCAAGTCATCAGCACGTTGACTCACGGGCAAATCAAGATTGAGCTTTTCTGCCAATTTCTCTGGGATACTATCCATACGCGCTTGCACCGCTTGCTGTGAGCGGGTTTTTATTTTGTCATACTGCGCACGTTTTTTGGTTAGCCCGTCCTCTGCTTTATTATCAGAACCCTTCTGATCTCTTTTATTATTAGCCACAGCGGCACGCGCCAGCTCACGCTCTAAACGGCTGAGATAATAGCTATCTTTGGCTAAAACTGGCAAATCGTCGGCAACCTTCGCGTACGAAGATGTGTTATCAGTATTTAGCGTAAGATTTGAGTCATCATTATTTGGGTTGGCGGCTTTACTTGCTTCATTTTCGTTGGAGCTAAATTCATTAGAGCTTAGGTCGCTGGTTGGGTTTTCAGTAGCAGTTTCTGCGGCATTCTTAGAAGTATTGGGCATATTTACTTAGGCTATTTATTATTTGTAAGTGCTTAGATTATGGGGTTAATTTGGGCGTGATTCAAGATGGTTATAGAAACAGGCTAAAACAAAAAATTCACTAATTACTGGTATAAATCACCTGCCCACTAGTTGCAGCTTCCGTAAAAAAGGTATGGAGCTTTTGTAGAGGCAACATAGGAAAAGGCAGGTGCAATGAAAGTAACAGTCTTTCAAACGCCACCACCTCATCAGCTAACCATTTAGCGACATCAGGCTGAATCTGTGGATTTTCATAAAGATTATCAATTAACCACGTCAATTGTGGAAAATTGGCATTATTATGAACCTGATAAAGCGTGGTCAATAGCTCATCAGATATCTGGCTACGTGTTTTGCGAATAACGCCGTTTTTATAGTACATATTTAAAGCCATATTATCCTAACCTCCTTAAATTCTTGATACTCAGATAACCAACGTACTCTTTATCATCAGTATTCGCAAATTCATTGTTATCGTTAGTAATCGGCTCGATGAGCAGCCGAACATTTGGAATAAGGTCATTGACGTTATAAATATCGTCGATATCTACCTCAAACTTATCATCAATATGCGAGGCGGCATTAAAAGGCGACTCTTTGTCTTTATAAGTAAATTGCTTATAAAATTCGCTCTGTTTTGCTTGCTTAATAGCGTCCGCTTGAGTAGCAGCAACGATAAGCAGCTTATAATGAAACTCTTCGAAACTGCCGCGCTGATAACCCCCTAGATTGATAAAGAATAATTTTAAATCGTTGGTACTCTCTACATCGTTGGCACTTTCTGTTTGGCTACTTGGTTCGACCAATTTAATCGCATAATTATCAACTTTGCTAATCGCTCGATACGAGTCAATGTGCCATTTATTTTTGACTTCAGGCCAGTGCTGATTAATATCGCCTATCAGCTCGCTGACTTGGTTGGCCACGCCAAAAAATATATCGTGCTGCTCAATCAAACGACCTTTAGGGCGACCACCAAGTTGTACCATAAACAGTGTTAGCATTTTACCCATTCCATAGCCAATCTCTTCTATAAAGCTTAACGTTAAAGTTCTAGTTATACAGTCATTGAAAATAAAAGGAAATAAAAAACCCGATATTTAAGTAAATATCGGGCTTTAGAGATTATGATGAACTTAATTGCTAGGCTATATTAAGAAAAAATACGCCCACAACCCGACGACTAGGGTAGCAAGAATATTGAGAATAACACCAACACGTATCATCTCATTTTGCTTAATCAGACCCGTACCAAAGACAATCGCATTCGGCGGCGTGGCAACCGGTAGCATAAAGGCACATGAGGCGCCAATACCGATGACCAAGACGAGTACTTCGTGAGGCAACCCCATTTGCTCAGCAATAGCAGCAAACACTGGTACTAACAAAGCAGCAGAAGCCGTATTAGAAGCAAACTCTGTCAAGAAGATAATAAATGCCGATACGGCAATCATGACGATAATAAGCGGTGCTGAAGACAGCGCATTGGCAACCGTTTCGCCCAGTACCAAAGACGCACCTGATACTTTCAAAATCGTCGATAGCGCGATACCGCCACCGAATAGCATGAGTACGCCCCAATCGGTATTATCAGACACTTGCTTCCATGAGACCAAACCCAAGCTCACTACAGCAGCAGCAGCGGATAAAGCAATTACGGCATCGGTATCAGTAATGTCTAATGCGGCACCGATTTTTTTGGAGAATATCCAGCTAAGGGCGGTAATGATAAAGACGATAATCGTCACTATGCGCGGTTTATTCCAAGCGATAGGCTCGTCTTCAAGCAGTACAATCTTACGATTTAGATTTGGTTTTAAATACACATACATGGCACCCAATAACAATGGCAAGAGCACCAACATCATCGGTATACCAAACTTCATCCAGTCTACAAACGCAATATCAAGCGCCTTTGCGGCAATAGCGTTTGGCGGCGAACCAACAATCGTACCCAGACCACCAAGACTCGCCGAATAAGCAATACCCAATAGTACAAACACAAAGGTGCCACGGTCTTTTTCACGATCAACTTGGGTCAAAATACCGAGTGCTAGTGGCAACATCATCGCTGCGGTCGCAGTATTCGATATCCACATCGACAAAAACGCCGTTACGCCAAATATCAAAAATACTGCCGTGCTGAGCTTACCGCCTGACATCGATAAAATCTTCAACGCAATTTTTTTATCCAGTTGCTGCACATGTAGTGCCGCAGCCAAAGCAAAACCACCAAAGAATAAATAAATCGTCGGATTGGCAAAGCTTTGTAAACCAATTTCCGCATCAAACTCTGGAATGCCAATCAACGCGCCAACGACGACGACCAAAAGCGCCGTAATCGTAACATGCACCGCCTCTGTCAACCACAGCACCCCGATGAAAAACAACATCGCAAGGCCTTTATTGGCATTGATATCAAACGGCAAAACGTTATAGATAATCATACTGATAACCGCCGCAATAGCGACCACTATCAACCCTTTACCCGTACCTTTTGGAAAAGTATCGGTAAATAAATACTCGTTGCCATCATCAGGAAGATGGCTATCTAGTTTTTGCTCTGACATAAAATGTCCTTATTTTCCCCAAAGACAGTGTAAAAAACCTAAAACAAAAGCGTACTTTGGCGATATACCATTCATCAATCGGTAACCGCAAAAAATACGCCGTCATCATAGCAGATATATAACAAAAAACTGATTTAAGAGTGCTGCTGATAATTTTGCAATAAATGTGGTTATAGAAAAATTAAGCAGTAATCCTTGTGATGTATGGTTACACATCGTCACTAAACAAGCGTACACCCTGTATGTACAAGCGTACAGTGCTATCTCATACTAAATAAGTTAATTAAAGCTAAAAGCCGATAAATTTACCCATTATATTTTTAAAATTTTTATTGGACTTTATTGGACATTGATAAAAACAAACAGGAGTATGCTATGCCAAATTCAAATAAAACCGATTCGACCACAAAAATGGCGCCAAAAGATATCAATCAAGATGGCTTGGATAAAAAAGATCAGCAGCGTACCGACGACTCCGCATTAGATATGATGCAAGGGTTACATGAACATGAAGATCACGAAGAAGACGATAAGTAGTTTGTCTCGTTAAGCTTATTTGAATCAAAAAGTTAAAATAAAAAGCGCTCATCAAGCAGATGGGCGCTTTTTTTGTCTCGGCTGTCTTTTTTCTGGCAAACGGTCTGACATATAGTTATAGAAAAAAGCTGCACTCAAAACAATGCTAATAGGGACAAATAACGCGCCATAGCCAACTTTAGCGTACAAAAACGCCCCAACGGCGCCGCCACCGCAAAAGCAGTACCAAATAATCGCTTGAAAACCTAAGGTGGGCTTACTAATACGGCGACCTGCCAGCCAGTTGCCGATGGCAGCGCCCATATCCGAGGTTAGTCCGGTCAAATGCGTGGTACGAATAACCGCGCCGCTATAAGTGGCGACCATCGCATTCTGTAAGCCGCACGCCATCGCCGCTGCCAATTGTCCTAAATAATCATGCTGCTGATATAACCAATAGCTCATCAATAATAGTGCCGCTTCTATATACAGGGCACTGCCGTAACGCCGACCCAGCTTTAATGATCGTTGCCCAATCACAAAACCGCTTAATATTGCCCCAGCCAAAAAAGACAGTAGCAAAGCACCGATATATAAAATACTGCGACCGTCTAAATGCGCAATCGCCGCTGAAAACAAGCTGACGTTACCCGTCACATGCCAGACAGACAGATTGGTAAATCCCATTAATGCGGCGGTATTGACGCAGCCTGCACTAAATGCCAGTACAGCGCCGCCCCACAATATCCATTTTGGTAATCTGGTTATCATATTCGTTGCCTAATGGCTTAACACCAAAAAGCCCATATTATAACCAAAAAGACAGCCAATTGGCTGCCTTCCCTACTGCTTAAGTCATATTAATTCTGCTTACAACCATTATTTTGTCTCATCAAGCATCATTAATTGCTCGCTGATGGCAACGGTATTAAAACCTGCATCTACAAACATAATCTCGCCAGTGATACCAGATGCCCACGGTGATAGTAAAAATAGCGCCGCATTACCGACTTCGGTCTGGGTAATATTACGCTGTAACGGGGCAATTTTTTCACTGATATCGAGCATTTTACGGAACGATTTGATGCCGCTTGCCGCAAGGGTACGAATAGGACCAGCAGAAATGGCATTAACACGAATACCTTCACCGCCCATCGAGGTAGCAAGGTAGCGCACACTGGCCTCTAAACTGGCCTTTGCCATGCCCATGACATTGTAATTTGGCAATACAGAAATACTGCCTTCATAGGTCAAGGTCAACATAGAACCATGACGCATGGCTAGCAGCGCGCGTGCTTCTTTGGCCAAGGCCACAAAGCTATAGCTTGAGATATCATGAGCAATTTGGCTGCCTTCACGAGTGGTGGCATTGACAAAATCGCCATCTAACTGATCCATCGGTGCAAAGCCAATCGCGTGGACAACACCATCAATACCATCGCCCCAATGCGCGGTCACTTGCTCAAAGCAAGCAGCAATCGATTCATCTGATGCCACATCACACTCAAGCACCAAATCCGCTTCAAAGGCTTCGGCGGCCATATCGACCCGTTTTTTAATTTTGTCATTGGGATAAGTCAAAATTAACGACGCGCCTTCACGGTGCAGCGCTTCTGCGATTGCCCAAGCGATAGAAAGCTTGCTTGCGATGCCGGTGACGACAAAGCGTTGTCCTTGTAGTAGCATAATAGTTCCCTGTAAATCGATTTAAATAAAAGATTATTTTTAATAGCTCGCTCATAAATAGCGAGTAAAGACACAAATTAAAAGATGACCCATTATACACGAATTGATTTAAGTAAACAGTCGTATACTGTATTTACTTACACGCTATAAACGCTTAATCTCCTTTAATAGTAACCGCTAATATGATTAAAACGATTATCTACTGAGCATAGCAGTATGAAGTTAAGCTGTTTTCAAGTATAATCACAGCCCTCCCAGCTTGCACAATTTTTATAAAAATCCTTTACAACCAATGTTTGTAAACAAGGATTAGCGTTAAGCTACACCCACATTTTGGATGGCTGCCAAACTTATGAGCAATACCCCAACAATAGCAACAGATTTTCAAGAAAGTGTTGAATCCTATCGCCAGCTAATCACTTCAACTGGCGAAGACTTAGAGCGTCCTGGCTTACAAGATACTCCAATACGCGCGGCAAAAGCGTTTGCGCATTTGACGCAAGGCTATCATCAAAGCTTGGAAGAAGTGGTCAATGGCGCGGTATTTCCATCGACCAATCGTGAATTGGTCTTAGTGCAAAACATTGAATTTTATTCATTATGTGAGCATCATATGTTGCCATTTCATGGCGTCGCGCACATCGGTTACTTGCCGAATGGTCAAGTATTAGGGCTGTCAAAATTCGCTCGTATCGTCGATATGTTTGCCCGTCGTTTGCAAATTCAAGAGAATTTGAGCGAACAAGTGGCACAAACGATTATGGATGTGACAGGTTGCCGCGGTGTGGCAGTGGTTATGGATGCAGCGCACATGTGCATGATGATGCGCGGCGTTAATAAGCAGCATTCGACCACGCGCAGTACAGCGATGCTTGGTGAGTATGTACACGACAATCAAGCACGTAACGAGTTCTTAGATGCGGTGCCAAAGCGTAAACCTGCGTTTTAATATCGTTTAAAATAAAACCAGTGCTAGTTATAAGCAACCGAGAAGTAAAGAAAAAGAGCACTTTGCGGATATCGCAATGTGCTCTTTTCTATTTTTAGAGCTTATTCATCGGACTTATTAAGTAGTTTAAATAACTTAAGCAACTTTATCGTTTTTTGAATCACGACTGGTGTGCTCATCACTGGCTTGCTTAATCTTGGTTAAGATTGCCTTGATTTCAGCAGCGGATAGATAAGTCGGCACCGCATAAGTATCGCTGACTTCTTTTGCCGCAGCTTTGGCGATGTCATTAAAATCACTGCTTTGCATATTTTTAACGGTTGGATCGATATTTAAGGTAGCAATCAGCTCGCGTACTTGCGCGATAAGATTATCGGCAATATCGCTATCGCTCTTGTTCGCTTGACCCGATTTGACCATACTAGTCTTGCGAGCTAACTCTGCCAGTCTTTTCTTGCTGCCTTTACGATTGACGTCGAGTACATACGGCAGCACGATAGCATTGGCGCGACCATGAGGGATACTATAATGAGCCCCCAACTGGTGAGCGATAGCGTGGACGTAACCTAGACCCGCTTTATTAAAGGCGATACCGCCGTAATGAGCGGCAATACCCATCTCTTCACGGGCTTTCAAGTTGCTGCCATCTTTATAAACTAGGGGCAGATTTTGCATCACAGATTTGACCGCAGAAGCGGCATAGTAGTCGGTCTCTACGCTGGCATTGGCACTCATCCACGCTTCTAAAGCATGGGTTAAGACGTCGATACCTGTATCAGCTGTGATATGCGCCGGCATACCTTTCATAATAACCGGATCGATAGCCGCTGCTAATGGCACCATTCTTGGGTCGATAGATAAGGCTTTTTGATGCGTTTTGTCATCTGACACTACCGCACCCAACGTCGCTTCTGAACCCGTGCCAGCAGTGGTCGGAATACAATAAAGCGGAACCGAAGGCTTTCTGGCTTTTAGGATACCGATAAGCTGTTTTGGCTTACAGTTATTGCCCTGTGACATCGCAATCATTTTAGCGGCATCAATAACCGAGCCACCACCAATAGCAATAATCGAGTCGCACTTAGCATCGACAGACTTGCGCAATCCCTCTTCGACAACCTTAAAAGTAGGATCTGGGGTAATGCCGTCGTAGATTTTATAGCTGATATTTTTGCTATCTAGGTAGTCCGTGACTTTGGCAGGAATACCAAGTTTGTTTAATACCGCGTCAGTGACGATAAAAACATTGGTATTGCCTTCATTGATGAGCATGTCGCACAAATCTTCACACGAGGTTTCACCGACAAACAACATCGGTCTTCTGATAGGCACAACGTAAGCGAACGCTTTTAGTACTTTGGCACGCGTCTTGGCAACCGCCAAATAACCAGCGTGTTGTAAGCCTGTACTACCGACCAATTTAGAAATCGTATTTTGTTTTTTCATGGGTATAAAAATCCTTTTTAATAATGCTAATACTAGCAATAACGACAACTTAAAGCAGTGATTCATCACCGCTGGCAAAATAAAAATGCTTGCAAAATACAGCTACTGTTTATAAAAGTGCTGTTTATAGAAGTGCTGTGTCAGCGCCCAGCTACTCTAAACTACTGTTTAAACTTATTGTACCACCGCCATTTTTAGGATGTCATGATTATTATGAACTGCAATGTTCTGACTATTTAGTGTCTATTGATAAGCCAGTTTAATCCGCTTCTTTGACCAGCCACTGCTTATTATCTTGATTAAAATACCAAATCATCACCACAGGTGCCAAGATACTGAGCCAAATACCATAAGTAATGGGCAGTCCTTGTGCGACCGCCATATAACTTAGCCCAATGATTACCAAAGCAATAAGCATGGCAATAACATTATGACTCGATTTACGGCACATTAATTCGCGCAGTATCGTGAGCGTTAATAAAAACATACTCAGCATAGCCATCAGCATACCCATTGCGTAAGGCTGAGAGATAATTTGATAGCCAGGCGCGGTGGTGTCAGCGGCAGCGGATTCTGTGACCAAATTTAACATACTGCCTAATCCTGCGATTGAGGCAAAGATAAAAAAGTGACCATAGC
Source organism: Psychrobacter sp. (assembly GCF_036731945.1). Lineage (GTDB taxonomy): Bacteria > Pseudomonadota > Gammaproteobacteria > Pseudomonadales > Moraxellaceae > Psychrobacter. Next base: position 28,107 of record NZ_DAINDI010000015.1, read on the forward strand.
CAAACAAGAATAAGTCATGGCGACGACGCTCTTTATTCAAAATAGTATCGAATGGCACGATAAAATATAACCACCATAAAGAAAAAACCAAAGCAACCAAACTTGACCCTAAGAACATGATGGAGCTAGCGGCTGAGGCAGAATTGACCAGAAAATACTGAATACTGTTACTGACGCCGACCACACCCTCACCCAATACAATAATGGTCAATAGTCCGTAACGCTCCGCAATGTGTCCGGGATGCCAATTATTGAACTGCTCTGAGCGTGCCCACATCGGCATGACAAGCTCAGCTAAAATAAACAAGAACAGAGCGGGCGTTTGTAGCGATGCGGGTAAAAATAGCCAGCTTATCCATAGCGCCTGTAAAGTTAACAAGCCAACCATACTGCGACCAGCGACTTTTTGGTGGCCCGGTACTTGTCGATAGACGCGCCACCACTGACTACAACTCGCCAGCCGCATAATGGCATAGCCCGTCACCCCAATCCATGTCAGCCCTTGCTCATAAAACTGATGGATATTAGCCGCTATCATCAGTGATCCAAACATCTGGAACATCACTGAGATGCGATAAAACCAATCATCAGGGTCATATCCTGACGCAAACCACGTAAAGCTGGTCCACGCATTCCACAAGATAAAAAACGCGATGATAAAGGTTAAAAACCCTGACAGGTCATGCTCACTCAAGCGATTATAAAACCCATTGGCAGCGGCGGCGACAGCAATGACATAAACCAAGTCAAATAGCAGCTCAAGCGTGGTTGAGGGACGATTTGGCTCACTGGTATCTCGGGCTTGGATGGGTTTTATACTGAGCCTACCGATCATATAGGATGTTCCAATTTCTTTGGGTTCGAATCAATGTTTGGTTTGCTGCTCAGGCTAAATCATACTCGCCTGCAACAACTGCTGCGCGTACGGGTGCTGTGGATTATTAAACACCTCTTTGCTAGGGCCCGACTCAATACACACGCCGTCTTTTATCACCATCATATGCTGACATAAGGCGCGGACTACTTTTAAGTCGTGGCTGATAAACACATAGCTGATTTTCAATTTTGCTTGAATTTCCCGTAGTAAGCTAACCACCGTAACCTGCGTGGTGCTATCAAGCGCCGACGTTGGCTCATCCAGTATCAATAGACTGGGCTGCATAATGAGTGCGCGCGCCAGCGCCACCCGTTGACGCTGACCACCTGATAGCTCATGTGGATAACGTTGCACAAACTCAACGGGGAGATGCACAGTCGCCAAACTATCCATCACTGCTTGTTGGCGTGCTGCTTTATTGACACCTTGTACTAATAGCCCTTCTTCTACTATCTGCATGACCGTCATACGCGGGTTAATACTGGCAAAGGGGTCTTGAAATACCATTTGAATCTGTGAGCGAAAGGTGCGCAAATCACGTTTGGACAATGCCGTCATGTCCTGTCCATTGACTATTATCTGACCATTGACACGCGCTTGATTACTGAGTAATTGACTTAGGGCAAGAGCAATGGTGGTTTTGCCAGAGCCTGACTCACCAACGATACCTAACGCCTGCCCTTTCCGCAGGATCATATCGACGTCTTTTACCGCATCAAACCAGCGTTTGGTACCGCCATATAGACTTTTTTCAATCGGAAACTGTACTTGTAGGTTGCTGACCTGCAACACACTTGGTCGCTGATTATTCTCATCATTAGAAACATCTAGCGCGTGCCCGAAATCTTGCTGAATAAGCGAGCGGGTATATTCTGCTTTAGGCTCATTAAATACCGCTGCCGTTTGCCCTTGCTCAATCGTTTGCCCTTGGCGCATAACGATGACATCATCACTATAACGCCTGACCAGATTGAGATCATGGCTAATCAGTACCATCGCCATATTGTGCTGACATTTGAGATTATCTAGTAGCTCAAGAATCTCATGTTGCAGGGTGACATCAAGCGCGGTCGTCGGTTCATCGGCGATTAAGATATCAGGCTGCTGCGCCAATGCCATGGCAATCATGACCCGTTGGCGTTGACCGCCTGATAACTCATGCGGATAGCGATTCAGTTTATCAGCAGGATCGTTGATATTGACATCGTTTAATAAAGCGATACTTTTTTCACGCCACTGTTTTTTAGGGATACCGCTGATACGCAAGGATTCTGCAATTTGTTTGCCGACGGTATGTAGTGGGTTTAGCGCCGTCATCGGCTCTTGAAACACCATACCGATACGCTGCCCTCGAATAGAGCGCAGCGCCGCATTACGCCCTTTGTCATTGGTAATGGGCAGCGCGCTCATGCCTTCAGCGTTTGCTAGCTTTACCTCCCCAGTAACGGTCAAACTGTCCGGTAGCAAACCCAATAGCGCAAGACTGGCAATTGACTTACCAGAACCCGATTCACCTACGATAGCTAACGTCTGCCCTTGCCGTAGCTCATACGATAGCTCATCGACCAAAACGCTGCCTGCGTCCGTGATGATGCTAAGTTTATGGATGCTCAGCATGAGCTTATTTTGGCTGTTGCTACGACTATGATTTAAATAGGCATTTTGCTCATTAGCATTTTGCTCAGTAGTCGTCGTCATATTCGCGTTTATCATCTTATCAATTGTCATATCAGGAGCGCCTCGGGTCAAACGCATCACGCAACGCTTCGCCAACGAAAATCAGTAATGATAAAATAAAGGTCAAACTAAAAAATCCCGATAGCGCTAGCCAAGGCGCATCGAGATTGTTTTTCCCTTGTACCATAAGCTCGCCAAGCGACGGTGAACCAGGCGGTAAACCATATCCTAAAAAGTCTAATGCCGTTAAAGCGATAATATTGGCCGTTAAAATAAATGGCAGCTGTGACAAACTTGATGCTAAGGCATTGGGTAAGATATGCCTGAGCATGATTTGACTGTCTGACACCCCAAGGTTACGAGCAGCACGGACATAATCAAAATTACGCGCGCGCAAAAACTCTGCCCGTACCAAACCGACCAAGCCCATCCAGCCGAATAACAACATCATCGCAAACAGCATAAAGATACTAGGGCTAAATAAGCTGACCAAAATAATAATCATAAACAGCTGCGGCATCCCGCCCCATACTTCCATAAAGCGCTGCCCTGCCAAATCTACCCAACCACCGTAATAGCCTTGTATCGCACCAACGATAATGCCAATGAGTGCACCCGCAAGCGTTAAGGCGATACCGAACAATAACGATACCCGCAACCCATAAAGTATCCGTGCCAGTACATCGCGGCCTAAGTCATCGGTACCAAGCCAGTTCTGGCTATTGGGCGCGGCTGGGTATGGAATACCTAACTCAACGTTTGGCGTCTGATCGGCAAACGGAATGGGCGGCATAATATAAAAGCCCTGCTCATCAATCAGCGTTTGCACCGTAGGGTCTTTATAGTTGGCTTCGGTCTCAAATACCCCACCAAAAGTTGTTTCAGGATAGGCTTTTAGGACAGGAAAGTAATAGTCGCCTTGATACTGCACCAGTAGCGGCTTGTCATTAGCAATCACATTGGCTGCCATACAAATAACAAATATCAGGGCAAAAATAAATAGCGATATCACTCCAAGGCGATTGTGACGAAAGCGGTTTAAGCGTGCCTGCCAAATAGGATTTAGACGACGTTTTTTTTCTAGTGGGATAGAAGAGGCAGCTGAGGGCGTTGAAGATAATGGATGACTTGACATTAGCGCCCCTCAAAATCAATACGCGGATCAATTAAGTGATAACTCAAATCACTGATTAACTGTAATAACAGCCCCACTAAGGTAAAGATAAACAGCGTGCCAAATATCACCGGATAATCACGCTGCTGAATGGCTTCGAAACCTAAGAGCCCCAAACCATCAAGTTTAAAGATAATCTCAATCAAAAAATTACCGGCAAAGAAAATCCCAACGATTGCTGCTGGGATACCGGCGATAATAATCAGCATGGCATTACGAAAGACATGACCGTATAACACTTGCCGCTCACCCAAGCCTTTGGCACGCGCGGTGAGGACATATTGCTTACCAAGCTCTTCTAAAAAGCTAAACTTGGTCAAATAGGTTAAGCCTGCAAAGCCGCCAACGGTACTTGCTAGGAGCGGCAGCGCCAAATGCCAAAAATAATCTTTCACTTTACCCAATGCGCTTAATTGATCAAAATTTTCGGAAGTTAATCCTTGCAGCGGAAAGATATTCCAGTAGCTGCCACCAGCAAAAAACACCAATAGTATGACGGCAAATACGAAAACGGGTATCGCATGGCCGATAGCAAGTAGCATGGCCGTTGCTTTATCAATTCCCGAGCCATGATGCATGGCTTTATAGACGCCCAGTGGAATCGCTATCATGTAAATCAACAGCGTACTCCACAGCCCAAGCGAGATGGATACGGGCAGCTTCTCGACAATCAAATCCGTTACGGATTGCCCTTTAAAAAACGACTCACCAAAATCAAGCTTGGCGTAGTTCTTTAACATCAGCCAAAAACGCTCAGGGGCTGACTTATCAAAGCCATATTGCGCATTAATCGCCGCCACCATCTCCTCAGATAGACCACGCGTACCTTGGTAAGTGCTATTGTTGCCACCGGCACTACCCGCGCCAAGATTACCACTTAGCGCACTGTCTTTTGCGCTTTGCTCAGTTGCTGCTCAACAGGGCCGCCCGGCGCCGCTTGTACAATGACAAAGTTCGCCAGCAATATCAAAAATAGCGTCGGTAATATCAGTAATAACCTTTTTAAGATATAACGACCCATAATGACGGCTTCCTAAAACAAAGAGAGATGACAACTTAGCATTTAGAAGTTATTTTTAAGCTCACGTAACGCGGCGAACACCGTCAAAGACTTGTCATCATCGATAGTGACTTTAGACTTCACCCCTGCTATCACACTGGGCTCTTGCGTACGCAAAAACACATTGATTGCGCGTTCATGCTCTAAAGTGACTGGCAGCGTCGGGATACCTTGGGCGGTTTTTTCTTCTGCTTGTGCAAGCGCTTGCTGCATCGCTTCATTAGCCGGTTCAATAGATAAGCCAAAGCGTAAGTTGCTGGCAGTATATTCATGGGCTGGATACAGCAGCGTCTCAGCTGGCAAGCCATTTAAACGCTTAAAGCTGTCATGCAATTGCTCAATCGTGCCGGTAAAGACGCGTCCGCAACCGGCACTAAATAAGGTATCACCGCAAAAACAATGCTTCTGTCCATCGATATCCAAAATATATGCCACGTGGCTTGCGGTGTGACCGGACACATCCCATACTTGCGCGGCGCAGCCCCAAGCACTGACCGTACTGCCGTCTTTAATAGTTTGATCTTCATCGACATTGTGCTCGGTATGCGCAACCAAATGCGTCATCGGATAAGATTCTTGTAGCTCGGCGACGCCTCCGATATGATCATGGTGATGATGCGTGGTCCAGATGGACGTCAGCTCTAAGCCGTTTTCTTCTAAATAGGCGATAACTGGCTCGGCTTGTCCCGGATCAATGACAATCGCCTGCTTATTATTTTCATTAATGAGTGTCCAAATATAGTTGTCATTGAACGCTTTAATCGGGTGAATACGAATACTCATATAAAATCCTTAGCAGTGATTGTCTTTATTACTGATGTTTTTTATTAAATTTTAAAAACCAAATGAAACACGGTTTTATTTACGGGTTTAAATGATAATTTTTAAATAACTGTTTTGAGCCATTATCTTAAACTATTGCTTTAAGTATCGATTAACACGGGCTTCCGCTGCTTTATCTGTCCACCAATAATCGATACCGATAGCATTGGTCGGCAGTTTTGCAGTATGCCGATATTGATTCCAGTAGGCAACATTGGTGCTAGATTTGCCATATAAAGGGACTAAATAATGTCCCGCCCGTAGCAGGCGATCAAGTACGTGAGTATATAAGACGATCTCATCGCGACTTTTAGCGTCGCCCAGTTTTTTAATAACACTGTCAATCGCAGGGTTTTTAATACCGATGGTATTATGATTGCCCGCTTCATCAGCAGCAGTACTGCCCCAAAAACCCACTTGCTCAGCGCCAGGCGATAGACTTTGGGCGAAGACATCGACGACCATATCATAGTCAAAACGGCGTATGCGCTCGTAATATTGCGGCCCATCGACTTGACGTAAGGTTGCATCAAAGCCCAAACGCTTTAGATTACGGATATAAGGCAATAATACACGCCCCATGGTTTCGCCTGTCATCAAAATCTCAATCTGAGCAAGCTTACCGTTAGGCTGATACAACTTCATATCATCATAATAAAAACCCGCATCTAGCAATAGCTGCCGCGCCTTTAACAACCCCTCACGATTAAAGCCGCTACCATCGCTGGTTGGCAATCGCCATTCCGTCAATACCGCTTGCCGCTGAATCGGTTCAAGCTTGGCGAGCAATGGGCTTAATACCTGCATCTCAGCTACAGATGGCGTACCAGTAGCAGCAAGCTCTGAGCCATGAAAGAAGCTTTGCAGACGCTCATATTGCCCATGGAATAATGTTTTATTCATCCACTCAAAATCGTAAGCTGCGGTCAAGGCTTGACGAACGCGAATGTCTTGAAAAAGTGGCCTACGCATATTCATGACCAAACCCTGCATCGGTACTGGATTTTCGCTGCTGATGGTTTCTTTATTAATTAGACCTGCTTTGACGGCGGGGAAATTGTAACCTGTTGCCCAATTCGACGCTTTATTCTCAGGGCGAAAACGATATTGCCCTGACTTAAAACCCTCAAAAGCAATCTCATCACTTTGATAATAGACAAATTTAATCCTATCAAAGTTATAACGACCACGATTGACCATCAAATCATGACCCCAATAATTGGGATCACGCACATAGCTGACCGCACGCCCCGCATCGACGCGGCCAAGTTTATAAGGACCACTACCCATGAGCGGCGTTAAGGTGATTTTCTCAAAATCTGTATCAATCGAGGATTTAGCAAAAATAGGGAATTGCCCAACCGTTAATAATATCTCTTTATTATCATCAGACTTAAAAACAAACTTTACCCGCTGCTTATCGATAATCTCAATGTCTTTAATATCGCCCAAATAGCTGCGGATATACATCGGGCCTTTATTCAATATCGCATCATAAGTGGCTTTGACGTCACTACTGGTCACTGGCGACCCGTCCCAAAAGCGCGCAGCAGGATTAACATGGTAAATAATCCAACTGGTATCGTCAGGATCATACGTGACTTTATTTGCCAGCTGCGGATACATGGTAAAGGCTTCATTGAGTGAGCCTGTCATCAAGGTATCATACAGATAGTCCGTACCAACCATCGCCACACCTGTGGTCATCCATTTATTGGCTGCATTAAAGGTGCCGCGTGCATCCAATGACAGCGTACCACCTTTGGGCGCCTTTGGATTGGCATAAGGCATATACGGTACGTCAATATACTCAGTGGTACTATTATGCCCAAGCGCAGTCGTGGTGATTGGCGCGGCGATACTGACAGGTATCCAGCTGATAGTAATGACAAGCAAGACGGCTTTTAGCATGGTGTTTTTTAGCATCATGACTATGTAATACCCCTCATAACGACCTTCTACTCTAAACCAACTTGGATAAAAAATGCGCGACTGACGGCAAAATAGACGATTGACGAAATTTTATCATAACAAACTTAGGTTTTTTAACCTAATGCTTTGCGGTGTTAAGGTTGCTACATAACCCATTATGCTACTTAAAAAAATGCTAATAGACATAAAAAAAAGACGCAGCTTATAAAGTTGCGCCTTTTTTTTCAAAGCCGGTACTAGGGCATGTCTTAACTTAAGCGTGCTTTTTTTCAAAGTCTATCATAAAGTCAACCAACTGCTGCACCCAATCTAATGACACTGCATTGTAAATGCTGGCACGCATACCGCCCACATCGCGGTGACCTTTTAGATTCATGAGGCCTGCCGCTTCCGACTCTTCTAAAAATACTTTATCAAGGCTACTGTCGGCTAAGGTAAACGGCACATTCATGATAGAGCGATATTTGGGGTCAACTGGATTGCTATAAAAGCTGCTGTCATCAATCGTTTTATACAATAAATCCGCTTTTTGCTGGTTGATTTTAGCAATAGCAGCAACGCCGCCCTGCTCTTCTAACCAATCAAATACCAGTCCTGCTAAATACCAAGAATAGGTCGCTGGCGTGTTTGACATCGACTCTTTTTCAGCTTGGTGTTCATAGTTCATCAGTAGTGGGCACCACTCACTCGCTTTGCCCAATAAATCTTCACGAATAATGACGATAATTAGTCCTGCTGGCCCGATATTTTTTTGCGCACCCGCGTAAATCATGCCAAATTTAGAGACGTCGATTGGCTGTGACAAAATGCAAGAAGACATATCGGCGATAATCGGCGCATCGACTTGTGGTGGCTCAAAAATCTGCAAACCATGAATGGTCTCATTAGCGCAGTAATGGAAATACGCCGCATCTTCGCTTAGGTTCCAATCGCTTTGGGCTGGCACGTCAGTAAAATTACTGTCTTTACCCGTTGCCACCACATTAACCTCGCCCAAACCCAGTTTGGCATAGCGCTGTGCTTCTTTAACCGCTTTACCAGACCAAGTACCTGTCGTTAAATAATCTGCGCGGCCACCATTTAATAAGTTTAATGGAATCGCTGAAAACTGTAAGCTGGCACCGCCTTGTAAAAACAGCACTTTATAGTTATCTGGAATGTCCATGAGCGAACGCAACTTGGCTTCCGCTTTTTCGGTAATCGCGATGTATTCTTTACTACGGTGACTCACTTCCATGACCGACATACCGCGTCCCTGCCAATCAAGCAACTCTTCTTGGGCGCGTGATAAGACGGCGGTCGGTATGGTGGCAGGTCCCGCTGAAAAATTGGGTACACGGTTAGGAGCGGCTTTAGTGGTCATAATCATTATCCTAAATATGATGAAATCATCGTGGTTATTAAATATTAAAGGTGAATGTTATCGTTATTTTTTTAATCTCTGTCGTAGTAGTCGTAATAATAGTAAGTGGCAAGCTTTTAATACTACTTTGATAACTGCTCCCACAGCTGACGTTTAAGGCTACTATCAGTAAGCATCTCATCGAGTGTGGGCACAGTCGTAAAGTTCGGATGCTCAAGACCGTCAGGCAAGGCAGTCAGTGCCGCAACTTTTATCTCTTCGCGACGACCAATTTTAAAGACATATCCTGCAAGGCTGGCATTGGCAAGCTCAGCGGTATCCATACCTTCACAAATAGGAAATGAGGTTGTCTCACAACTGATGGATAGCGCTTGGGTGATATTTTGCCAAAGCTTTTGACTGTCATGATTAAGGGCTTGAATATCAACCAAAATTACCCAATCGCCATAGCGACCACCTTGTAAATCAAATGGTACTACCTTTTTAAAGCTATCGTCTTTAAAGTTATTCTCTGTAAAACTGCTATCTTCAAAGCTTGGAGCATTATTTACATTATCAATCGCAGCTTGCTGAACGACAGTATTTACAAGTGAGGTAACGGCGGGCTTAGAGATGTCAGGGGCAGTCGAGTCAAAACTATAGGTAACGGGGCTTTGTTGGTCAGAATGACTTAAACCTGTCTCATTAGCGTCATCATAAGAATGATTAGACTCATCATCTACCATACCTGATATGGCATTAATATTTGGGGATTCAATATGAGAAGATTCAATGCTTGGCTGTTCGGTGCTCGTTGTAGAAGTAGTAGCATTAGAATGAGATGCAATGCTAGCGTTAGCTATAACCGCATCAGGCAAGGCAGGCGCAGAAATATCAGCGATACTCAATGTCTCAGAGCTCGGCTGCACCCACTGATTGATACCCATCATCGCTAAAATCTGGCGCTGCTGCATACGATGTTGCATGACAACTAGCGGGTCTTGGATATCACTCATGCTTATTTACTATCCTACTTATCTAAAATGGATTTCCAGGCTTTTGATGTTAAAAAAATATAGTCAAAATATCCTAAAAACGCGACGGTATTGCTCAAAAAAGCTCACGAACCCCTAACCAATGACTGGCAAGCTCGGTCAAGCAATCATACTCATCTTGACTGACTATCGTATCGTGTAACATCACTGTATGCAACGTGCTTAGCCATTGTCGGTAATCATTATAACCATAAGGCTTATTAGTAGTCGCATTATAATCTATTTGAGCGTCGCCCTGTTGTCTGTGTCGATAATTATCATCATCTTTGGCTTGAGAATCAGACGATTGACTGGTAGGCGCTATAAAAATAGGTACGGCTGCTATTAATGCTAATAATTGAACGCTATTTAGATTTTGCACGGTCAATAATAGCCATTGCAAATTTGCCTCACTAGCGGCAGCTAAATCAATATCAAGCAAACGTGCATGACGGCGTAAATCTATAAGATAATGAACAATGCTAACACTATTATAGCTGAGCGCTGAGCTATGTAATTCGCTATCTAGTGTGGATATTATCTGCCCTTTGGCATCCTTTGATAAGCGATAAGCCAATAAAGTAAGCATGGTTTTTGCGACCATATCAAAACCATCAAATACCTGTCCTGACGGGTCAAGCTGAGCATAAATATCATCCGTGCCAGCGTGCAATACTTGCTGCCATTGATAGTATGAAGGGGTTTGGCGATGAAGATGTGATTGCGCCTGTTTATCGTTTAATACGGCAGATAATATAGGCAACAATTGCTGCAGCTGTAGCGCCTGCCATAATGCTAAAATCGAAGGCGACCGAGAATGGGTATCTTCTAAAAGATTTAATAATGATTGAGGCTTAACAATAGAATCATCATTATCTATATTATCAGCGATATTTTGGCTTAGATCAGCTGTAAGTAAGTTTTCAAACAACTCAATGATACCTCGCTGATAACGCACTAGCATTGACCGACACTTTTTTTGCTGCACATAATGCTGATGATCTTGATTACGATGACTGGCTTCATACTTTAAGCGCAACTCATCGATAGCACTTTCTGATAAATCATGCTGGCGTAGTTGCTTTAAGGCCAATGCAATCAAAGCACTGTCTAAGCGCCTGTCAAGGTTTGCCACTGCCGTTAATAATTTATGATCGAGTGTATGCGGTAAAACTCGCGTGTTATTTATATCAACTTTAGTTTCAGCAGAAAATCTCTTATCCTCATCAAGCCCAAGCCAGATATCAGTTAAATCATAAGTTGCTGTTGTTGAAAGCACAGAGCCCTGATGACAAAGTAGCACGGCTTCAATCAAAGCCTGCGCCCCTAGCGGGTGATAACTGTGATTGAGCACATACTGCGGTAGGGAGACTTTTTGTATGTCATCAATACCAATCAAGGTATCTGATGGCAAATCACTATCAGGTTTGGCTTGCCACGGCTTAAGCAGCTGATGAGTACCGATATCTTCTACTTGTACCTGCAGACGTCCATTAATAACAATATCTTCCTCTACAACAAATTCAAGCCCACTATCGCTCTGCAATTCATTATTTATCTCACTAGTAGAAAAGGTTGCGATTTCTTTTTCGATAGCAGCTTTTTGAATAGCATCTTCGTCAATAACATCATTGAATGTATTATTAATATTTTTATCAGCGAATTTATTTTTACTTAGGCTATTTCCTACTACCACACCCCAATCACCCAAGCGGCGCTGCTCATAAATTTCTTTTATCTTTTGCTGATTGAGACGTTTTTCTTTAGCCACTTGCACGGCGAAATCATGATAAGCATTGGCATTGATGGCACTCATGCGCTCAGCCAAACTTGGATGCGTGGCAAACCACGATACGTCACCCAAATCGGCACCACTACTAGCAAAAAAGAAATGACTTAATCCATTAATATCGGCGATGCCAGTTAAGCGCGAACCAAGCGCATCTTGATGAATGGTCTTTAAGGTTTCCATAATAGCCGGCGAACGTGTGAGCTGTACGCTGGTCGCATCGGCAAGCAACTCGCGCTCACGGTTAAAGCTGTGTTTGATGAGTTGTGCACTGGCCATACTAGAAAAGCTCAAACCATGGATTAATAATGTCCAAATATTACGCGGTGCTTGACTATTGAATTTATCATTATGTTGTAGCCATCTTGACTGATTCTTAGCTGAAGATTGCTGGCTTTGCGACTGGTTTTGCCAGTAAGCTACCCATTCGCTATGAGTGGTAAAGTTGGCTGTCTGCGCTTCAGTGCGACGCGCATGGCTATCGATTGCTTTTTGCGGTAAAGGGTTGCTTTGATTGACCGCACTATTAATAAAAGAGCCATCAAAATAGTTTTGCTGGCTGCTTTTATAACCAGCACCAAAATTATTAATAGAATCACTCCAGTCATAGAGTAACTGCAAGCCTGCTAACACCACCATTAGCTGTAAATTAAACGTCGCATCGCCATGCAAGATATGACCATACTCATGCCCTATTAGCCCGTATAGCGCCTCATCAGATAGCTTATCAAGCGCGCCTTGGGTGACGACGAGCACCATATCTTGGCTATGACGACCAGCAACGAAACCATTAATACCTTGCTCGTCAGGCAGCACATATAAAATTGGCATTCGCAAACCTGAAGCAATAGCTAGCTGCTGGGCAATCTCATAATAACGCCGATAGACAGGCGGGAAATCGCGCTCATCACGCACCGCAATATGGCGGGCACTAAAGCGAACTTTAGATACAGGCTGATGGGCAACTCCTAGGCTATGCTCCCAAGCATCTTGGCTGTGGTCGATAAACAATCGCACCGCGCCCACGCGCTTAGCAATCGCTCGACCACCTGCTTTTAAGCGTCTGTACTCTAAAAAACTGCCCGCAACAAAGCTACCGATTGTCCATACGACCACCAGTATTAATACCCAATAATAAATGCCATCTGTAAATAGCGTCAGCAGCAACGCCATGACACCAAGTGCTACAGCAATATGGGCAAAGACGATCAGAAAAAATAGCCCATAGAGCAACAAGCTGCGCTGAGTACGGGTTCGCTGTGCCCCAAAAAAATCCATCTATTACTCTTACCTAACCATAACTAACTGCATTTAATATGATACAAATATCAGCCCATATCGACGACAGGTGCTTGAGCAATGAGTTTTCTATCTTCAAATACCAATGGGCTAAGTGGACGAAAGCCAAAGGTTGTGCTGACAAGGTTATTGGGAAACACTTCGCGATCATTGTTATAAAGCATCACGCTGTCATTATAATGCTGACGGGCAAAGCCAATCCGGTTTTCGGTATTGGTCAGCTCATCC
>NZ_DAINDI010000015.1:41350-44291 GCF_036731945.1 Psychrobacter sp.
ATCTGCTTTTAACTCAGGGTAAGCCTCCACAACCGCTGAGAATTGCCCTAAGGCTTTCGACAACATACCCTCTGCTTTGGCAAACAACGCCATATGTTCAAGCGAATCTGGCTGATGCTTGCTAGAATCTTGTAAGCTTTGGGCATGATTACGCGCATTAATCACACGGGTCAGCGTTTCTTCTTCATGGCTCAGATAACGTTTGGCGGTTTCGACCAAATTTGGAATCAAATCATGACGGCGCTTTAGCTGTACATCGATTTGTGCAAAGCCATTTTTTGCTTGGTTGCGGGCACGTACCAGCTTATTAAATACTGACACCCCAAAGACCACAATCAATACCACCACTGCAATGAATAGCCAAACGAACATTTTCATTATCAGACTCCAAGAGGTTTTTTGTTCACAATATTGTTATTAAAGGTTACTACATTGTATTTTAACCTATATATTTTGTTTGAAGTTTAAAATCAGACGAAATGCAGGCGAAAAAAAAGCCCTTTACAATGAAGGGCTTATTATGAGGTTTGACTCGTTTAAAGCGATATAGCAGGACTATCAGCAAATTTTAGACAAAAAAAAGCGACTCCATCAGCACATCCTCGGCACACATTATAACTATTACCGTTGCTACCTTCCGGTCCTGGCGGGATTCATAGAACAATGTTGCGAGGCTACCAATGGAGCCACCAGTTGCAGATTATACAAGATTTTTTTATTATTACAACCCCCATTGCCAAACTGTTTGCTTTAGGCGATAAACAACCTTATCAATACTACGTGCAAGTGACAATATAGCCAAATTTAAACAGCAACTTAACTGACAAAATTCTCATAGCAAATTGTTGATTTTTTGCTATTTTAGTCAAGGTATGTTGCATAAAAACCAATACAAAAAACACTCATATAAAAATGAGTTTTCTAACCATATCCCTCATACAACTATGATGACCATTACTAGCACTAATTAGGAGATAATTATGAAAAACACTTGGATGACCAAAGCCGCACTTGCTACGGGTACCGCTGCCCTACTAACAGCGATGATAGGTAGCGCCCATGCAGAACCTACAGGCTATGATCAGCTGACCTTTCAGACAGAAGTCAAAGAGGAAGTCCAGAACGATGAAGTTCGCGCCACTATGTATAAAAAAGCGCAAGCATCAGATGCTAAAACGCTAGCGACCACGCTTAATACTTCGATCAATAACGCGATGAAAATCGCCAAACGCTACCCAAGCGTGACGGTCAGTACTGGCCAGCAGCGCACCTACCCACGCTACGATAAAAACGACAAAATCATTGGTTGGACAGGACAAGCAAGTATCGACTTAAAGAGTACGGACTTTGTCGCCACCAGCCAGCTGATTGCAGACTTACAGCAAACCTTAGTGATGGAAAATCTAAACTTTGGGGTTTCAGATGCCAAAAAAGACGCGCTTGAGCAAAAGCTTATGACCGATGCTTCACGCGCCTTTCAGCAGCAGGCTAAAAACCTGACCCGTGCATGGGATGCGCGCGGCTATCGTGTGGTAACCGTTAACTTAAATACCAACAATAATAATTACCCTCGCCCTATGTATAGCATGAGAGCCGAATCAGTTGCTATGGATAATGCTGTCCCAAGCCAAAATTTTGAATCGGGCAACAGTACCATTTCAGTGACAGCTAATGGTACGATTGAGTTGTCTAAATAAGATAATGACGGTTATAAAAAATGGTTTTTAACAATAAGGGCAGCCGCTGAATACAGCGACTGCCCTTACTTTATAGCTATATTTTTATTATTAATACTTAATCAAGAGATTCAAGGTTATTTTTTTATCGGTTCTTCAAGGGTCATGGGTTTATCTGCTATTGGCTTATCAACTATTGGCTTAGTAAATGACAACATATTGGGCTGCTTGCCATCTTGACGCAGTTTTAATAACACTTTTTGGTGCCAAGGTAGGCGCTGATACGCCAACAGCTGCTCTGCTAATTTCTTCTTTTTTTGCAAGGTTTGGGTATTTTGAATGACATAAACCGTACGCTCGACCTGTTTTGCTGCCTGCCCTTTTTTATCTTTTATCACCGCTTTAATATTATGCGCACCCGGTAGAATATCAACGGTGGCAATCGAAGCGCTCAAACCTTGCGCCACTTCGTTACCATCTAAGTAAATGCTCACGCTATCGCCTGCTTGTAGTGCTGGTTTTACTTGCACCTTGATATCGATGCTTTGTACCGGACGACGATAAGCCCGCTCTTCGCTAGGCTCTGTTATCGTCAGCTGATAATTAATGGGCGCTTTATTAGCGGTTGTGTCACTATTAGCAGTGGTGCCAGTTGTGTTAGCAGCAGGTGGTTGAGTAGTATTGATAGGCTGATTGTTGGCATTGTTGGTTTGACTAGAACTGTTTGCACCCACAGTATCATTGCCAGTCATGACGCTGGTTTGGCTAATTTGCTTGCCAGCTTGCTGTTCGTAGTTTTGCGGACGGTCGGTAAAGGTCACTTGACCGGTCTTTTCATCGACAACTTTATAAATAGCAGCAGCATGTGCCATTGGTGCATAAAGACTGGCGGTGCTAATAACCAGACCTGTCAGCAGACTTAGCGACAACCTTTTATTTAAAAAAACAGTACTTTTTAATGATGAAATCATAGTCAGTCAGCCTAAAGCGATTTGTTATTAATATATAGATGCAACCATTATGCGATATTTTTGCCATTAAATCAGCAATGACTACACAGTAAATTTAACAATTAAACGTCTACTTTAATTGCCCACAAAAAAACCAGCTAAGATTTCCTTAACTGGTTTTTTTATTTAGCGAGAGTTTAGCGCTTTAGCTATAGATTAGCAGCTATAGTACAAATCAAACTCAACAGGATGTACGGTGATATTGACGCGCTGCACTTCTTCTTGCTTCAGCGCGATGTAAGCTTCTAGCATCTC
>NZ_DAINDI010000015.1:44301-44823 GCF_036731945.1 Psychrobacter sp.
AAGAACTCATGGTCATCTTTTAACGCTTGTAATGCAACCTCTAAGTTTTCAGCAACCGTTGGAATGAGTGCTTCTTCTTCTGGCGGTAAGTCATATAAGTTTTTATCAGCGGCTTCACCTGGATGCATTTTGTTTTGAATACCGTCAAGACCTGCCATCAATAACGCTGCAAACGCCAGGTATGGATTGGCTGCTGGATCAGGGAAACGCGCTTCAACACGTACCGCTTTTGGGCTACTAACGTGTGGAATACGGATAGACGCCGAGCGGTTAGACGCTGAGTAAGCAAGCTTGATAGGCGCTTCATAATGCGGCACAAGGCGCTTATAGCTGTTGGTCGATGGGTTGGTAATCGCATTTAAAGCACGGGCGTGTTTGATAATACCACCGATAAAGTATAGTGCGGTTTCTGACAAGCCCGCATATTCATCACCTGAGAAAGTATTAACGCCGTCTTTTGAGATAGAAATATGCACGTGCATACCAGAACCGTTATCACCAACGATAGGTTTTGGCATAAAG
>NZ_DAINDI010000015.1:44833-49343 GCF_036731945.1 Psychrobacter sp.
AAAGGTGGCGGTTTTACCAAACTGATGGGCAACGTTATGGACGGCATACTTTAGCTTTTGTACTTCATCCGCTTTACTTACTAAAGTATTAAATGCCACGCCAATCTCTAACTGGCAAGGAGTCACTTCATGATGATGGACTTCGATACAACCTTCGCCAATCATATCTTCGATACGCTCGCACATTACCGCACGCATGTCTTGTGAGCTGTCCACAGGCGGTACTGGTACATAGCCGCCTTTGACGCGCGGGCGATGGCCCATGTTGCCCCACTCATAGGCTTTATTGGTAGACCAAGCGGCTTCTTCAGCGACGATTTCATGGCTAACACCAGACATATTAACCGACCATTTTACTTCGTCGAAAACAAAGAACTCAGGCTCAGGACCAAAAAAAGCGGTATCACCAATACCCGTTGATTTTAAGTATTCTTCGGCACGGCGAGCAATAGAGCGTGGATCACGGTCGTAGCCTTGTAGCGTTGAGGGCTCTATGATGTCACAAGTCACCACCACAGTAACTGCATCAAAGAATGGGTCGATAAAGGCGGTTTCTGGATCAGGGCGCAAAATCATATCTGAGGCTTCGATACCCTTCCAGCCAGCAATCGATGAGCCGTCGAACATTTTGCCATCTTCCATCACTTCTTCGTCGACGCTGTGCGCTGGGAAAGTCATGTGATGCTCTTTGCCGCGGGTATCGGTGAAACGGAAATCGACCCATTTGGCATTGGATGATTCGATAAGATCAAGTAATTTGTTCGACATGGAAAGTTTCCCTTATGGTTATCGTGGTAATAAAATTGGAACGTAGAATAAAAATTTTAGACAGAAAGTTTTTTTAAAAGTTATTTTTTGCTCAAAGCGCAGCTGATTTTCTGGCGTTAAGCTTTAAGTATTTTTATGAGCCAAATAAATGCAGGTGCTATTTTAGCAACATCTGGCCGATAATGCTGAACTCTTCAAATGCATCTTGGTAAATAATATTACATCGCTTTAATAGCGAGCTATTCACACCTATAAGAATTGCAGCTACTATGCCAACTCATCTTCGGGCCATCAAGTTTTTAAAACATCCAAAGGTTGAAACTAATAATTATCTATAATAAATACAAACATTTACGTAATATAAATCTTTTATATTAAAGCGTTATTTGCATAGCAATTGTTATGTCTAGCTAGCAAACTCAAAGATGAATATATTAAATAACGTCCCACAACAGTGCAAACTTTAGAAAGTTTAACTTAGTAACGCACCTTTATAGAGCATTTATTGCTATCGGCGTGCAACGGCGCTACGTTTGATAGATAACGAAATAGTGTTAAGATAACAACTTTTAAAATCGCATCGCTGTTGAACCTATTGAATTAAAGACGCTACACTGAGAACACCAAGCTTAAGACACTAGGTTAAAGAGACTAAGTTGAACAAATAATGATTTTGATGATCGATAATTACGACAGCTTTACCTACAATATTGTACAGTACTTCGGTGAGTTGCAGCAGGACATCAGAGTTTGGCATAACGATAAAATCAGTATTGAAGAGATTAAAACACTCGCCCCAGATGCCATTGTTATTGGTCCTGGCCCATGTGACCCTAACAGTGCTGGTATCTCGCTAGAGGTGATTGCGACGTTTAAAGGCATTACCCCGATATTAGGTATTTGTTTGGGTCATCAGGCAATCGGCCAAGCCTTTGGCGGTAAAGTCGTCAAAGCAAGCGCAGTCATGCATGGGCGGTTATCGGCTATTTATCATAATGGTCAAGGCGCTTTTACCAACTTGCCAAATCCAGCCCAGTTTACCCGTTATCACTCATTGTTGATTGAGCAAGCAAGCTTACCCGACTGCTTTGAGGTTAGCGCTTGGACGCAAAATACTGATGGCAATATTGAAGAAATTATGGGCATTCGCCACCGCGAGTTTGCGATTGAGGGCGTACAGTTTCATCCTGAGTCGATTTTAAGCGAAGCGGGTTATCAGCTGCTGAATAACTTTTTACAAACACATCAATTAGCAGTTTTACCCTCAGATAATTTGCCAAAAGTAGGATAAGCGCTTTAAAAGACGAACCCACTTTTTAATTCAATGAATGTATTTATACGACAACTATAAAAGATAATAATAAGTGAGAATATTATGACCGCTGCCGCCACGCAGGACAAAAAATCAATCATGAATCAGGATAAGAAAAGCCTGAAAAATGCTGAGAGCATCAATCAGCTGCCAGATGAGAGTATTCATAAGCTTCTGACCACCGCGCTAGGCAGGATTTTTCAGCATATTGATTTGACCTTTGATGAGATGTATCAAGTCATGCTCATCATCATGCAAGGCAGATGCAGCGATGCCATGATGGGCGCAATTTTGACGGGCCTGCGGATGAAAGGCGAATCCATCGATGAGATTACCGCCTCAGCAAGTGCAATGCGTGACTTAGCTGCCAATATTAACCCAAGAGACTGTCGCTACATGGTCGATATCGTCGGTACTGGTGGCGATGGCGCTAACTTATTTAACGTATCCACAGCGGCAGCCTTGGTCGCAGCCGCAGCTGGGGCGCAAGTCGCTAAGCATGGTAACCGCGGCGTTTCGACCAAATCTGGTAGCTCAGACTTGCTTGAGCAAGCCGGTATTAGCCTAACCTTGACACCAGAGCAAGCGCAGCAGTGTATTGAAAACCAAGGGATCGGTTTCTTATTTGCGCCCAACCATCATAGTGCGATGCGTTACGCTAATCCGGTACGCCGTGAGCTAAAAGCGCGGACGATTTTTAATATCTTAGGTCCACTGACCAACCCTGCTGGCACGCCAAATCTGGTCATCGGCGTCTTTACTGCCCAGTTATGTGAGCCTTTGGCAAAAGTGATGAGAAATTTGGGCGCGCGTCATGTAATGGTGGTCGGTGCCAAAGATGGTTTGGATGAAATCAGTCTTGCGACCTCGACCACGGTAGCCGAGTTAAAAGACGGTGAAATCTCTGTTTATGAGATGATGCCAGAAGATGCTGGCGTCGAGTCACAAACCTTAATTGGGCTTGATGTCGATTCTCCAGCCCAAAGCCTTGAGCTGATTCGTGCCGCTTTATCAGGTGAAGATACTAATGACCGCGCTGTTCTAAAAGCCCGTGATATGATTGCCTTAAATGCCGGAGCTGCAATATATACCGCAGGACTTGCCAGCAACTATCCGAATGGCGTGAGCCGCGCCCAAAAAGTCATTCAAAATGGTGACGCTTTGATTAAGCTTGATGACCTAGCCAAATATACGCAGCAATTAGCTGGCCAAGCTTAATAAGCTAAATGCCTAAAATTAATAAAAAATACGTGGCTCATAACCCTGTTAATCGCAACTATGTATGCCGCCTTAATTTATTCGCTTAATTGTTACCCTAATTTTTTTACCAAATAATGGAATATAGCCATGACCGCCAAGCCAAAATCAGACACCGCGATTCCTTCAGTGTTGCAGCGTATCGTCGCCACCAAACATGATGAAGTCGCTGCTGCTCGGGCGACAGTATCGCTTGAAGCATTAAAGTCTCAAGTTGCTACTGATACCCAGCCACGTCGCGGTTTTGCCAATGCTTTACGCAGCGCCGATATTGGTATCATTGCGGAGATTAAAAAAGCCTCGCCGTCTAAAGGTATTATCAATCATAACTTTGCGCCTGCGCTATTTGCCAAGCAATATGAGCAAGCGGGAGCCAGTTGTTTATCAGTACTCACTGACCGTGTTTATTTTCAAGGTGATGACAGCTACTTAATCCAAGCCCGCGAATCTTGCAGCTTGCCGATATTGCGCAAAGATTTTATGGTAGATATTTATCAGATTTACCAATCTTACTTAATGGGCGCTGATTGTATTTTATTGATTATGGCTTGCCTTGATGACGCGCAAGTACAAGAGCTACATGCGCTAAGCATTGAGCTGGGTATGGATGTCTTGATTGAAGTTCATACAGCAGATGAGCTTGAACGAGCGCTACAGTTGCCACGTTCAGCGCATAATATTTACGGTATTAATAATCGCGATTTAAATACCTTTGATGTCGACTTACAAACGACGCTTGATTTAAAAAATACCCTGCTGCGCGAATTAGCTATTGATGATGCGCTCGCTGCCAATCCTAATGACCGTCTAGAACGGCCGCTTATTGTCACCGAAAGTGGCATTCATAGCAGCGACGATATTCGTTTGATGCTAGGTCATGATATTCAGCACTTCTTAATCGGTGAGCAATTTATGAAAACCGAGCATCCAGGGCAAGCGTTACAATCCTTACTTGCGAGCGTCGCAGCACAAGCGTAAAGTAAGCTCATTCGATTTTTATCTATGATATAAACCATTAAGACACTCATTCACTAACCAACGATACGTTAATTATTATGTCAAACTCTCTGTTTTCAAAAGAAATGCAAGACCAATTAAAAGAGCTTAAAGGGCAACTGAGTAAAGGTCGCGATACCAATTCACCAGAAGGTGAAAATGAAAAGCCAACCGAAC
>NZ_DAINDI010000016.1:0-6129 GCF_036731945.1 Psychrobacter sp.
CGGCGGTTTTGGCCAAATGCCAGAGCAGGCTAACTTTGCCATAAATCCATGGTGGATCCATCAGCACCGCTTGCGCAAATATCTCCGGCGCACGGTATAACGCCTGCATAGTACACATGGCACCAAGCGAATGACCGACACCCACCACCTGACTCACGCCATGCTGCTCACAAGTGCGTTTAACGCTATCAATAATCTGCTGGGTCAGGCTTTGCCAATGGTTATCGACTGGATAATCAGGCGTATTACCCAGCATAGGGATATATTCAATGGTAAAAAATTCAGCAAGCGGGGCAAAAAACGGCGCATAAACGGCGCTGGGCAAAATGAATGACAGGTTTTTGGGTTATCTTAGACTTGGGTAGTGACGCAAAGGTCTGTGGATTAATGGCACTCATGACAAGCTCTCAGTAATTTAAATAGCTGTTTATTATAATAATCGAAATTTATATACAATTAAGGCTGAGCATAATCATATACTCAGCCTTAACAATCATACACATTAAATCTAAAATATAAAGCGCTTAGCGCATCTGCGCCTGGCCCTCTTCTTGCGGTAACACGTCAAGCTTGATACTTGAACCAAGACCTGCGCCTAACTTAACCGCAAAGCGATCCATAAATAAGCTAAATGGGTCGGTCGGCGTATAATTGACGACGTTGTCAAGCTTCAGCTTCTTCTCTAAAGTCGAAATACTGCCCTTTTTGTCAGCTAAGCCAAGCTCAATCGACTGCTCGCCAGTCCAAAACAGCCCTGAAAACAGTTTATTTTCCTCAGGATTCTTTAGACGATCGCCGCGACCTTCTTTGACCGCATTGATAAAGTGCTTATGAGTATTGTCCAACACTTTTTCGACGTGCTGCTCTTCATAGTCAGTCAGTGGACGTGACAAGCTTAAGATATCTTTATACTCGCCTGCGGTAATGGTGCGGTCTTTAACACCAAATTTATCCATCAAGCCTTCGATATTATAGCTTGGCATAATTACGCCAATCGAACCGACTAAGCTTGATGGATTGACATAAATCTCATCCGCAGCTGAAGCGATATAATAAGCGCCCGAAGCACCCATATCACCAATCACCGCGTAGAGTTTTTTATCAGGATATTCTTGACGCAAATCCATCATCGTCTGCCAGATTTCATCAGACTGTACGGGTGAGCCGCCGGGCGAGTTGATGTCAAGCGCCACGGCTTTGGCATTACTGTTTTCAAAAGCGCGAGTTAGGGCCTCATTAACATCGTAAGCATTGGCGACATCACCACTACTAATCGTTCCTTGGATTTCAACCACCGCCAAATGCGGCTTACTGGTATCAACGCCCTCAAGCCCGGACGGTGTTTTGGTACTACAACCGCGACCAATGGTCAAAAATATCAATAAGATATAACCAAAGGTTAATAACTTAAAGAAAATACTCCAGCGACGGGCGCGGCGCTGCTCAACCACACTGGCTAGTAACGTATTTTCAAGCAGTCGCCACTCTTGTCCGCTCGGCTGATTTTTCTGCATCGGCGTTGGCTGATTTGTCGAGTTGTCAGGACGTTTGTTAGGGTCTGGTGGCCAGTTGGGCATATAACTTCCTAAGTCAGAAACAATGTAAAACGATGAAAGAAATAGTGTTAGAACTTAATAAAGCAAAAAATTAATAAAACCGCAATAAAGATATTTACTAAGACAATTGCGTTTTTTAGCGCTTTGGTAAAGTTGAATAAGCTACTAAGTATGGTGGCATTTCGCTCATGGTTCAATAGCAGAACTGTGAAATAGCTTGATATTATAAAGGCGACAGCTTATAGGAGCGAGGTATTTTATAAGGATAATACCAACAAGTCAGATTATAAGGTTAATCCTTACTATCGGCCTCAAAAGCTAGAGCGGCATCTAGTGGCTTATTATCATAAGTGATTGTCTCATGGATTTGTTGCTGAGTTATTACCTCAGTAGAGATATGCGAGGCACTATGTCCAAGCCATGTTGTGCTGTTTATGACATTACCTAAGGTGTTTTTTAATGAGTTTTTTAAAGTGTCATTTTTAGCATTTGGTTCAATCGCACATAATAACGCCCACATTTGCCACACGCGCGGATGGGTATCGACATTTAAAATCAAACGTGATTGAGCATTTTTAATCTGAGAAGGTGGCGCTTTGTTATCGGACTGAAGTGTTTGTACTTTAGTAGCTAATGATTTGAGCGGGTCAGCAGCATTGTAGTTTATCACGTGAATAGGCAGTCGACTATCAAGCGCAAGCGTACAGTCCCAGACACTGGCATCGTTTATTTTGCTCCAACCTGTGATGGCTTGCAACGTTAAATCACCATTGGCGAGTTGCCAGATTTTACCTTGCTCACAAACTTGGGCGCTGATGGTTGCATGAGTTCTATTTTTACCAGATTGACTGGCTAGTTGATAAGCGCGCTGGAGCTCGGGCCAACGCTCACTACGCCCTGCTTGCCAATACTGAGCAGTTGGGAGACGTTGACTTAGCTCAGCGACGGTCATTGGTAGCAGCTCAGAGCCGTTTGGCTTATAGATGGTCGGCTGCAATGACTTACGGTTGTTATTTTTTAATGTCGCTAAAGATGTCGTCAAGGCCGCGCTACTGCTTTGGACTACCATACCTTCTAGACGCGTGATAGATAAGCTGCGCAGTTGCTGCTCTAGGGTCGCAGATAACTTGTCAGCGGTTAGCGTGCTTGGCATCGTACGAGTATCATAAGGCCTATGATCGGCTAAAATTAACCAGCTAACGTTTGTCTTATTAACTTCATTATTTAGTACAGGGTATTGTAGCACCGCCGCGCTTAAATATTGGTCGCCCGTTGGCAGAATATAGAGAGTCGGAGTCATGGTTAACGACTGCTGATTGGCGTATACCGTCATAACCAGTAGCGTTAACGGCGCTAGCGCGAGCCAACGACTGATAAGGCCGCGCGGTAATAGCCACGGCAGCATCGCCAATAATACCATCAGCAAAATTGCCATATTCACTGGCGTATAAAGCCATACCTCTGAGAATATCGGTAACGCCGTTAGCCACGTAATGAGCTCATGCAAGTAAGCAACGAGAGCAATCACTAAAACCCAAATAGTATCAGCTAGCGCAGGCGAGATAAGATAGCACAGCCCAGCCAGTAAATTTAGCGGTACAATCACCCAACCAAATAAGCCGATGGCAAAGAGATTAACGATAAGCCCTAACAGTGACGCCTTACCGAATAACAATAAGGTTATGGGTAATAGCGCGATAAATAGCCAAAACTGTAATTTGAACAGACGTTTAAATCCCAACCATGTACGTTGAAGTATCTTCGCATTTTTATTGTCATTAGAATTCGTGGTTGTTAAGCTTGCAGACTTTGTTTGACTCCATTGTTCTGAGCTATCTTCGTACTTTAACAATAGTGCCACGGCTATAAAAGACAGCCAATATCCTGCTTGCCACAACACATACGGATCAAACCATGACATCAATATCGCCAGTGCTAACAATATGCGCATGGTACCAATCGGCAGTAGTGTTAAGCGTATCAACCCTATCGCTAATAACATCCATGCGGTACGCGCAGCAGGCACATCAAACCCAGTAAATAAGGCATAAATAAAAGCTGCGCTCATCATGACCCACCAGCGTACTTGCCAGCGCGGGACATGACGATAGAGAGAGGGATAAAAACGATTCAACAGTAAGACTACCAATCCCGCTAACACAATCGCTAAAAATAAAACATGCGTACCTGAGATGGCCAATAAATGAGAAATACCTGCCAGCTGATATAAATCTTTGGTACCGCGATTGATTAAACTGCGATCACCGGTCAGCAAACTCAAAGTCACCGCTTTTGCTTGCTGCTGTGCGGTAGTTTGCGCTGCCCAATCTTGATAAAAATGCTGACGTAGCTGCCAACGTCCTTGGTCGATAGCGGTACGCAAACGGTATAGATAAGAATCGTCCGCTTTAGATAATGCTGCTGAGTCATTAAACGGAATAGTTGAGGTGCTGGTCGCTAATATAGTGGCAACACCATCGATATGTCGCCCTCGCAACCACCGATAACTATCAAACCCCGTTGGATTGTTCAACGCTTGCTCAGAGTTAGCAAGTGGCGCTAGCGTCAAAGTCATCAATAACTGATCACCTGGCTGCAAATCATTTAAATCTATAGTCTGCGATTTATTGTCAGTACTTTTTTTAGAAGGTTTTTTAGGGAGCGACTTCTTAGAGAAAGATTTTTTTGGATAAGCATTTAGCAGTACACGATATTGTTTATTCTCGAAATTATCTCCGTTTAAATTATTTTCCTTATTGCTTAGGCTATTATCAGTCCCCTCTTTATAATTGGCATTGTAATTGACGCTCAGTTTGTCTAAATCCTGCGACGTTATCTCGGACAGTAAAGGCGATATATGGCTAATGGTAGCAACCTGCCGATAGCCACTATGACTTGCGTCATCATAGACACTATCACTGATGCCTTCTATGCTCACCAACGCTTGCACGCGCACACTTTGTTTGATGGCATTACTTTGCGCCTGCTGCTGACTTATCAAAGCGAGCAGCCCACTACCAGTAATCAGCGCTAACGCTAATACTGTCGTTAATAAATAATGAGCAAATTTATAGAGTAATGATGATGTAGAAGATGGGGTTTTAGCAGAATTTTGAACAGCAAGATTTTGAGCAGACGAATTTTTAGAAACCCCTTTTTTAGCGTCAATCGAGGGTGCAAACGCAATGTAACGCTGATTGATAATTAGTAGAACAATAGTTAAAGCCATTAATAATAACGGCAAGATAGAAATGGGGCTGAGGTCTGGTAATAAGAAACTAACTGGCAGCGGCATAGTATCCGCAACGGCTAACACACCCATCATAACGATGATTATCAAGCTACCTATTAACCAGTACACCAGCGCTCCTCGCTTGCTTGATAGCTCGTCCGTTGCATATAAGTTGTATGATAGATAATGACCGTTCTAAACATTGAACCAACCATCAAGTGAGCAAACCGTCAAGCGATGGCATTTATGTGGCTATTACCCTATACTTACCAGAAATATTGCAATAGTGATTATTCAACATTATCTAGCCGCTTTTCTGATAACATTTATAGCTATATTTTTTATTAATAATATCACTGTATATCAGCCCATCAATATGATTGAGCGGGCTGAAGATAACATGTAAAGGCGATTCTGTGCCAAACAAACGTCTAAAAGACCTACTTCCTACCCCTGAAAAAATCTTAGAAAGTCGCTCATTAAAACTATTTGCGCCGCAACTTGCCGACCCTCGTTTATGGCATTTTAATCGCCATAGTTTAAATAAAGCGGTTTATATCGGCGTGCTCAGCGCATTTTTCCCGTTGCCAGGACAGATGTTGCTGGCCTTAATCGGTGCGCTTATTTTTCGTGCCAATGTGCCGATGGCGCTTGGTCTGACTTGGATTACTAACCCGCTGACGACTCTGCCGGTGTTTTATGCTGGCTACTATATCGGTGCCAAAATCCTTGATGTGCCGATGATTAGCTTGCGCATTATCGGTCGTATGATTTCAGATTTTACCTTATGGATTATCTCTGATGGCGCCAATCCTTTTATTACTTATAAAGGTACGGTATCTATCGCCGCTTTTTGTCTAGGGCTAACAATTTTAGCGGTCATCAGCAGTATTGTCTGTGGACTGGCTTTTAAAGCCATCTGGCGCTATAAAACTGTCACCAGCTGGCAAAAACGTCAGAAAGACTCTGCTGAAAAAACCAGCAAGCATGAATAGCCTTAATTATTAATAATCGATCTTGCCGCGTCAGTCATCTTATAAAAATAGCAGCATTTTATAAAGTTGGAAATATCTTATAAAATCATTGCCCAATTTGTAAGCGACCTTATAACTCGCCTTCTTCCTCTTTATGCTTGTCGATAGCATTTTTAACATTGTCGGTGAGGTTGGCATCCATCACAAAGATATCTATCACCTTCTCATCTTTTAACAACGTGTAGCGCTTGCCAGTCGCACTATCTTGCGCCTTTAGATCGTAATCTGCACCGGCTAAGGTAATTGAGTCAAAAACCGGCGTCAGCAAGTCTATTTGTGCTTGTATATCAATGGTGTCAAATAGCGT
>NZ_DAINDI010000016.1:6139-7967 GCF_036731945.1 Psychrobacter sp.
ACGCTTCAATCGGGTCATCATTTTTATCCATCTCATCATTCCTTATTTATCATTTTACTTATCATTCTATAAGAGTGTTAAATGCTATCTGTTTTATGAGCAGGTTTTATAAAAAGCTAACCGTATCATGCTGCTGCTCAGTAACAGCAGTTCTACAGTTTATTGAAAAAAAGTATTAAAAATGACGCCTTTAGTAATCTTCCCAATGCCCATTGCGGAGTAGGAGCTGACGGTCAGCAAGGGCTGCCAAACTACGGTCATGCGTCACCATCAATAGCGCCGTTTGCATGGTGCTTTGTAGCTCGGATAACAGCCCAAACACGCTTTGGGCGTTATCATAATCTAAGTTACCAGTCGGCTCATCGGCCAAAATAAGTGATGGTTTGGTCACAAGCGCGCGAGCAATCGCCACACGTTGACGCTCACCGCCTGATAGCTCACCGGGTCTGTGGGCCAAACGGTGCTCTAAACCGACACTTTTTAAAATATCTATCGCTTGTTGACGTGCCTCGGTCGTCGATACTTTTGGGCGCATCAGTAGCGGCATAGCAACGTTTTCAACCGCGGTAAATTCGGCTAACAAATGGTGAAACTGATAAATAAACCCCAAGTGTTTATTACGCATTGCCCCGCGCTCGGTCTCATTCATACTATTTAATAGCTGCCCATGTAGCCAAACCTCCCCGCTACTTGGGGTATCCAGTCCGCCAAGCAAATGCAGCAAGGTACTTTTCCCCGAACCACTGGTACCAACAATCGCAATGCGCTCACCAGCATTGACGGTCAAATCTAGACCGGTCAATACTTGCGTGCTCACCGCCCCTTCATCATAAATTTTATTAATATTGGTCGCTTTTAAAATTTCAGACATGGTACTTCCTTTGTTTTATTTATCATAGCATTGACGATTGACGCCTGTAGATTACTCGTAACGCAGCGTTTGCGCAGGCTGAATTTTCGCCGCTCGGCGCGCTGGATAAATGGTCGCCAAAAAGCTCAGTATAAATGACGCACTGGTAATCAGCACCACATCGGTCAAACGCAGCTGCGATGGCAGATAATTTACAAAGTAAGCATCAAACAAATTGAGACCAAAGGTTTGATTGATAAAGCCCAAAATATCACTAACGGTCAGAGCAAAGATAACACCAAGTATCGTGCCCGCAATCGTACCAATAAAGCCAATAACGATGCCCTGTACCATAAACACATGGGTAATCAGACGCGGTGAAGCGCCAAAGGTTTTTAAAATAGCAATGTCTGCTTTTTTGTCGGTGACTAGCATCACCAAACTTGAAACGATATTGAAAGCGGCAACAAGGATAATTAAAAACAGCAGCAAGCCAACCATGGCTTTTTCCATTTGAATGGCCCCAAATAGGTTGCCGTGTGTTTGCGTCCAATCGCTAGGATAAAGCTTGTCAGGCGCAATAGCAGCCGCTTTTTGGGCCGCCATTGGCGCATTAAAGATATCGTCAAGCTTCATACGTATGCCTTGCGCACCCTCTGGTAGACGCAGTAATTTTGCCGCATCGCCCATCGGAATAAACGCCATTAGGCTATCTACTTCTGGACTGATGGTAAAAATACCTGTCAACGTAAAACGCTTAAAGCGCGGTATCACACCTGCTGGCGATGGCGACGCTTCTGGCAGCACTAAGGTCACTTTATCGCCCAAGCGCAGCCCCAACGATTGCACCATCTCTTCACCAAGCACAATACTGAACTCACCGTTTTGCAGCGTATCAATACTGCCTTCTACCATGTGCTCGTTGATGATAGAAACGTTTTTCTCATACTCTGGATCAACGCCGGTGACCATAATCCC
>NZ_DAINDI010000016.1:7977-8992 GCF_036731945.1 Psychrobacter sp.
ACCTTGCAGCTGAATAAAGGGTGCGACGGCAGCGACTTCGGGATCTTCTTTAATTTTATCAGCCACCTCTTTCCAATCACCGATAATCTCGGTTGAAATTACCGTCGCTTGTGGCACCATACCCAAAATACGCGTTTTGAGCTCGCGATCAAAACCATTCATGACCGATAGCACCGTAATCAGTACCGCCACGCCAAGCGTCAGACCAATCATTGAAATCAGCGAGATAAAGGAGATAAAACCATTACTACGCTCTGCTCGGGTGTACCGTAAGCCGATAAATAACGCTAAAGGACGAAACATATTCAAACTCTTTATCTTATCTACGTGCGACTTTATTTATGTTATAAAATCCAATGCAGCAACCGCCTTTTAGCATAACACTCACTAAGGCTGTCGCCGCAAAAACATATCAATCGAACAAAAAACAGGGGATTATGAGCAGCAAAATACCGCTGTCAAAAGGGAGCTAGTTTGACACAATTTGACTTATATGTGCCAGTCATTAGCGCAAACTGCCGGTATTTTTTAGTAAAAACTCAACTTTTCATATTATTTTTCACGAGGGGCTTGCTATTAGTTGCGTCTATACCTATATATTGTATGCTAAGGACAATTGTCACTAACCCCTCATTGTTGTTTGTTGCCTCTTTACTGACGACATTGCTGGTTATCATAAACCAATCCGCTCATATATTGGATAATGGTCAGCAATCACAGTTTTAGACCCAAACTTCATGGCTGACTTAAGTTTGAGTATATTCATGACCATTAATTATCAATATAAAAACATCCAATCTCCCACCAAAATTACCTTAACTGACGAGCAATCTGCCGGTCACGCCGATCATTGGCGCATTTTGACCGATGACATGAGTCAAGACGTGCCAGAATGGCTGCAAAAGATGATTGAAAAAGCGGCCATGCCAAAAGGGCTCAACAGCAATGTCAGCGCTAAAGACAGCTGCTTATTGCTATCTGAAGACCAGCCTTGTCATATCAATCAAGTGCTGGC
>NZ_DAINDI010000016.1:9002-11976 GCF_036731945.1 Psychrobacter sp.
TGAAGGACGGCAAGCCTGAATGCTTTATCAACGCCTACCCTTGTGTCGATAGTCCTTATGGTTTGACGTGCAAAATCGAGCGCATGATTGTCAATGACAACACTCACGATGCCGTCTTACGCTTACGCACCGCTGATGGCAGCATTATTTATGCTTTCGACCAGCTGTATACCGCTAACCGTCATTTATATCAGCAAGATACGGCTTATTACGTGAACTTTAGTGCGTGGGCGCATGAGATTAAGCTGAGTGAACAAGACGAAGTGATTATGGTCGAAGACCAAGAAGCCATTCGCTACCATCGCGCTTTTAACGACATCGTCGCCGCCAACGATGGAAAAATGCCTGACGATTTACAAGAGCAAATCAAAGCGTGGCAGCCTGAAACCAAACAACAAATGGCGCCCGTCGAGATTAATCTTGGTCATATGTGCGCGTATTTGTTCGGCGATACCATAGGGCAAGAAGACGAAGCTTGGTGTCAAGGTCAGGTGCTTGGTAAGCAAGAAACACTATTTAATGGTCAGACTATCATCTTATTTGATGTGGTGGTACTGCGCGAGCAAGATGCCGACCCGTTTGTCATTCGTATCGGCGCACCTAAAACCGAAGCCACCGCTGCTATTGAAGTGCATGATTATGTACAGGCCAATATTTGGCTACAAGCGGCGATTTACAAAGAAAACCAAAAACCACAAACAACTGCGCAACAATCAAAAGCCAGCTGATTCAGCAGTTAAGTTACTATTAAACTTTTCGATAAAAAAGCCCTTAATTCAGATTAAGGGCTTTTCTTATGCTAAACGTTATTGATACAAAAATGAAAAACAGGCCATTAAGCTAAGGTAGTCATTGACTTGATATTACTATAAAGCTCTTTTTGCTCAGCACTAGGACGCGCCGTTTGTACCGCCATTAATTGTGACATATCACCTTCGACACGGATTTTACCGGCCATAAAGGCACCCATGATTTCATTGGTATCAAAGTTGGTTATGATAGATTGCAGCAAGCTACGATCCAATAATAAGGTTGTGGTTGCCTTATCATTCAAACCGCGATGCAGTAAGCCGTCAGCAAAGCTTGCTTCGATATCTTGCTCCGTATCGGTAACTTTTAAGTTCACCACCATATTGGCAAGCGCTGGTGGTAAATTTAATTCACCGGCTTCTTGACCCATTTTCTCAACTTGCTGAAACCATTCGTCTGTCAAAAAAACTGCCATATTATTATCCTTAATACCTATTATTTATGAGGTTATTTATGAAGGTAGACTTGTGCCAGCATACGGCTAAGCCTAACCACTATTTAAAAGTTCAAAATATTCGTTAATATCAGTATAAAGCACTTGGTTAGCGATAATACAAGGCGTCATTATAAGGTGCGATTCGATGATAAGTAAAACCTATTTATAGCGCAAATGCTGCTATTGTTACAAAACCACCGCTTAATTGTATTTTTTGCGCCAAAAAGTACTATCTTTTTTCACCCCTAGAATAGTAGGGAAATTGGGTATAAAATAGGTGTATAACGCTGAAAGATTATATCGTTCGTAACTATTTTTACCAAAGAGTTTGTATTTTGGCGCATAGTTCTGATGATATTTGATTAGGTTTGCGTTACAATACCCTTAAACAGAGTCGGGAGTTTTAACTAAACATTACGTAAACATGGTTTTTGTCAGCCGCCGCTAGCATACATTGATGGTGTACAAGTTTTTTATCACCAATTGAATATCAGTATCTATCTTCGTTCATACTGGCTTTTTAGCAGTAATAATTAAGATACATACTCAGCCTCAATAGATGTTTGATGCTCAAGGAAGGCACATTGTCTTATCAAATCTAACCATTTATTATTTATTAATCATCCCTCTATCATTTAGCTGTGAGCGCAGTGCGTTTATATTGCCGCCCTCAACTCAGCAGTAATCGCTGAACATTAGCGTAGGTTTGATTTAATAGTAAATAAGGTATCGATAATAAGATTTGGCGAAAACAACATGTACCGCAACCATAATCTGCTTATAATTTTTTATAATATAGAGGCCGCGGAGAGTTAGTTAATTCTGTTGATAATTCGGGCTGTAAAGGAATCATCCAATGAGTTTACAAAACACAGCAGTCGCCCCAATTGACCGTGAGTATGAAATCACTGTCGTAAGATTCTTTACGATAATGGCCGTGATATGGGGCATCGTCGGCATGAGTATTGGTGTGTTCATTGCTTCACAGTTAGCATGGCCAGCACTAAACTTTGACATTCCATGGCTGACATTCAGTCGTCTAAGACCGCTACACACTAACGCGGTTATCTTTGCATTCGGTGGCTCTGCCCTGTTCGCAACCTCTTATTATGTGGTACAGCGTACCTGTAAGACGAGACTATTCGCTCCTTATTTAGCTTGGTTTACCTTTTGGGGTTGGCAAGCGGTTATCGTCGCAGCGGTGATTACTCTTCCTTTAGGTCTGACATCGACCAAGGAATACGCTGAGCTTGAGTGGCCAATCGATATCTTGATTGCTTTGGTATGGATTTCTTATGCCATCGTGTTCTTCGGTACGCTCATCAAACGTAGAACTTCACACATTTATGTGGCTAACTGGTTCTTTGGCGCATTTATTATTACGATTGCTCTACTGCATATCGTAAATAGTATGGCCATCCCTGTTAGTGCGTTTAAATCTTACTCATTATTTGGCGGTGCGACCGATGCGATGGTGCAGTGGTGGTACGGGCATAATGCGGTAGGTTTTTACTTAACAGCCGCGTTCCTTGGAATGATGTATTACTTCGTTCCAGTTCAGATTGGTCGTCCTATTTATTCTTATCGTTTGTCTATCGTTCACTTTTGGGCATTGATTGCTTCATACATGTGGGCTGGTGGTCACCATTTGCATTATTCAGCGCTTCCAGATTGGACGCAGTCTCTAGCAATGGTGTTCTCAATCATCCTATTTGCGCCATCTTGGGG
>NZ_DAINDI010000016.1:11986-18489 GCF_036731945.1 Psychrobacter sp.
GTGGTATGATTAACGGTGTACTAACGCTATCAGGTAGTTGGGATAAACTACGTACCGATCCGATCATTCGCTTTATGATTGTGGCATTGTCGTTCTACGCCATGTCAACATTTGAAGGTCCGATGATGTCTATTAAGACCGTTAACGCGTTATCGCATAACACGGACTGGACAGTCGGTCACGTACACTCAGGTGCGCTTGGCTGGGTTGGTATGATTACCATTGGTTCGCTATATGTACTATTGCCACGTATCTATAACAAGCCAAAAATGTACTCTATCAGCTTAATCACCACGCATTTCTGGTTAGCAACAGCGGGTACTATCTTCTATATCGTTTCTATGTGGATTTCAGGTATTGGCCAAGGCATGATGTGGCTTGCAACCAATCCAGATGGTACGTTGGTATATAGCTTCGTTGATACCGTTGAGTTCTCACATTTCCCATATATTGGTCGTGCTTTTGGTGGCCTATTGTATGTATCGGGTATGGTTGTTATGGCCTATAACGTTTATAAAACACTTAAAATGCCAGAAGGTAAGCCTGTTGATATCGCAGATCCTACTGATCATGAACCTAGTGTTGATAAACCTTCGGCAGCTAACGTATAAGGAGCGATCATGTCTGGTACACCGCATGAAATTATTGAAAAAAATACAGGCTTGTTGGTTATCTTTATCGTTATCGCAATCAGCTTTGCAACGCTCGTTGAAATTGTACCGCTGATTTATGATAACAAGGGTCCTGAAGAAGGTGGGGTGAACGCTCCCCTTCCCGCTATGGAGCCGTGGACCGCGCTCGAATTTGAAGGTCGTGATATTTATATTCGTGAAGGTTGTCACGTTTGTCATACGCAAATGGTGCGTCCATTACGCGCGGAAGTTGAGCGTTATGGACCCTACTCGCGTGCTGCTGAATCTACGTGGGATCACCCATTCTTATGGGGCTCTAAACGTACTGGTCCTGACTTGGCACGTGTTGGTGGACGCTATTCTGAAGATTGGCAAAAACAACATCTTATCGATCCACGTTCATTAGTACCTGAATCTGTAATGCCTGGTTTCCCTTGGCTTGCAACCAATGAAGTAAATGGTACCAATGTGCAAACTAAAATGCGTCTATTCCGTGATCAGTTTGGTGTGCCTTACACTGAAGAAGATATCGAAGGAGCGCCAGATGCGGTACTTGGCGCCACTGAGCTTGATGCTCTGGTTGCCTACTTACAGCAATTGGGTACCGCGATGGAAGGACAGCGCTAATGGGTATTGGTGAATTACAAACAATTGCGACCGTTTCTGCTTTTATTGCCTTTGTGGGCGTTGCATGGTGGGCGTATTCGCCAAAAAACAAAAAACGCTTCGAAGAAGATGCACAACTTGCGCTTGATGACAAAGATAAAGAAGCTTTGGCTGAAGAGCAGCGCAATAAGGATAAACGATGACATTTTTTTGGAGTTCTTGGATCACCATACTAAGTATTATGTGTTGGGCGGGTATCCTCGGTGTCTTACTAATGGTGTTGAAATACAAGCCAGAAGTAGAAGAAGACGGTACGACTGGGCACACTTACGATGGCATTCAAGAATACGATAAGCCACTGCCTAAATGGTGGTTAGTGATATTTTTTGGCTCGATTATTTGGGCTGTTGCCTACTGGATATTTTTCCCTGCTATCTTTCCATCGAAATGGGAAGGTATCACGACCGTAGAAGTAGATGGCGAAACTGTGCCATGGACCTCGCATAACGAGTTAGCGAGTGAGCTTGAAAGTAATAACAAGGTGTTTACCGATAACTTTGAGCAAAACATCTTGGCTAAAGCAGATGCTAGCGGTGCGACTAAAACGCTAGCAACGCTGTCTGAGATGCAAGCAACCATGCGTCGCAGTGAAACACCACCTGCGAATCTGCAAACTGAAATTGATGAAAAAATCGCTGAGCTTGCACCGTACGTTGAAAAACTTGCTGAAAATCCGAATGCGCTAAAAGTTGGTAGTCGCTTGTTCTTGCAGAACTGTGCCGTCTGTCATGGCTCTAATGCTAAAGGTGCGCTAGGCTACCCTAACTTAACCGATGGTGATTGGTTATATGGCGGTGAAGCTTCACATATCCTAACGACGCTACATAATGGTCGTGTCGGCGGTATGGCAGCTTGGCGTGACCAACTTGGTGAAGATGGTGTGCGTGCAGCGGCTGAATATGTCTTGTCAATCTCTGGTAACCAACCAGGTTATGAGCTTGACCAAGCTAAAGTTGCTCAAGGTAAAGCCATTTTCCATGAGCCTACTAACTGTGTGCTTTGTCATGGTGAAGACGCTAAAGGTATGATCTCTACTGGGGCGCCAAACTTGACTGATAACATCTGGTTATATGGCGGCGATCGCGAAAGTATCCGTGATACCATTCGTTATGGTCGTGCCGGTGTGATGCCAGAATGGGAAACCAAACTAGGTAATGAGCGCATTATGCTGCTTGCTGCGTATGTTTATTCTCTATCAGACAGAACGCCTCAGCCTGCTAAAGCACAGCCTGTTTCTGCCGCTGCTCCAAAAGCAGCAACACCTGAAACGGCAGTTGCAAACTAAGCGCATTTAGTCAGTTGTATATCGTAAATAAGTAGTATTTAACAAAGGGAGAACTGTTATTGCAGTTCTCCCTTTTTAGTTATTTATCAGCTTTATGCCCTATGAATAAATTCTGCTTATGAGCAACTCGCAAAATCAAACTGCCGATAGATTTAATACATTTTATGCTCTATCACTACTGGTTTTGATATGTATCAAGCTTAATAGTGATACGCACTTTGTCTATCAATAAGTCGCAGATAAGTATTGCTTTTTAACATTCTCACCCCATTTATAGTAGGGAAACTGCTAAAATAGCAATCAAGTAGAAACACCATAGAATCATCTATTTAAGCATATTTTAATCCTTTATTTACAATCGCTCATTTGGTAGCAAGTTTGGATACTTTTTTTGGTATGAGACTTGCTACTTACTGACATTGATAACATCGCACATCCATATACCCAGCTATTAAAGGTATTTGTTCATCATGCCAGCAGACTGATTCTTTTTTTAAAGAGGCACGTTTATGTCAGCACAACCATCCAATAAAATCCCTGTCGTTGAGGTGGATCTTAACGCCAATAAAAAACGCGTTCATCCTAGATTTATCACCGGATTTTACCAAAATATCCGCGTGATTAGCATGTATGCGTTATTGGCATTATTTTTGATTTTACCGTGGATAAGGTATAACGGCAGGCAAGCTATCTGGTTCGATGTGCCGTCGCAGCATTATTATATTTTTGGTATGACGTTTCTGACGCAAGACTTTTACTTTCTTGCCGTCTTTGCGCTTATTGCGGCTTTTGCGCTATTTATGGTGACGGTATATGCAGGGCGGGTTTGGTGTGGTTATGCCTGTCCGCAAACCATCTGGACGCATATGTTCCAATACGTTGAAAAAATAGTCATCGGCGATCGTAACAAACGCATTAAGTTTGATAAAGAACCTATGAATGCTAAAAAAGTCTTCAAGCGTTTTTTAATCTACTCCATCTGGTTTGTATTTTCGATGATTACGGCGATGACGTTTGTCAGTTATGTATCAGGGACAGAAGCTCTATATGGTAGTTGGCAAATGTTAGGGGGCGTTATCCCCTTCCCTGACTGGTCAACTTGGATATGGGTATCGATATTTATTTTCGCTTTTTCAACTTACGTCAATGCAGGCTACATGCGTGAGCAGATGTGTATCCAAATCTGTCCGTATGGCCGCTTCCAAAGCGTGATGTTTGATAAAGATACTTTGATTGTTTCTTATGATTATGAACGCGGTGAACCTCGCGGCGCCCGTAAAAAAGGCACCCATCCTGAGAATTTAGGCGATTGTATTGACTGTACGATGTGCGTGCAAGTATGCCCAACGGGTATTGATATTCGTGATGGGTTGCAGGTTGCATGTATTCAATGTGCCGCCTGTGTCGATGCTTGTAATGAGGTAATGGATAAAGTTGGCTACCCACGTGGCTTGATTCGTTATACCACAGAGCGTCAATTGGTCGAAAAAGAGCCAAGCCGTGTATTGCGCCCGCGCTTTTTTGCTTATTTAACCTTGCTTGCGGTACTTTGTGGCGGTGTGGTTTATGCATTGACAGACCGCGTACCGTTAGAGATTGATATTCGCCGTGACCGTAATCAGTTGTCGTCATTGAACCAACAAGGCATGATTGAAAACAGTTATATCGTTAAATTGACCAACAAAACCCAAAGTGCGCACACTTATAAAATAAGCCTTGAGCCACAAGAAGGCTTGAGCTTAGGCGTACGCTTCAACGATGTGCCATTAGAAGCAGGCGAAAGCTTTGATATGCCAGTCAGTATTTATGGCGACCCTGAGGTGATTGAGTTTGGTCAAACGCCGATTACTTTAACAGTCGCCAGCGAAGATGGTAAATATAATGTGAGTAAACAAAATATCTTTACCACACAAGGTCAGTAATTATTGAGTATGTAGTTGCTTTTATTTATTCATCCGCTCGTTAGTGATGCTTGGTCAACGGCTAATTATCATTGACTTGCGGGTGAAGTATTTGTCATTAAACTGGCTGCACTGAGCCGTCGGTTTATTTTTTTGATAGCGTTTATAATAAGCTGACAAACCTCACTTTATAAATGAATATCTGATTAATAGGTATGTTATGTCTAGTCCAGCACCGAACTTTAAGCATCAAGACAGCCAACCATGGTACAAAAACTATATGGTGGTTATCTTTGTCATTGGCATGCCAGCTTTTGTAGTAATCGCTTGCATTTGGTTTGTTTATTATTCTTATCAAATCCGTGATAGCGTGGTACGCGACGATTGGTATATGGATGGCAAGACCCTATATCACGACGTCTCTCGCGACAAGCTCACCTATGATTTGGATTTACATGGCAAGATGCAGTTTGCCGATAATGGTGATGTTGTGTTTTATCTCAACTACCCTGAGCAAAGCTTGCAGTCTGGTAAATTATTAAACGGTGAGCCATTGACCTATCCTGACTCTTTAGAGTTGTCTATCTCGCACGCCACTGACATTAAAAAAGACCGCGATGCGGTACTCAAACACCAAGCAGGTAACAAGTACACGGCGCAAGTCGATTTGGATGACGTAAAAGGCAAATACTATCTGCAAGTCAGTTATGATGGAAAGAATGATTGGCGCATGCAGGATGTGGCAAAATTACCGCGCCCAGAGGTGAGCTTTAACCCACTACCCGTTTTTGCCAAAAGTTAATCTTTAATGTTAAATACATACAAAAAAAACCAGCCATTAGTGAATAATGCGCTGGTTTTTTTGGTGGTAATTTTATAAAAACATAGTGAGTGAAAAGTAATATCGATACATCACGCACTGCTGATATCAGTTTTTCTTGCTTGCTGTGCCTGCGCAGACAGAGGCTACAAAAAATTGATATCAGCAATACCGTCGCGTTTTTAGGATATTTTGACTATAACTATAACTGTCTATATGATTTAAATCAGCGGATTAATCGTGGGGATTTTTTTCGTGGTACGGCTAGTTTTTGCCATGCTATCGGTGCTTTCTGCCTGCTGGTTATGGTTGTGGTCATGGTTGTGTTGACTGGCAAACTTCGGATTAAAAACTTGAGTTTTTGGCGCTACTGGTAAACCAATCTCAGCCAAACTGTCGGTCTGTCCTGCTTGGATATTATCGCCTTCAAATAAGCGCTCATTGTCATCGCGCTCTATGCTTAAAGTTTCAAAGTCAAACAACTCACGATCGGCCAATTGTGACGGCGCGACGTTTTGCATCGCTTTAAAAATAGACGCCAAACGCTGCGGATGGGCATTATCCCATTCGCGTAGCATATCATTGATAATTGCGCGTTGCAGATTGGTTTGGCTGCCGCATAGATTACACGGAATAATCGGAAATTCTTTTAAACGTGCGTATTCAATGATGTCTTTTTCTTCAACGTAAGCAAGCGGACGAATCAGTAAGTTTTGCTTATCATCGCTTAGCAGTTTTGGCGGCATGGATTTCAGCGCGCCGCCGTGGAATAAGTTTAGAAAGAACGTCGCCAGCATATCATCGCGGTGATGGCCAAGGGCGATCTTGGTGGCGCCGATTTGTTTGGCAAAACCATATAGCGAACCGCGACGCAGGCGTGAGCAGGCCGAGCAATACGTTTTACCTTCTGGCACCACGCTTTTGACAATACTATAGGTATCTTTTTCTAAAATATAATGGGCGATACCTTGCTCATTCAAATAAGCGGGCAAAATATCTTCTGGATAACCGGGCTGCTTTTGATCAAGATTGACCGCGACGATATCAAAGCTAATCGGGGCAATGCGTTTGAGCAGCAATAAGATATCGAGCAACGTATAGCTGTCTTTACCGCCTGAAACGCAAACCATGACCACATCGCCATCTTCAATCATATTAAAATCGCGAATCGCCCATGATACTTGGCGGCGTAGCTTTTT
>NZ_DAINDI010000016.1:18508-20883 GCF_036731945.1 Psychrobacter sp.
CTACCGTTTCAGTCGGTAAAACTTGCGTAGAGGATGTTTGCTCAGCGGTATTATTGCTTATAGCCGCGCCAGCAATGTCGTCATACCCCATACTATCAGTATCTTCAGCATAACTATCCCAGCCAGTATCGGTAGCACTGGTTTCCGAAGAGACAGCATCAAACTGAGAAGGGATTTTAGGCGTAAACAAGGTCGCTACGGTCATAAGGTACTCAATATCTTTACAAAGTTGATGTTACGGTAAAAATAAGCAGCCGTAACTTTAACAGGCTGGCTTTAAAAGCAGCGATTATAACAAATTTTGCTAACAGATTGAAAAGTCGCACAAAATTAGTGGCTTTTTGTGCCCATTTTTATCGCCACTTATGCGCAATTAAACATATCTTCAAAGTTATGCAATAATGCCACCTTTATTAAAATAACCCATCCTCAAAACTCAAATTTTTCAAATTTCTTAAACCAACAATAGACAATACTATGACTTACGTAACTGCGCCAACCTCCTCTCCCAGTCTCAAAGACAATGCTGATTTAGCAGCACTACATAAAAGCCAAAATGCCGTGGTGCTGCTATCAGGCGGGCTTGATTCTGTAACGTGTTTGTATTGGGCAAAGGCGCGCTATACGTCTGTGACGGCGGTCAGTTTTAACTATGGTCAACGCCACAATAGCGAGCTTGTCGCTGCCAAAGCCATCGCAAAGACTGCCAATGTTAACCACCGCATTATTGATATCGATATCGCCCAGCTTGGTGGCTCATCACTCACCGACCACAGCATGACTGTCCCTGATGGCGATACTGATAAATTTCCAATTAACAATCACGATGACAGTGATGTCAATAATATCGATAACGTTGATAACGTTGATAATAACGCCATTCCAAACACCTATGTGCCGGCGCGTAATACCATATTTTTATCTTATGCCTTGGCAGTCGCTGAAGTCACCGATGCCAACCATATCGTCATCGGCGTCAGTTCAGTCGATTATTCTGGCTACCCTGATTGTCGTCCAGAATATATCGCCGCCTTCGAACACATGGCGAACCTTGCTACTAAAGCTGGTGTCACCGGTCACAATTTGTCGATTCAAACGCCGTTGCAGCATTTAAGCAAAGCCAAAACCATTGAGCTTGGTTTAGCGCTCGGGGTCGATTATGGGCAGACGATTTCTTGTTATCAGGCAGATGCCAATGGTCTTGCTTGCGGTATTTGCGACAGCTGCGTCCTACGTCGCCAAGGATTTGCCCAAGCTGGGGTTGCTGATCCAACGCGTTACCAGTCTAATGAGACTTAATAAACCCTTGGAAATATTCTGTTAAGTATTTGAAAATGGCGCTATTATTGTCTTGGCACGGCCGCCTATTAAACATTTGCGCAACATTTGCTTGCATTAACACAGCACGCTAGCGTTGTATTTTAAGCAATTTACTTGCTATGGTATGGGCGACTATGTCAGTCACAAGCGACATGTACTGCTGGTTTACTAAAATATAATGAGTGACATAGATAAAAAAGGCTTTTATAGTTACCTATACTTTTATCATCACTTATATAAGCCATAAAACCTGTGACCACATAACACTACCAAGATTTTATATAAAATCTGAGAAATTGACACGACCCGTAGAGGATGTTTATGAAGTTTTTGCCAGTTTTACCCCTAGCTCTTGCTGCGCTGTTTGCCTTACCACAAGCAAACGCAGCCGACATCAAACAAGACAATATCAATACCTGTGTCAATGGCGCGGTCAAATATAAAGTCGCTAATAAAAGCGATGCCACCAAACTTTGTAACTGCACCATCGGTGTCCGTAGCAATATGACCATCGGTCAAATGTGGGAAATCGAAAGCTATGCAAAAAGTAAAAAAGACCCATCAGGTCTCCCTTACGTGAAAAAAATGCAAAAAGACTTGCAGCAATGCACCGTGGGCTTGGACTTAAAACAGCCACAAAAACCTGCCTAAGCGGTTTAAAAAATACTTGCTACAAAATACAAAAGACTGGTCATTGCCAGTCTTTTTTGTTGCGAATGAATAAGTGAAGTGTAAAACGGAGTATTTATTTCTGCCAATCTGCCTATAATAAGACCACCTACTATAATATACGCATAACCGAAACTAATAAGGATTTTATAATGGCTAAGCCCACTACAGAGAACCTTGCCTTGCCCGATTTTCCGGTCACTATCGTGCGCGAGCTAGACGGCAATTTTATTCATGACGATATCAGCCTAAAAGAGCTGGTTGCCCATACCGATAAAGGGCTTATCTTATATTTTTATCCAAAAGACAATACCCCAGGCTGCACTACGCAAGCGACAGAATTTACTACTCATATCAATGCGTTTGATGAATTGGGCTACGATATC
>NZ_DAINDI010000016.1:20893-28109 GCF_036731945.1 Psychrobacter sp.
GTGTGTCGCGCGATAGCGTTGAGTCTCACGAAAAATTCATCGCTAAGTACAATTTGCATATTCCTCTGATTAGCGACAGTGATGAGAAATTATGCCAATATTTTGATGTAATTAAAGAAAAAAATATGTATGGCAAAGTTAGCTTAGGCCTTGTACGTTCAACCTTTGTCTTTAATAAAAATGGCACGTTCACCCATGCACAGCGCAATTTACGCGCAGCCGGCTATACCGAACGCTTACTTGCCACGCTCGCGCCCTAATATTTTTATGATTATTTGGCAATTTTATTTATCTCTATCGACTACGATAAAACCTTTTTTTTGAGAGTAATATGAATCAACAGACTGACAGCACCGACGATAATAACACTGTTAAAAAAGCGACGCGCAAGGTATCGGTGGCGGTCATCGGCGCCGGTACCGCCGGTCAAAACGCCTTTCGCCAAGCCAGAAAACTAAAAGACGACGTCCTCATTATTAATGACGGCTATTGGTCAACGACTTGTATTGCCGTCGGCTGTATGCCGAGTAAACTTCTCATCGCTGCTGCCGATCGCGCCCATGACACCAACCATTCTGGCGAGTTTGGCATTCATGCTACTGCTCAAATAGATGGCAAACAAGTGATGGAGCGGGTTCGCGCCGAACGCAATCATTTTGCCAGTTACGTGCAACAGCAAGTGGAAAGCTGGCCTGCTGAGACAAAAATAGCGGGTCGCGCTTACATCAATCAACAAGGTCTTATTGAGGTCAATGATGAACTCATCGAAGCCGATAAAATTATCGTGGCGACTGGTAGTAAGCCGTTTATCCCCGATAATTGGGCTGATAAACTCGGCAAAACCTTATTGACTTCTGACACTGTTTTTGAGCTGGCTGATTTACCAAATTCACTAGCCGTAGTCGGCGCAGGTGCTATCGGCTTGGAGCTTGCGCAAGCCTTTACGCGTTTGGGTGTCGAGGTCACGCTTTTTAATCGTGACAAACGCGTCGCTGGTTTAAAAGATGAGGATATCAGTAACAAAGCCATTGATTGCTTAAATCGTGAGCTGACCATGCATTTGGGCAGCAAGATTAACGATGTCGGTCAGCAAGCAGTAGATAACGAAGGCACAGCGGCTTTTATCGATTACGAAGACAGCGCTGGTGAAGCGCGCCAGTGGCAGGGCGAGTATGTACTGGTCGCTACGGGCCGACGCAATAATATCGCTGCCCTAGGCGTTGAAAACCTAGGCGTTGAGCTTGATGACAAAAATCGTCCAAAGCAGCTCGATAAAAAAACGGGTAAAATTGGCAATTTAGAAGTTTATATTGTTGGTGATGCTAATGCCAATCTGCCTTTATTACACGTTGCCAGTGATGAAGGTTTTAGTGCGGGTAGTATGGTCTGTAACAACAATAGCGATGCTTATATCCGCCCAACTGCCGCGCCGTTTTCTATCGTCTTTTGCTCACCACAAATCGTCAATGTCGGCATGTCGCTACCTGAAATACAAGCCGATCCAGAGCTTGAATATGTGATTGGAAAAGCCAGCTTTGATAATCAAGGTCGTAGCCGCGTGATGGGTGTCAATTGCGGTCTACTGCACATTTATGGTTGCAAAAAGACAGATAGAATCTTGGGCGCAAGTATGGTTGCCCCTGACGCTGAATATATCGGTCATATATTGGCGATGGCGATTACCAATGATATGAGTATTAAAGACATGCTCGATACGCCTTTTTATCATCCGACGATACTAGAAGGTCTGCGTACGGCGTTACGTGATGTGCAGCGTATGATGAAAATTCCTTATCAGTATCACGATACTCAAGAAGGGACTTTTTAATCGACTGATAAATCTATTTTATTGACATTATCTTTATTAAAATTAACGTTAATATGGTCTAAGCTATTACGCGCAGCTAAGCTCAGATCGAAAATGAGCTGCGCGGTTTACGCTGATTGTTCCTTAAAAATTCAGCGTTAAAACTTTATTATTAGATGATTTTATAGCTGAATTATCTTAG
This sequence comes from Psychrobacter sp., assembly GCF_036731945.1. GTDB lineage: Bacteria > Pseudomonadota > Gammaproteobacteria > Pseudomonadales > Moraxellaceae > Psychrobacter. The sequence continues at coordinate 22,903 of NZ_DAINDI010000016.1, forward strand.
TATAAGCTCTTTTTACGATTCATTTGATGTAGACCCAAACTTTGCATGGATAAAACAATGGCAATCGCTGGTATTACTGACTTCTTTCGAGAGATTGTTCGCGACTTACACACCAGCCTATATATTGCTATCGGCGGCTCCATCGAAGAAGACTCACTCGACTGGACTTCTAAATCAGTAGAACTGGTGAGCACGGCCATCAAAATCCTAATACTGCTGGCAGTATTGGGATTTTTTTATTGGCTCGCCATCTATCTTATAAAGAAAAGCAAAAGCCGCATTGGTCTTAATGAGCGCCGCTCCAAAATCGCCCGCTCGGTATTACGCTATATTTGGATAGTCAGCAGTTTAATCGCTATTATGAGTCAGCTAAGCTTTGAACCAGATACGGTCAAAGCCACAGCCAAAGCCAGTACGTGGGCAGGAATTTACTATGTGCTATGGGCGTCATCTGGACAAATTATACATAAGGTTTTACAGCATTACGGTCTAAACGCCTCTATTGAACAGCTGCTCAAAAATATTTTATCGGTGCTATTATTGGTATTCGGTCTTGCCAGCGTCATGGCACAATTTGGCTTTGATATCGTATCTTTGGTAGCAGGTTTGGGGATTGCTGGTATTGCCGTGGGTTTTGCCGCCCAATCGACGCTTGCTAACTTTATCGCTGGCATTACCATTTTACTTGAACAGTCCTTTCAAGTCGGTGACTGGGTCAACATCAATGACAATGAAGGGCGAGTTGTGGTCATCGCTTTACGCACGACCCATATTTTGACCCGCGATAACATTACCGTCATCATCCCCAACTCCAATGTCGCCTCATCAGTGGTCACCAATTTAACCTCAAAAAACTTTATTCGTTTCGATATTCGCATGCGCATCGCTTTTGAAGATGATGTCGATAAAGCGCGCGAAGTCATTTTACAAGTCTTATCTGATAGTGAAGTAGTACTCAAGCGCCCTGAAACCTCAGCGACGGTAGACGAGATTGGCGAATATGGGGTGTTTTTTGTTATCCGTTTTTGGGTCAAGCCCGCCGCCGTTGCGCGTATGCCAAAGATTAAAGAAGCCTTGACGGAAAATATCAAACGCGCCTTTGATGAGGCAAATATCTCAACCCCCTACCCGCATATGCGCCTGCTGATGCCAAAAAATGTCGATTCTCCTATCGACACCAAATCCTTTGCAACCACGACTAAACTGATTACTGAAGACAACTCATTAAAAAAAGATGCTGAATAACGGCTCGATAATTTCAAAACCCAGTAAGTCGTCATTTTTTCAACGTAGCTTTTAAACACAGCACCATAAACACAGCACTATAAACACTGCCACTTTAAACTATCCACTTCGTAATTATGGTAAAATTGCCAGTTAAACCTCATAATTTTAAGCCTCAAGATTTTAAACATCAGCGTTTTGAGGTGCATTATTTATCAATTTAGCCCACAGGTAACCGTATGACCGAAACCACCACGCCCAACTCCTTATCAACCGCTGCAGCCGAGTTGTCGCTTGACCTTATTATTACTTGTGCCGATGGGCTTGAAGCACCGCTACAAATTGAGCTAAGCAGCTTTGGCATTGCAAGCGAAATCAAAAGTACGGGACGCTTGTCGGTCACCGGTAGCTTGCGCGACCTATATACCATCTGTTTATGGTCGCGGGTGGCGTCGCGGGTATTGATGCTGATTAAACGTAAAAACATCAATACTGAATACGATGTGGCAGAACAGCTGTATGGCTTGGCAAAATCGGTCAATTGGACCGAGCAATTTAGCTTAGAGCAGACGTTCGCCATTCGTCTGTCTGTTGATAAGCGCGTTGCCGTCAGTCAACAATTTGCCATGCTGCGTATCAAAGATGCGATTGCCGATACCTTTAACGAAGTGTATGACAGCCGTCCTAACGTCGATAGTAAAAATCCCGATTTTTCAGTATTTGCGACGGTCAATGACAAGCAAGCTGAGCTATATTTAGATTTATCAGGTACCAGTTTGCACCGCCGTGGCTACCGCGTTGCCATGACCGAAGCGCCGCTAAAAGAAAACTTGGCGGCGGCGCTACTTTATAGCGCAGGTTGGCATAAAAAGAATGATGCTGGTAATGCCCCTTTTTATAATGCCTTAATCGACCCGATGTGCGGCTCTGGTACTTTCATCATTGAAGCGCTACTCATGCATTGCGATTATGCTGTGGGTATCGATAAAGCGGCCAATCAATTTGGCTTTTATCAATGGCAACATCATGATGAAGCGCTATGGCTGCAAATGATTGATGATGCGCAGACGCGTTTTCGTGAAGCCTTGGAGATTATCAACGAACAACCTGATACATTGCCGCTTGTTTTGGGATTCGATGCCGATAGTGGGGCAATTCTCGCGACAGAAAAGAACTTGATTGCCGCAGGTTTGCAGGATTTATTGCCGCTACTTGACCTTGAAACGCGCGCCCTTAATCAGCTCAGCCACGTTTTAAAGCCATTAGCCGATGATGGCCGCTTAAGTAATCCTTTGGTCATTACCAACCCACCTTACGGTGAGCGCTTGGGCGATGAAGATATGATTAAGCCGCTATATCAAGCGCTTGGGCTTATTTTGCAAGACAGCTTTGCGGGTAGTGGCGTCAATCCGATGCTTGGTATCTTGGCAGCCAATGTCGAACAGGTTGATATCTTGCCCATTAAAGAGCCAAAAACCTTGCGCTGCCATAATGGGGCAATCACGGTTTATTTCCGCTACGGTACCTTGATTGCTGGGCAAACAGGCAGCCTCATTAGTCGCTTTGAGAAGCGCGAGATTGCCGTGGAAGAAGGCCAAGACTTTATTAATCGCTTGCAAAAAAATCTGGGCAAACTTAAAAGACTCGCTAGCAAAGACACTGTCAGCAATATTCGCGTATACGATGCTGACTTGCCTGACTTTAAAGTGGCGATTGATTTGTATGGCGATTACGTACACGTACAAGAATACGCGCCACCAAAGACCATTCCGGTAGAGACCGCGAAAAAACGTTTTAATTTGGCCTTGATGGGCATTCGCGAAGTGCTCAATATTAACCGCGAACAAGTTTTTATCAAAACTCGGGCACGCCAATCGGGCAATGACCAATATAGCAAGCAAGGCAGTAGCGAAAAACGCGGTAAATTTTATGTTGCGCGCGAAAATGGCGCCTATCTGTACGTCAATTTTACCGATTACCTCGATACGGGCTTGTTTATTGACCACCGCAATATGCGCGCCCGTATCAAAGACAACAGCCGCGGCAAATCGGTGCTGAACTTATTTGCTTATACTTGTACGGCGAGCGTCCACGCAGCACTGGCTGGCGCGAAAAAAGTCACCAGTGTGGATTTGTCGCAAAACTATCTCGATTGGGGCAAGCAGAACTTTGCTTTAAATGGTTTAAATGTCAGCAGCAATAAATATCAATTCGTTGCCGCTGACATTTTTGAGTGGATTAAGGGTAATACGGAACAATTTGATATTATCTTTATCGATCCGCCAACTTTTTCAAACTCGAAAAAGTTCCAAGGTACCTTTGATGTCCAGCGTGACCATGCTGCCCTTATTAATCGTGCGATGAACCGCTTAACCTCTGATGGCGTGTTATATTTTTCCAACAACTTCACGCGCTTTGAGCTCGATGAGCAATTAACCGAACGCTATGACATTATTGATATCACGCCACAAACGATAGGTTTTGATTTTAATATCAAAAAGCCGATTCATCAAAGTTTTGAGATTCGCCATCGTTAGAGATGCTTGGTTAAATATAAAAGCAGCATTTAAACCTTGTCTTTTCCAGTCCGTCTTGGCGTAAACATAACTATGACCCAATCAGCTTTGATTGGGTCATTTTTTGTTGCTATGATAGAACGTTCCTAGCAACCCTTAAGCGACAGATTTTTAACCGCTTTAATCCCACTTTTGCTAGCGTTTTGATTGATATAACCAAACTATCAAACCCTTAATCACTCTAATAACAAGGATAATCTCATGGCTTTATCATTAAATAAAGGCGGTAATTTATCGCTCACCAAAACTGACCCAAATTTAACCAAGCTACTTATCGGTCTTGGTTGGGATGAGCGCGCAACCTCTGGCGCTGAGTTCGACCTTGATGCCAGCGTGTTTTTGCTAAATACCGCTGGTAAAGTACGCGGCGATCATGACTTTATTTTTTACAACCAGCTAAAATCTGACAATGGTGCAATCGAGCATACTGGCGACAACCGTACTGGCGAAGGCGACGGCGATGATGAGGTCGTCAAAGTAAACCTGACCCAAGTGCCTGCTGATATCGATAAAATCGTCGTCACGGTCACCATTCATGATGCTGCTGCCCGTAGCCAAAACTTTGGCCAAGTCGCCAACGCTTTTATCCGTGTGGTTAATGAAGAAACAGGCACAGAAGTGGTACGTTTTGACTTAGCAGAAGATTACTCTGTTGAAACGGCAATGGTGTTTGGCGAAGTTTATCGTCATAACGGTGAGTGGAAATTCCGCGCCGTTGGTCAAGGCTATTCAGGCGGCTTACAAGCCATGTGTCATCAGTATGGCGTCAATATCTAACTCGATATTAACCTCTGCCAACAACTTAGCCCATACTAAAAACAATGCATAAATATAAACACCGCCGAAACTTAGGGCAATATGGCAGCGCTATCCCTTGCCATTCTGCCAGTAAAATATGGTTGCAAAATAGTCACAATTATTTCTAGCTAAAAGACTGGTAATGCTTTAAGTTTCGTTTAAAATTAGGCAAAAAAGTGGTTAGCGATAACCACTTTTTTTGTGGTTTGTGTTTATAATAGACCGACTTTAGCTTTATGCAACCAGACAGGATATGTCATGAGACATTTTTATTTAGACTTTATCTTCACCATTATTGCCCTAGCAGTCGCGGCATGGTGGGGATATTCACACGGCGGTATAGGCGGTATGATAACCACCTTATCTATTACCGCTATTTTGGCCGTCATGGAGATTTCATTATCCTTTGATAATGCGGTGGTCAACGCCTCAGTCCTCAAAGGCTGGGACGAATTTTGGAAAAAGATATTTTTAACCGTTGGTATTTTAGTTGCTGTATTTGGGATGCGCTTGGTATTCCCAATCGTTATCGTAGCAGTGACGGCTGACCTTGGGGTTATGCAAGTGGTCGATTTGGCCTTAAACGATCCTAAAGAATACTCAGCTAGA
>NZ_DAINDI010000016.1:28119-36147 GCF_036731945.1 Psychrobacter sp.
GGCGCACCATGCTGAAATCTCAGCCTTTGGTGGCATTTTCTTATTACTCGTGTTCTTAAACTTTATCTTTGATGATAAAGAAGTACATTGGTTTGATTGGCTTGAGAGCCGCTTGGTCAAACTGGGCAAAGTCGATGCCATGAGCGTATTTGTCGCGCTTATCGTATTGATGATTGCGGTATCATTTGCCAACCCTGAGCAGTCAGCCGCGGTATTGATTGCAGGCGTTTGGGGTATCTTAATATACCTTGGCGTCCAAGTGGTTTCAGGTATGCTAGAAGGTGACCTTGAAGAAGACTTAGAAAACGCTGAAGCTGGCTCAGGCGCAGCAACGAGTGCGATTATGAAAGGTGGTATTATCGGCTTCTTATACCTAGAAGTCCTTGATGCCTCATTCAGCTTCGACGGCGTGATTGGCGCCTTTGCGATTACCAATGACGTTATCGTAATTATGCTCGGTCTAGCAATCGGTGCGATGTTCGTGCGTTCGATGACTATTTTCTTAGTTGATAAAGGCACGCTTGATGAGTTTGTCTATCTCGAACACGGCGCGCATTATGCCATCGGCGCTTTAGCCATTATTATGCTATTGTCGGTGAAATTCCATGTACCAGAGATTATCACTGGTCTGATTGGTATTGCCTTTATTGGTTGGGCGTTTGTCGCGTCACTCAATTATCGCAAACGCCAAGCGCTTGAATAACGCAATAATTGTCAACGTAATACTTAGACTTATTCAGATTATTAAATTACAGGTCATAACCATTATTGGTTATGACCTGTTTTTTATAGTGGCTATGAAGAATAGAATTGTGAGCAGGGATTAGCTTAGGCTATTAGTTTTCGCTCTACTTATCAGCGAGCATCTTTTGCAATTTTGCCAATATCACACCATATAAAGGTAAAAAGATGAGCACACCCATGACTATCTTAAACAGATAATCCATCGCGCCAATCTCAACCCAGTGCGTTGCCATAAAAGCGTCTGGGCTTTTATAAAAAGCAATGGCAAAAAAGCAAAAGCTATCGACCAGATTACCGATAAACGTCGATGCTAGGGGTGCAATCCACCACGTTTTAAGCTGGCGCAACTTATTAAAGACTTTAATATCTAACAGCTGTCCAATGACGTAAGCGCTAAAGCTGGCAAGGACAATGCGAAAGACAAATAAATTGAAATCTAGCAGATGCTCATGACCAACAAACTGTCCATCAGCAAATACCACCGAAAAATAGTAAGAAATGACGAGCGCTGGCAGCATGGCAAAGAAAATAATGCGTCTAGCGAGATGTTGACCAAAGATGCGTACGGTCAAATCCGTAATCAAAAAGATAAACGGAAAAGTTACCGCGCCCCATGTGGTAATAAAGCCAAATAGCCCGACCGGTATTTGCACTAAGTAATTACTAATGGCGATGATAAAGATATGCAGGCTGACAAGCCAAAATAAAGCACGGCTATAAAGAATGGATGAAGCGGGATTGGTCGAAATGATACAGGTATTCATAAAGGAGGCCTTTTTTTGAGTCAGGGTGGAGGGAACCTGAGCGCGCTATTATAAATGATAATAAGATAAATAGCTAAAATAGGTCAGACATGCTCGTAACATCCTCTTATATAAGCAAAAATATAACTGTCAGATAGGCACACAAAATACGCCTTGCTTAGTAAGCAAACGCTTAGTATAGTAAAACGTAATGATAGGCAGGTTATGGCGTACAGGTCGATTTATTGACCTTTTTACGCTGAAATACTTACGCGTAAATAACATGACTGCCCTATTTTTATTTTAGAAAATCAAATCCACTTAATTATTAATCCAAAGGATATTTATATGGCTATTAGCTTAACAAAAGGCGGCAACGTAAACTTATCAAAAGAAGCTCCAGGCTTAACCAACATTACCGTTGGTCTTGGCTGGGATCCACGCGCTACTGACGGTCAAGAATTTGACTTAGACGCCATTGCCTTTTTGGTAAACGAAGCAGGCAAAGTGCGTAATGACCAAGATTTTATTTTCTTTAACAATCTAAAGTCGGACAACGGCGCGGTTGAGCACACAGGTGACAACCGTACAGGCGAAGGCGACGGTGATGATGAGAAAATCAAAATCAACCTTGCTAGCATACCCGCTGACGTCAGCAAAGTCGCTATCTGCGCCATCATTTATGAAGGTCAAGCGCGTAACCAAAACTTTGGTCAAGTCGGCGACGCTTATATCCGTGTGGTCAATGATAATGGTCAAGCCGAAATCGCCCGTTATGACCTATCAGAAGATGGTAGCACTGAGACAGCGATGATTTTTGGTGAGTTATATCGTCATAACGGCGACTGGAAATTCCGCGCTGTTGGTCAAGGCTTTAGTGGTGGTCTAGGCCCATTAGCCTCTTCTTATGGCGTCAACGTTTAACGCTCTATAAGATATTTGTAAGACGACTACCGAAACCACTATCGCAATCGACTATTTGATTGCGATAGTTAATAAGCCATCAAGTGTGTCTACTCATAGCATTTGATGGCTTTAAATGTAATTGGCGGGCTTAAATTAACAACGATGATTTTTATAGAAAACGAAGCATTTAAAAATTTTAGAATAAGGATTTGCAGCTTATGGCAGCGACGTTTAGCTTAATCGGCACCATTGAACCTTTTTTGCATTGTAACTTAAAAAAAGGCGATTCTATTTATTGTGAAGCCAATGCCATGGTGATGATGGAGTCGAACCTTGAGCTGAAAGGTAAGCTACAAGGCGGTCTTATGCAATCACTGATGCGCCGCTTTGCCAACGATGAATCCTTATTCCAACAGCAGATTGAAGCCGTCAATGGCGAAGGTGATTGTTTGCTAGCACCGACGCTTGATGGCGATATGCAAATTATCGATTGCGGCGCGCAGCAATACACCTTGAGCGATGGCGCGTTCGTTGCCGCTCAAACGGGCGTCGATATCAGAGCCAATATCCAGCGTAACCTCGGCGGTGCGGTTTTTGGTGATACGGGCGGCTTTATGGTGATGCAAACCCAAGGTCAAGGTCAGGTAGTGGTGTCAGGTTTTGGTTCGCTATTTGAGATTGATGTGACGCCTGATAAAGACGTTATTATTGATAACGGCCACGTGGTCTGCTGGGATTCAAACCTTGATTATAAGCTTTCGGTATCGACCAGCAAAAAAAAAGGCATCATGAGTAATATTATCAATTCGGTCACCAGTGGCGAAGGCATGGTTTTAAACTTCTCAGGAACAGGCAAAGTCATCATCTGCTCGCGCAATCGTGACAGCTATCAAGGCTGGTTACAAAGCATCTTAGGTACCAGCTCAGGCGGTCGCGGTGGCAGCGGTGGTTTTTTAGATAATATTTTATAATTGAAGTTGCATTCTATCATTAAAGTTATCGCTAAGATTGAAGCTCTAAAACAGCGCAGAAATGAAAAACTAAAAAAACGCACTAAAAATTCATTAATCCCCTCACAATTATTATAAGGATTTTACCATGGCAGTTAGTTTACAAAAGGGTCAAAAAATCTCCCTCAGCAAAGAAGCTGGCGGCGAGCTTACGCAAGTAAAATTGGGTTTAGGTTGGGATGTTTTCCAAGGACAGCAAGAGAAAAAAGGTGGCTTTTTAGGCAAGTTATTTGGCGGCGGCACGGGCGGCGACTCGATCGATTTAGACGCTTCCTGCATTATGTTTGATTCCAATAAACAAGCGGTCGATGCGATTTGGTTCAGCCAGCTTAAGTCAAAAGATGGCAGTATCGTCCATACGGGTGACAACCGCACAGGTGATGGCGATGGTGATGATGAAGTCATTAACGTTGATTTATCAAGAGTGCCAGCAAACGTAGTGTCACTGGTTTTTACGGTCAATAGCTTTACTGGTCAGACCTTTGAAACGGTAGAAAACGCCTTTTGCCGCATCGTTAATGCCAATAACAATCAGGAAGTTGCCCGCTACAATTTATCAGCGCAAGGTGGACACACCGCAATGATTATGGCAAAAGTCTATCGTCATAATAACGAGTGGAAAATGCATGCCATTGGCGAAACTGCTTCTGGTCGTACCTTTCATGATTTGATGCCTGCTATCACGCCGCATGCTTAATTCATTGCAGCTCCACTTGTAAGACTGTTAGTAATCTATAAGCAATCAGCCCGTCTATTACAGTAGACGGGCTGACTTTTTTTATTAAATAATACTCTTAAAGCACTTATTTACGCCCACGCTTCCAGCTAAAGCCCCAATTAAAGGCTTTGTCCATTTCTTGGTGACCTTGAAAATATTGATTGATACGTTCGACGTTAATACTGCCGTTTTGATTGACCAAACGCGCAATCGCGCACATGGGTAAATTACCTGTGCCTTCTGTCAAACGAGTTTCAATCGGTGGCTGCTCGGGTACATGAATGGTCACAACGCCATCGGTTTGCGCCCAATTTGGTACACCTTCGTAAATAAAAGCAAAGATAAAGACTTCTTCAATCTGCGACCACTGTTGCCCATTGATATCGAGCCACTCACCGCCGCTGACTTGTCCGGTTCTATCATCGGCACGAAGCAACACATAAGGCGCTGATTGTAAGTTACCAAAGCGATTGCCCAAGGCCTGAATCAGCGTCTTTTCGCCATTTTTCAGATGAATCATCGCTCCAACATCAAGGTCAATACCACTAGCTTTATGCTGCTTAAATAGGTCGCCTAGCAAGCCTTTTTTGGGGGCTGATTTATCGCTATTTGGGCGCTGATTCCAGTTAAGGTTGACAGAGATTTTACCAAAATCATCGCGTTTCTTTAGATTGATGCTAGATTGGTTCTTGGTTAAGGTGATTTTACTGAGATTAATTGACGGATTTTGAGCAGCGCTAGGAATTGGCGGCGGCGTAGTTGTTTGCGGCGCACTACCCGCTTTTTGCGTGTTGATTGGCTTTTGCGTATTGATTGGTTGAGCTTGAGCTGGCGTTTCATCGGCAATCTCAACACCGAAATGCTCAGACAACGGCTTTAAGCCACCTTCAAAACCTTGGGCGATAAAACGGAACTTCCAACTGCCTTGGCGGCGGTAACATTCCGCTAAAATAATGGCTTTTTCATTACGTCCAGCAGCACTTAACTGACAAGTCATCAGCACTTGGCTGCCTTGTAAGACTTGAATATCCACATCGCCGACTTGCGCCAGTGTTTGCGCACTAGAAAACGCAAGGGCTATCTTGTCAATACTCGCTGGCTGCGCGGGTAAGTTAATATCAAAAAATCCATCGCTATCATGACCACGGAAACTGACGCTGCCATCATCGCTACGCGTCTGCCCATAAAATATCATGTCGCCATCGCCGCGTACTTTACCGTCAGTCGTCAGGCGATAAGCGGCACAATCGATGGCGCTTTGGCTTAAAATACGGATGCTGATATTGTCCGTTGGCAGCGGCGCATTGGCACCAGCAATCAGTTGTTGAGGTTGACTCATCATTTATCCCTTAGGTTATTTATTATTTGTTAATATGGGTGCTGTTGGCTATCGCCCTATAGTAGCATGGAAAACAGCTAATTTTTACAGCGCACGGCACAGTTCAACAAGGCGTTAACAAGCCTGCAAAAACATTTTTACAAATCCTTAACGTTATTTTGTCAGTAGTATTTATAGCGCTTAGCATTTGTATATAATAGCCTCTATTTTAGGCAGTATGATAACGCGCTTAACGACCGACCCTCTTCAAAACTCAATTCTAGTTGCTCCACTCTATAAATTTTAGTAACGCTGAGAAAATCATGAAAACTTCTGCTAACGAAAGCCTTTATACAACGTCTACTACGCCATCTGCCGTTTGGTTAGCTGAAGGTCAGTCAAGCCAGCGCGATATGCTCGCCAGCCTACAAGCATTAAAAGCCCAATCTGAGACGCCATTTAACATTATTGCTTCACACCGTCATAATAGACCTGAGATTTTTGAATTTGCCGATAGCGTTTACTATGAACCTTCTGCAAGTGCCACAGATAGCGATGAGCAAGCAGAGCTTGAGTCTGCTGATCCATTGATGCCGCGTTGGCAGTTTGTCTTAGAGCAAGCCAAAAACAACAACGTTAAAGTGCTGCTCACGGGGCGCAATGGCATTGATTATGAAGCGCATCGTCAGGCATTCGAGGCGGCGGGTATTCGTTTATTGACTGGCGCGACGAGTGTGGCGGCGTTAGAAGCGATAGATGATAAGTTTGCCTTTATGCAGCAGTGTCATGAGCATGATATTCCCGTCGCCGAAGCGTGGCGCTTTGATAATGTCGCAGAGCTTGAATCACTCCTTGCTAGGCACGGTCATCAGCCTTTATGCGTCAAACCGGTCACTGGTATTTTTGCCCAAGGGTTTTGGCGACTTGATACCGACAAGGAAGCTGACGCACGATACGATAGCTTTGAACATTTATACTTTACCGAAGAGAAAAAAATCAATACCACGCAATTTATCAATGCCTATGCCAATAGTATCATGGTGCAGGAGCGCCCTATTCCCATGCTATTGATGCCTTATTTATCAGGGCAAGAGTACTCTATCGATGTCGTCTGTGAATACGGCGAAGTGTTGGCGGCTATCACCCGTTATAAAACGGGGAAAATCCAGCATATCGGTTATGAGCAAGCGGTGATGGATGTCGTCATTCCACTGATTAAAGCGTTTGGCTGTGATGGTATCGTCAGCGTACAAACCAAAGCCGATGATGACGGGCAGCACCGCGTACTTGAGATTAATAGTCGCCCCTCTGGTGGTATCGGTTACACCACTCATAGCGGTATTGATTTAACACAAGTTGCAGTTGGCTATTGGCTTGGCTTAACCGCTAAGCCAAAGCTTGCAGATATTGCACAGCAAATCATGCCGTGCCAAGTACGCTCAATTATGGTTAGCGTGAAGATTGAAGCAGAAAATGCTAGCGAGTAAGTAAAAATAAAGACAAAAAATTGTAAGACCAAAGGAAAATAAATGCCAAATAAGCAACACAGCACGACCATTAACTTACCACGCGGCACTCTTGATTTAACTTATCAAACCAATTTTAGCGGTGACAGTAAAAACTACGAGCTAGAAGACTTGCTTGGATTTGCGCAGCGTATCAATCCAAAACGCGCATTTTTATTCGTCTCAAAAGTCTTAGGTCGCCATATCCCAGTCGCGCCTAGCACCATGCGTCATGCTTTTACGGATTTGGCAAACCTAGTACCAGATGATTTGCCTGAGCCCATTTTGGTCATCGGTATGGCAGAAACTGCCGTTGGCTTATCTGCTGGGGTACATCAAGCGCTTCAAACGCGTTACCTCAGTGCTTTATTATTGAACTCTACCCGTCATGCGCAACATGATGGCAATCATGACAAGAGCACTCATTGTTTATTGACTACGTTTAGCGAGGATCACAGTCATGCCAGCCAGCACTTAATTTATCAAAGTGCAGATACAGTGACCCAAGCGCAGCTACTAGCGAGCAAAACCTTGATTATGGTGGATGATGAAGCGTCAACGGGCAATACTTGCGTCAATGTCGTCACAGCCTTACGTAACGCAGGACTTGATCAATTAGAGCAAGTCCATCTGACCACTCTGGTGGATTGGTCCTTAAATCAGGAACGACATCAGCATCAGGATACAGCTGACTCGGATGACGCTGTGCCTGACCAAATCGCAAAACGCCTGCCTAATATCAAGTTTCAACGTCATCACTTGTTATCAGGTGCATGGACATGGACGGACGCGCCTAATCCTGAGCCGATTACGATGCCATCGGTCGATACCACTGAGGCTGGCAGTCATGCGCTAGGCGATACTGGCAACTGGGGACGATTCCCAACCCTTGACAGCACCGATGGCTTTGAGAATTACCTTTTGAAGTTTCAAACTGCTTTTAACGTTTTTAATCAGCGAGCCCAATTTGAGAAAGAACAGTTTGACAATGAGCAATTGCCACAGCGGATTTTAGTATTGGGCAGTAATGAGTTTGTTTGGTTGCCGTTTTTATTGGCTGAATGGCTTGAGACGCAAACCCAAA
>NZ_DAINDI010000016.1:36157-41588 GCF_036731945.1 Psychrobacter sp.
TTTAGTGCGTTAACGCGCTCGCCGATTGCCCTTGGGGGCGCGATTACCACGATGCTCAGTTTTAGCGATAACTATGGGCTTGGTATGACCAACTTTGCTTATAATGTTGAACCTAGCGATTGGGATTTGATTGTCTTGTGCGTGGAAACATCGGCGGATAGCGTCGATGAGATGTGGAAAGATTTGGATAATGTGTTGGTTGTGAGTCCGACGCTTTAAGCTGCTTTATAAAAGCTGTTTTATAAAAGTTAGCTTACCAAGGCTATCTTATAAGAGCTGTTCTATTAAAACTATCCTTTAAACCCTACTTTACTTTTCACATTTACGCACGCTTTTATGGCAAATACTATGACTAGCCCATTTTTTCAAGCCAATCCCGATATTATTAAACCCTACGCGTTGATGGATTTGGACGATACACTTTTTCAAACCCAACGTAAAATCGATGCGTGGGATTTACCTACTGCTGAAGCCAAAAACTTAGTTTGCGCGACTATTAACAAACAAGGCAAGCCACTAAGCTTTATGAGCCAGCGTCAAACCGCATTCTTTAATTGGCTGCTTACTAGTACTGAGCTGATAGTGGTCACTGCACGCGACCGTAGTGAAATCAAGCGCGTTAAGCTGTCTTTTGACAGTTGGCAGGTCTTAACACACGGTGCCATTATTCTTGATAGAGACGGTGCGCTACAAGCCCAGTGGCAACTGCGTATGCATAGTCAGCTTGCACCACTACAGGACAAATTGCAGCAGCTGAGCCAATTATTTGCCAATCACAGTAAAAATGACAATAGCCAGCTGGTATTTACACCGCATATCGATCACTTTAATAATGGCGCTGTTAATGAAGCGCTAACCATTTATCTGGCTATTAAGCATGGGCAAAAGGACCATCAAGCGTTAGCAGAGCTCGCTAAAAAGTTGCCAACGTTAATACGTGATTTTGAGCAAGATTTTTATGTCCATGTCAATGCGAATAATCTGGCGATACTGCCGCATGCAGTTCATAAACGCCATGCAGTACAGTTCTTATTAGACCAGCATTTAGACCATCAGCGTCCAAGTTTTGGTTTTGGTGATAGCTTGGCCGATTTACCATTTTTGCAACTGCTTGACTGGTATGGCATGCCCAATCATGGTCAGCTACATGAGCGCTTTAGCTCGCAATAGTTTTTAAATAATAACAATAGTAGTAGAACTCATTTTTGTAAGTAGAAATCATTTTATGACCCATCCTATAACGAACTCTAATATTCAAAAAATGCAGGCATATGGCTCAGGCAGCTACCTTGCCAGCGATGTGACCGTACTGCTTGATATCGTTGATAAAGACGCGGTTGCTGATGTACCCGTCAGCCAAAAAGAAGCGCTGATCCAAAGCGGTCAGCGCCATTATTCTGACATGTTGACACTAGAGCATGCGCCAACTGCCATGCATGAGCAATTGTATCAGCAGGCATTAGCGCAAGGTACCACCAGAACCGCAACTGATATTGCTAACTTGGCTTATACGCTACATCATATTTTTCAGCAAACGGTAAGTCTTCAATGTCCATTAATATTAGTCAGCTTAGTACGTGCAGGTTTACCAGTTGGCGTATTGTTGCAGCGTGCCCTATTAGACAATGAAAGGTCAGATGCCGATAGCAGCTATGCGTTGCCAAGTGTGCATTATGGTATCAGTATCATTCGCGACCGCGGACTTGATCCAGTCGCGCTGCAGATGATATTGGACGCTCATCCAAATAGTCCGATCGTATTTGTCGATGGCTGGACAGGGAAAGGCGCTATTTATCAAGAGCTGGCTCGTAGTTTAGATATCTTTAGTGACCTTAACCATCCAAATTTTGCCAATATTTTCCATCAAGATAAGGATGTTATTCCTCTATTAACCCTTGCTGACCCAGCGGGTGTTGCTTGGTTGGCGGCAAGTGAGGAAGATTGGCTGATTCCATCAGGTTTATTAAACAGTACGGTATCTGGGCTGATATCACGCAGTTTATATACTGAGCCACAATCGGGGCTACATCGTAGCGTCTTTTATGATAATTTGGTTGCGGTAGACCATAGCCTAGCCTTTGTTGAGCAGATTGATAGCACGCGGCGGGCGTTATCTACATCTCCACAATACTTGCAAACGTTTAAGCAACCTCGCTATCAGACGGTGGATTTAATCGATATGCTGGCAGCAGAGTATGACATTAGCAATCGCAACCGTATTAAGCCGACCATTGCAGAGGCGACACGGGCGATATTACGCCGTGATCCTGAGCGCATTTTGCTGGCCACTGCCGATCACCCTGATACGGTGTTATTGCGCCATTTATGTAGCGAGCGCGATATCAATATCACGGTATTAGGTGCTAAAATACTCCCCTATCAAGCGATTACACTGATCAAGCAGCGGGCACCAAGCCGTCCATGATTTATTAATGTATTGATGCCTTGATATAATGATGTCTTGCGAAAGAAATGCATTAATACTGCATCAGCGGCGCTGTTTTTATCATACGTCCTTACGCTATGATTTTTTGCTATAACTATTCATTTATCACTATTTACGATGCCAACTATGTCCGATATACCGCACAACGATTCCAACCTTTATAACAACAACCAGTCTTACGCCCACCTGATTACCGAGCGTCATGCGATGCTCAAACCGCTTACCCATCACCCGTATCAGTTGGGTGCCAGTCTTTATATGCCTGCGACGCGGCAAGATATTTGGCAAGTCATTACGCGTGAAAAATTACCGACCATTAACAGTATTATTATCTGCTTAGAAGATGCAGTCAGCCATAACGATGTTGAGTTGGCGCTCATACGTCTACAAACGCTGCTACATACGTGGGCGGCGCATGTCGATAGCATCAATGACCCTGCAAAAAAAGAGGGCATTCAATCAAAAGCGCAAACCAATCAGCCAACCAGACCGCTAGTATTTATTCGTCCACGTCATCCCGCTATGCTAGAGCAGCTGGCAGATTTTGCCCATATTGATTTGGTCGACGGTTTTGTAATGCCAAAAGTTGATATGTATAGCTTGTCTAATTGGCGTATGGCGTCTCAGAATTTAAGCACTGAGCATTTATTGATGCCAACGCTTGAGACGGCAGCACTCTTTAACCCACATCACAATCAAGAGTTGGCGATTGGCTTTAAAGAAGCCTTTAGCCAGCCCGTTTTTGCCCTGCGTATCGGTGGTAACGACTTATTTGCCGCACTGCGTTTACGCCGTCCTAAAAATAGCATCGTTTATGATACCCCGATTGGTACGCTCGCCTATCAGCTGCTTGGCTGCTTTGTACCGCATGGTTTTTATCTTACCGCGCCGGTATTTGAATACTTAGAACAGCCAACGCTGTTTATGAAAGAGCTGATGCGTGATGTGAACTTAGGACTGGTCGGCAAAACCGTCATTCACCCAAGCCAGATTGCGTTGGTACAGCAGGCGTATTGCGTGCCGTTAAGTACCTTGGATGAAGCCCAAGCAATTTTGCATAGCGAGGCAAAGGCAGTCTTTAAATATAACGATACCATGCTTGAACCTGCCACGCACCGTGCATGGGCCACCGAAATCGTCAATCGCGCTGAGGTCTTTGGCACCCTTGATGATATTAATAGCGACTATACGACCCGCTTATAAATAAAGACATTAGCCTGACTCCTTTATCGTATGTTTTTAAAACTGCCGCTTTAACGTTAATCTGTTAGTCTGTTAGTCTGTTAGTCTAAGTTTCAATAAAAAAGCCGTTATCTTAAATAGGATAACGGCTTTTTTTCGTATAAACACTTTATTAACTGCTATGTCTGATTCAAGACTGGTTCCAGTCTCGCTCAAAGTTAGACACAGTTGGCTAAAAAGGTATTAATCACTTTATTAACCTGCTCAGGTTCTTCTACCGTCGCTGTATGTCCAGCGCCTTTAATAACCGCAAGCTTCGAGCCTGTAATGGCAAAATGCATCCGCTCCGCCTTTGCATAAGGCGTTGCCGTATCTTCATCACCGACGATAATCAATGTCGGCGTGCTAATCTCGCCTAGCTGATCATAAGTGCCCGAGCGTTCAATGACACCTGTGGTCGCCTTAACGACCCCGCCTTTACGATTGCCTTGTAACATCGTGAGCCACGCTCTACGGTCAGCCTTACGCGACTTATCGTTCAAAAAGCTAGTGCCAAACATAATAGGCATGACTTTTTGACTGACGCGTTTCATACCCAGCCAGCGGATAGCCTTCATCAATTTGCGATACTGCGGCACGTTTTTTGGGTCTTCAGGGTCTGCTGACGTTTCAAGTAAGGTCAGCGATAACAGTAGCTCCGGACGTTTGAGCGCGATACGCTGCGCGACAAAACCGCCCATCGATAACCCTAAAAAATGGCATTTATCAATCTTAAGCGCATCCAATAACGCTAGCGTATCTTCGGTCAGCGTCTCCATATCATAGCCTGATTTGGTAATCTCAGACTGACCTTGCCCGCGAAAATCAAATGCAATACAGCGGCAGCCAGATTTAAAGTACTCCACCTGCTTATCATACATCCGCGTATTCCACAGTAGCCCATGGGCAAATACCATCACTGGTTTTTGCTTATCATCCGGCGCGCTGTCTTCATAATAAATATCCACGTTATTCACATGTATCATTGGCATAATCACTTCCTTGTTTGTTGCTTATTGATTGCTTGTTTGGTTAACGAAATCCTTAACATTACTGCCATTTAGCATAATGCACCAAGCAAATACTTCATAGCGTTATTTTTGTACGGCAGATCGTATATATTTTTTAAAATAAATATATAGTAAAACAAGTAAAAATTAAACATTTTTGACCGTGCCTTTAGCGCCCACAAAACTCGCTTTTATAATCATAACAAGATGCTATAGTTATCAGCTTGCATGACTTGTTACAACTTTGTCCATTATAACGTCCATTGTTATCCGCAATGCTTATCTAGAACTTCTTACTAAGGAAACCAACCATGTCACAACCTTTGGTCGAATATCGCAGCGAAAACCATATTGCCACTATTACCATGAATGACCCTAAGACGCTAAATGCCTTTAGCACACCATTAAAAGGCGCGGTTATGGACGCGCTTGACCAGGCTGATCAAGATGCCGACGTACGCGTGATCGTGCTGCAAGGATCAAACAATAATTTCTCTAGTGGCGGTCATATCGGTGAGATGTTAGAGAATGGCATGGAGTCTGAGGCCTTAGTGGCAAAGCTTGATTTTATGCTCAGAGAAGTGGCAGAAGTGAGTTTAAAGTTGCGTAATATTCACAAACCCATTATTGCTAAATTAGAAGGTGCCGTCGCGGGTGCTGGGATGAACTTGGCATTAACATGCGATTTCCGTATTGCCGCTGACAATGCCAAATTCGTGCAAGCGTTTGTTAATATCGGTTTGATTCCTGATGC
>NZ_DAINDI010000016.1:41598-47123 GCF_036731945.1 Psychrobacter sp.
TACTTACTCAATCAATTGATTGGCGCGGCGAAAACGACTGAACTTGTGATGCTGGGTGAAAAACTCACTAGCGAAGATGTCGCGCGTCTAAACTTAGTCAATAGCGTCGTGAGCAAAGATGAGCTTGACGCCAGCGTATTGGCCTTGGCAACGCGCCTAAGCAATCTGCCCGGTAAAGCTTTGGCATCAATGAAACATATGATTAACGTACATGCTTTTTCAGGTTTAAATGAAGCGCTCGATATGGAAGTTGACCAACAAACTATGATGGCAAAAACCGCTGACTTTGCTGAAGGTATCACTGCCTTTATGGAAAAACGTCAGCCCGTTTATCAAGGTAAATAAAAATTTCAAACGCTATCTTCTGGACTATCAACAAAAAGGCTGCCTAATTTAATAGCAGCCTTTTTGTTGGGTCATTTAATACGATTGATATATTTATTCATGAAGAAGCAGAAGCGCTCTTATCGTAACGCGGTAAGGTGAATATCTTGTCAAAACCTAAGGTAAATACAAAGGTATAAACCAAGAAAAATAGTAGTAACGCCGCCTCCATCATGAATGCTTTGATTAAACCAACGTCATACCAAATCATATATAGCGGTAGGCAAATCAATACCAGACCGCCTTCAAACCCTATCGCATGAGCGCTGCGGATTAATAAGGTACGCTTTTTAACCTGCTTGCGCCGCTCCCACGCTTCGAAAGCAGTATTGTATAAAAAGTTCCAGATAACCGCAGCTAATGACACCATCACCGCAACGGGTAACGACTCTGCCGCATCGCCGCCGCTAAGTTTCATCAGCACAAAGGTAGAAGCAATAATAGCGATAATCTCAAAGATAGTCACATAGACAATACGACGTTTGAGTGGGGATAAAGTAATCAACCAAGACTCCAAAGCACTTAGCACTTCAGTATAAACAAAAAGCTGCTTAGTAAAGTATCGGTCCGTCCCGAGATAGAAATGAGAAAAATTGCAGAGCCACGGTTTCCGCCTGCTTTTATATTATACATAAGATGACGAGAGAAACCAGTCGCAGCTTATTTTGCTGGCGGACCCCATTGATTGGTTTCAAGCTTGGTATCGCTCGCTAAAAATACCAGTAAGATAATAGAGCCTATCAATGGCAAAATAGATATCAAAAACCACCATCCTGAACGGCTAGTATCATGCAATCTGCGAATAGTCACTGCTAAGCCCGGCAAGAACAAACCAAGCGCTACAACGATATAGAATAGCCCTGTTTCTGAATTGAAGATAATCGCATCTAAAATCATCGCTATGATGACCAATCCCATTTGCACCAATACGAAATACCAATACTCTTTACGCCGAGCACGTCCAGAGAAATTGGTATAATTCCTTAGACCTTTTTTAAACCAGTCCATAATGCCATAGTTTGCCTCAGCACTATGATTATTAACCATCCCAGAATTTGGTAAAGGTGGCGGCGTTACTTTATCAAGCATATTTTTATTTTCCATAGGATTTATTATCACTCACCTTTAACGGTAGAGTCGTCAACTAAAACATTTAATCAACGACTTTGATTATAAGCACTCAATAAAAGTTTGCAAACCATTATTCATATTTTTCAAACATGTAAAAAACCCCGCATCATCACGATACGGGGTTCCTATTTAAATAAGAATTGTAAAACTTAAAAATACTTAACTTAAGCTTTAAGCAAAATTAGGTCAACTGAGCAACGTTAATTTTGTCCGCTTCTTCAGTATAGTCTTCCATACGATCAAAGTTCATGTATTTATAAACTTCATCGCCCATGCTGTTTAGCATGCCAGCGTATTGCTGGTATTCGTCGTTGGTTGGTAATTTACCAAGTACCGCCGCTACCGCTGCAAGCTCTGCAGAAGCTAGATAAACGTTTGCGCCTTGACCTAAACGGTTCGGGAAGTTACGGGTAGAGGTTGAAACGGCCGTAGATTTCGGTGCGATACGTGCTTGGTTACCCATACATAGTGAACAACCTGGCATTTCAGTACGAGCGCCGGCTTGAGCGTAGATGTTGTAATAACCTTCTTCCATCAATTGGCGCGCATCCATCTTAGTCGGTGGCGCAATCCATAGACGAGTTTTAAGGCTTCCCGCTGGTACGTCTTGTAGCAGTTTACCCGCAGCACGGAAGTGACCAATGTTGGTCATACATGAACCAATGAATACTTCATCAATGGTATCACCAGCGACGTCAGCCAATGTTTTAGCATCGTCTGGATCGTTCGGGCAGCAAAGAATTGGCTCTTTGATCTCGCTCATATCGATAGTCATATCGATGGCGTATTCTGCATCTTCGTCAGCACGCATGAGGCTTGGGTTCGCTAGCCATTCTTGCATTTGCTCAACGCGGCGGCTGATAGTACGCGCATCGCCATAGCCTTCTGAAATCATCCACTTAAGCAAGGTGATGTTTGAGTTTAGGTACTCAGTTACTGATTCTTCAGACAAAGTAATGGTACAACCAGCAGCACTACGCTCAGCTGACGCATCAGACAATTCAAACGCTTGCTCAGCGGTTAGGTCTTCTAGACCTTCGATCTCTAAAATACGACCATTAAACTCGTTGATTTTACCTTTCTTATCAACGGTCAAATAACCTTCTTTGATGGCTTGATAAGGAATCGCATGGACCAAGTCACGTAGCGTGATACCAGGTTGACGCTCGCCAACGAAGCGCACACGAACAGACTCAGGCATATCTAGTGGCATCACACCAGTTGCCGCTGCGAATGCAACCAAACCAGAGCCAGCTGGGAACGAGATACCCATTGGGAAACGCGTGTGCGAGTCACCACCAGTACCAACGGTATCTGGAAGTAGCATACGGTTCAACCAAGAGTGAATGATACCATCACCAGGACGTAAGCTGACGCCGCCACGGTTCATGATAAAGTCAGGTAGGGTGTGTTGAGTTTCAACGTCAACTGGCTTTGGATAAGCAGCGGTATGACAGAATGACTGCATCACAAGGTCTGCTTGGAAACCCAAACATGCCAAGTCTTTTAGCTCATCACGAGTCATAGGACCTGTGGTATCTTGCGAGCCAACCGTCGTCATTTTTGGCTCACAGTACATACCAGGACGCACGCCTTCTAGACCACAAGCTTTACCAACCATTTTCTGTGCAAGGGTAAAACCTTTACCGGTATCAGCTGGCTCTTCTGGCTTAGCAAATACGTCTGAATGACCAAGACCCATATATTCACTAGCACGATTGGTCAGAGTCATGCTTAGTGATTTTGCCTTCATAAGGGTAGATGTCAAACACATCGCCCATGTTTAGGTTATCAACGGCAACTTTTTCGATTGGTAAGGCGCCAGAATCTTCCATGGTGTTAAAGAAGATAGGAGCGATATTGTTACCAAGCACCAAACCGCCACCACGTTTGTTTGGTACGTTCGGGATGTCTTCGCCCATCAGCCACAATACAGAGTTGGTTGCAGACTTACGGCTAGAACCTGTACCGACGACGTCGCCAACATAGGCAAGTGGATGACCTTTCTCTTTTAATGCTTCGATTTGCTTCATTGGACCAACAACGCCCTCTTCGTCAGCAAAGATGCCGTCGCGAGAGTTTTTATGCATGGCCAACGCGTGCAATGGGATATCAGGGCGGCTCCACGCGTCTTGCGCTGGTGACAAGTCATCGGTGTTAGTTTCGCCAGTGACTTTAAAGGTGGTATAAGTGGTTTTTTCTGGTACTTCAGGACGGCTTAAGAACCACTCCGCGTCAGCCCAAGATTGCACCACTTCTTTAGCAATAGCATTGCCAGCTTCGGCTTTTTCGGTCACGTCATTGAACGCGTCAAATACGAGTAATGTTTTCTTTAACGCATCAGCAGCTTCTTGTGCGACTTCCGCGTCGTCTAATGCTGCAACCAATGGCTGAACGTTGTAACCACCTTGCATGGTGCCTAAGATTTCAACGGCTTTTTTCTTGCTGATAAGTGGTGAAGTCGCTTCGCCTTTAACAATAGCAGCTAAAAATGCAGCTTTAACATAAGCGGCTTGGTCAACACCGGCAGGAATACGGTTTTCTAACAAGTCCATCAAGAACGCATCTTCACCCGCTGGTGGGTTTTTAAGTAGCTCTACCAATTCTGCTACCTGCTTCTCATTTAGTGGAAGTGGTACAGTCCCTAGCTCAGCACGTTCTGCGACATGTTTACGATAAGCTTCTAACACAATAGTCGTCCTCGTCGGTTGGTGACCAGTACATCACGTGAGTAGTCAGGATGACAGCCTACATCGATGTACTGCATTGAATAATTATCCGTGCAATCATAGCTCAAAACGCTCAAAATGTTAATGGCTGAGCCGTGAAAAGGCGCAGAATAACGCCATATTGGACATTTATTATAAAAATAGTGCCATAACCAATATGATTAACGCGGTTAAATAAAAACCGTGTGCCTGCTATACTCTGACAACCTCAAAACCGATCAGATATTTTTTATCAGCGAATTTTTAGATGCGACTTGATAAAACACACTTTACCAATAAATATTAAGGATAATAAGATGGACGATAATGCCAATTATCATAAGGGTCTAAAAGTTCGTACCGAAGTGATGGGCGAGCAACATGTCAAACGCTCGCTCGATTCGGCGTCCCCATTTACCCAGCCGCTGCAAGACTGGATTATCGAACATGCTTGGGGCAGCACGTGGCAAGACGACACCATATTACCGCGCAAATATCGCTCATTAATTACCATGGCTTTCTTAATTGCGCAAAAAAGCCCAAATGAGCTCAAGGGACACATCCGAGGAGCAATTAATAATGGCGCCAGCGTCGCTGAAATCCGAGAAGTACTGATGCATAGCCTGCCTTATTGCGGCGCACCTGCTACCCAAGAAGCGTTTCGCGCAGCCATAGATGTGCTAAATGACATGGACATTGATATCAATAAATAAAACTAGGGTAAAGGTGCGCTTCGTAGTAGTCTTATTAGTGATAAAACCTTATTTAGCCTTAGTAGCTTTTTTGATTGTCTTAACAAGATTGCCCAAAAAACCTTGAGCCATTATCTGCTATAATAGCTGCATCCATAAAACATTCTAATAATGCCAAATCAAGGGTTAAGAGAACATTTGATTATGACAAACGCCGTACAAACCCACGTCCCCGCTGCCCGTGCAAAACCGAAAAAAGCCATCCAAGGCGAAAAGCTACGTGGCTACGACAAGGTAGCGCGTATCCCAATTAAAGTGATTCCGACCGTCGAGGCCAAGAAAAAGCCTGATTGGATTCGGGTTAAAATGTCGTCACCTGCGGAAGTAGCGCGTATCAAAGCCACTCTGCGTGAGCAAAAGCTTTATACCGTCTGTGAAGAAGCAGCTTGCCCGAATCTGCCGCAGTGCTTCGCTGATGGTACGGCAACCTTTATGATTATGGGTGATATCTGTACCCGTCGTTGCCCGTTTTGTGATGTCGGTCATGGTCGTCCAAATGAATTGGACAAAGACGAGCCACGCCATACCGCTGAGACCATTCAAGGTCTAG
>NZ_DAINDI010000017.1:0-16791 GCF_036731945.1 Psychrobacter sp.
GCTTATTCTCCTGTTATTGGATTATAAGCAGTTACACAGTTTTTAGGAAAGGCTCCACTCTTTTTTTAACTTTCATAATCTGTGAGAGTCATTCCATAAGCATTAATAGATGCGCCCAACTTTGAGCGCATCTGCTCCAAGCATAAATTATATCTCTGTTATTTACATTGAGCATGGTTGCCGTTGGCGGTAATGCGCTGTCTCTTCTATGGATTCTTAATTCTCACCAATGGTGGGAATTAAATAATACCCAAAATAGATGCAACCAAACTTGGATTTATCAACTTCTCTCTATGGCGTCCAAAAACCAACCTTACTTATACCGCTTTGCCATTACTATCCAATGTCGGTGCTATCAGTCTTATCACTGTAGGCCTGTTTGCTATCGGCTCAACGTCTTTCATTGGTGGCTTATCTAATCCTATCAGCTTTGCCATAGTAGCAGTGGCTTGTATCATCGCTGCGGGCTTACGCTCCTCAATCGCTATCTGCCTTGCCTGTTCTAACTGATTAAGTAAATCATCTAATGTTAATCTGCTCACAGCTCAATACTCCTCATCTAATCGCTTACTGATTGCTAGCGCTATTTCAGGAGTTAGCTCAGGAATATATCCCAGTCCATTACTGTTTGGCGTTACGTCCCTCATGTTATCCATGCCAAGCAATTTAGCTTGTGCGACTGTAGCGGTAACTATGGCGTTTGGATTGCGGTCATCAATCGCTATCTGCTTTGCAAGCTGTAAGTCTTGGATTAAGTCGTTAATGTCTGGTAGTCGCATTAATAGAATGTCCTTATCAGTTTGTTTATCAGCTGCTCATATTCTACTAGCAGTCGTTCATACGTGCTGTGATGCATTCCTTTGGGTCGTTCACCAATGCCGTGAATAACCCCTACTTGCCAGCCTAAACGCTCACGTAAGGCGTTCAGCTTGGTATAAATGCGGTCAACGGGTTGCTGTAGCTGTGAGTGATAATTAGCACCTATGCAGTGCCTACAGACGTAAGTCCCTGCACAATAAAGCACCGATACTCTTTTGCTGCATGATGGGCATAAAAACCAGTAACGATAATTGCCATAGTTGCACGAGGTCTTTGCTAGCTCAATGTTGTAGCTGTGATGCTTGCCTTTATGTTTATAGCTCACTGGTAGGCTGTCAGGCTGTGTTATGCGTAACTGTTCAAGATAGCTGCTAATGCTCAGTCTAGGATAGTCATTCAGACTTGAAGTAGTGGCAATGGCTGGCATGATTATCTCTATTCGTTATCTAAATCATTAAGTAACTTTATAACCTTGATTATATCATGGATTAATTTACACCTATAAAGCAATGTCTTAATTACTGCAGACATGAAAAAGGCAGATGTTAATATCTGCCAAGGCTACTTTGTATGCCACTAAAATCCGCTAAAGTTGCTAAAGTTCGTTCTAGCCCTTTGGTTATAGGGCGTTTGGCTTAGCTAGCTACCTGCTAAGGTGCTGCTAGAGTTGCTATAGTTCTGCTAAAGTTCGTTTGAATTACCCAAGTTTAGCGGTAGATTAGCAAGTTTAGCAATGCTTAGCAGATGACCCGCTAAAGTAAAGCCCTTAACTGGTAAGGGCTGTAGGTAAGTCTAGCAAGTTTAGCGGGTTTTTCAGGTCGTTAATCAATAATCAGTCTAGGATTAACATAAACTAAGCGCCTGCGCACATCACTTTCAAGCCTAATATGCCCCATACTTTCCAAGTCATCTAGTAAGAAGTTTAGTTTTTTGCCTCTTAGCGCATTGGGTGCGTTCTGCGTCACATAAGACTTATTCAATACCGCGGGTTTATAAGCTTTTGCCTTACTGACTAACCATATGCTGAGCTTCTCAAGGTCGCTTTGCTCACCGGTTGGCGTTGCATCTTGATAGCGTAAGCGTTCGGCCGTTGAGTATTCCACCAACATAAACGCTCGTTTAATATCGTCTGTGGTGATAGTTTGTCGCTTGTCAAAGAAGGCTATCAATGAGGCTATTCGACTTGCATTCTCTGCCATTCTTGAGGCGTACGCTTTGAGGTACTCCAATGTTTTACCCTTGGCCTGCCTATTCTCTATCACCTGCATGTGCTCATAAAACACTTGTTCTGTTTGTGCGTCATGCCAGCGCATCTTAAAGCGTTTGGGTGCTCCTTTGTCATCTGTAGGCGCGTTGCTAGCCACTGGGTCTAGTAGATCATTGCATCTGTCCCAATAGGCAATTAGGTCAGTATCTCTATACGGGCTTTGCTGTCGGCGGTTGATATCGTCCCACGTCCTATAACCTTGTAAGCTGTCAGGGCAAGCAATTAAAGCTCGAGCTAAGAACCCTTGCTGATTCATCATATCATCGGTTAATGCTGGTTCTAAAATGATACGTTGAGCCATCAACATCAGTGTCATGCGTACGTTAAAAGCTTTTGTATGCGGGTTAGCATGCTGTGTTTTCATTGAACGTGTGCGATTCACTTCACCGCCGCTATAAAGGTCTGTAATAGCTGCAAGTGCGTTACCAGCTGTGTCACCTTTCATCGTGTGACCATTGAAGAATTGCGCCGCATCATCAGTTGACCAGGATGCGTCTGTGATTTCACTACTGACAAACTTATCCAGTATCGGCTCAATAGTTGCATCTTTGAATAGCCGCTCAGGGTTATATGGTGCTGGGGTGGTTGCTTGATACTCCTTTAGTTCTGGACCCTTAAGGCTGGCAAGCTGTAATTTATGTTCATCATGCCTGATTATGTATTCTTCATATCTCTTTTGTTCATGCTCTTTTATCTTATAGTGGGTTAAGTCCATAGCTTGCGTTTTACCGCTGCCGCTTTCGCCCTCAGTGATAATAATTAGGCTAGTTGGCATGTGCTTGTAACCAAACGGCGCATCAACATGAGCCTGTCCCATATGCGCCAATCCCCCTAAGAGACATTGACCAACCATAGCCTCGGGTACTTGTGTGTAGTGGGCAATCTTCTTAATAACCCTCTGTAGCAGTCCGCTCCAAGCCTCTATTGGATAAGGTGTTTGCTTGCTTGGGTCTGTGCTCAGTGATTCGGGTTCGGGCCATCCTACGCTCCTGAGCTCAACTATCTTTGTATCATCAAGGGCTAGTATGGCTTTATAACTTAAGTTGCCATAATCCAAGTGCTCTAACACTGTGCGCTCGCTGGTAATGATTGCTCTAACGTTTGCACCGATAAGCGGCTTGGTAACCTCGTCTTTAACGTCCGCTGTTGCCATGATAGTCACGCATGAATCTTGCGCAAAATGCTTAACCATATCATTGAATGACCACTCGTCACGGCTGGCTAGTATCGTCACATTCTCAGCCATCAATAGATAAGCAAGCTCTACTGCATCAGCTATGTTATTAACGGCTATCAGTTCGTGCGTGCTGTCCATCTTACCAATGATGAATGCGCCTGTTTCAAACGGGTCAGTAACGACATAATCTTTAGGTTTGCCGTTTGGTGGAACGCATAATAAGTTTACCGGCTCATAGTCTTTATTATGCAAAACAAGCCCAGTCATGCCAGCTGTGGGCAAGATGTCACCTTGATTTACTGACAAATTAACTTTAATATCTAACAAGCTATTAGGCCTTAAAATATCGTATAACTTTTTTAATAAAACATCACCTTGTAACGTCTGCTCCGTTGCCGGTTGATGGTCGCCTAAGACGCTAACTAAACCCGCCTTGCCGCGGGTTTTTTCATGGGTGGCTGTTTGGGGTGTGGTGGTCATCTGCTCCCCCTTGTTTTTGACTGGTTCGGCTTACGCGCTGCTCTATATTTTTTATAGTAGCTTTTGCGCTTGGCGTGACTACGGTTGCGTTTAGGCTGCGGGTAGGTTTTCATAAACCCTCCTTGTCAGCAAGTAGCTGTGCCAGTTCGTCCTCTGAATAATGCTGAAGGTCTTGGGCTAAGTATTGCCCAAGGTCAGCAAGTTTTTGCGCTTTGTGAATATCACCACTTTTAAGATCATCTTTGATAGTAGTGAATAAGGCATCGATCCAACCTAGGTGGATTTGTTCGCCTGCCTTGGTATCGATATACTCTTGTTTTAACTGATTGATAGTTTTCATATTCTTAACCCTCTACCTTGCCAAAACCAGTTTGTTCTAATGGTTTATTGAGCGTATCAAGTCGGTAGTTAAGAATGCTTTGCCATCTATCAGTAGTATCGTGCACAAGGCGCGCCATTGACTTAACTTGATTAGAAGAGATGTCCTCGCTATAGATTAGGTAGAGTAGCTGACCAATATCGTACATGACCTCAGCAGCGCCAGAAACATCACAAGCGGTATCGGACAACATGCAAGACGACATTAAGATAACTTCGTCATCGTCTGCATCGGTGCAATCTATTGTTTTTATGCTGTGCTGGCTGCCATACAGCGCGTTAATGGCTTGGCGGTTGGCTGGCGTGTTATGGAATAATGACGGCAAGGCATCATCAGGGCTGCTACGCCCATCAGTATCAAAGGAATATTCTATATTTGCATGACGGATAAAAAGGCGGTTACTGCGCTTGTCGCTGCTAGATTGCAGCTTATAGGTGTCATTGCTTACGGCTGCCCATAGCACGCTGTCACCTGCCTTAAATGTGGCTAGTGTGCTGTTGTTGGTAGTGGTTTGAGTGTTTGAGATAGTACGGATAGATTTAGGCATGATAGCCTCCTGAATGTTTTGTATGTGTGGGGTATTTCTTAAAAAAGGGTATAAACGGGATTACAACAACCGCATTCAGGCGGCGGAACTTATTTCCCCAAAGAGGTATTTTATTTAGTTCACTCATCCCGTCATAACTTACGTCACTGTGTCCAGCGCCATAGGTATAACGATTACTACTGGTAATTCTTTTATCTGCGCCCGTGGTAACTGTCTGGGTGTTAATCAGGTCAGTTTTAGACACAAAAATAGCCAAAGGTTGACGACTTGGCTTTGCCGCTGAATGTTTTGTTGTGGTGCTATGATAGCGTTTGTTATCACGACTTGTAAAGCACTGACTTTCACTATTATCAAAATCCGAAAAATGGGTAACCGCCCCTGTTACATCATTTTTTTTACATCTCAGCATAAGCTGATATTTAGTAATTTCCTCTGATTTAGCGCACATATTTGCAATGCTGCTATTAAAACTCGAATTCATGTCATATAGGCTCGAATTCATGTCATTTAGACTCGAATTTGCCCCGTGACGGGGTGTAAGCTTGTTTCTAGTGTAATTGCTACTCATGGCTTGTTGCCTCCGCTTGGTACGGTAATGCGTGTTCACAAAACATCTCGCTAACAATACCTGCCAGCTCGCTATTGGTCAGTAGTGCTGCTTTGACTGCCACAAGCACGCCTTGGCTAACATCGTCTTTTGTATTGATAGCATCTAGCGCGGTAGCTAGGTGGTCGGTATTAATATAAATATCTTGTACGCGGTCATTCATAAGACGTAAGTAAAGGCTATCCACAGTTACTAGGCGGCTGGCTGGGGTGTCGATTGATATGCTAGGGTGGTTATTCATTTAGTTCACCTCACTGTTGGATAGTTCGCTTTCAAGTAATGTTTGTTCATCGAGCCAGTAAAGGGCAAACCATTTTTTATTGTGTTTGACCATCTCACTTTGAATTACTAGGCCTGCTGTTCGTAAATCATGAATGCGCTGAGCCAAGCATGTGATTTGATACAAGCGGTAAGCGTCCCACGTGGTGATAGTTGCACCTGTCATTAGATGTGCTTTAACAATCTCTATTTGAGTTTTAAGTGGCGTATTACTCATCTTTATGCCTCCTGCGCTGGCGCGATTGTGGATTGGTCATTATCGTTATCAGCTTGATGTCCTTCCAACCAAGCTAATAGGTCGGAATTTCTGAATAATAAGATCCCATTGATATTTATAGGTTTGGGAAATTTGTCTGTTTGCCACCATCGGCGCAATGTTTGATAATTCACACCAATTAAATCAGCTGCTGGTCTGACTCTAGTTTGTCCTTGAGGATGTAATTGGTTTTTGTTTGTCTTGTCTTCTGATAGCTGTAGCATTTTGATAGCTCCTAATATTCGCCAATAACTGGCGGTGTGTAGGGTTATCAGATTAGCTAATAGAGCTTTTATCAGCATCCCAACTGGTATGAACTGGCATGCCAACTGGTATGCTTATTTTTTTGGTATGGTTTTTTGACAATAAAAAAAGAGGTGAGCACTTAAGCTCACCTCTCTGTTTGTTCTATGCTGGAATGTTGAACGGTGTTATTTGCCTGATATTGCCTTACTATCTTCTAATGACTTCACCAACGCCATCAGTAGCCCTTCTTGGTCTGCGGGCATGTCTGTAGATACTCTATTACCGTTATAAGTAAGGTCAAGTTTGATAGTCTTGACTGAACCACCACCCTTACTCGTATCAAAGTTTGGCGTCTTACTAAGATTGGCGATAGCATCAAGCGCCGATTGCGGTAACACGGGTTGTGGTTGCGCGTATTGAGCATTCGCACTGGCCATCATTCTATCTAATTTATCCTGATTGTTATCAATCGAGCTGTCATCGTTTTTATTGCTTCGTCTGTACTTCATGTTATTAGCCGAATAACTCTCAGCTTGTCTATCAACAGCAGCATTGACACGATTCATATCCCTAGCATAGTCCGCCATGCTCGACCACTTAAAACCGTCCACAAAGCCCATACTTCGCATGAGCTTTTGGTATGATTCATCTGCGGTCGCTGTTGAGCCGCTCAGTTGGTTTAAAGCGGTAATCTTACTCTTGATACCCGCCTCTGCTTTTTGCATAAAAGCAAGGCTCGCACTTTCACTCTTAGTGTTTGCATCAGTGGTAAACTTAGCGTTCCAAACCGATATTGATTGCTGTAGCTTTTCATAAGCGGCAAAGGCTCTACTTGCGGATTTAACCATCTCATTGCCTGCCGTTCCTGCGCTGCTGGCTAGATTTCTTTGTGAGGTGGCTACTCTATCTACTGAGGTTTTAACGCGATCATTTGCGCTTACTGCCTGCCCCGCCTTTTCAACGACTACACGACCGTTTGCATCAATCTCAACTGTAAAGCCTTTAGCTGCCGCTTGCGCTCTGGTAAAGCTGTCAATAACACCGCCATTGGCAGCGGCATTAGCCTTTGCCATCTTTGTAAAGACCTCTTCTTGCTGCTGGGCAGTCAGCTTGCCCTCAGCCATGACCAATTTGTAAGACTCGGTGTATGCTTTGGCGTCTTTGGCCAATTCTTCTCGGGTCTTAAGTCCTAAGAGTCCGTAAGCCTCAGTTACTCCGTTAATGCCGTTTTTTAGTATGTCTGCTCGATTTTTTATATTCTCCAAGCCTTCTGCAAGCTCTTGACCAGTTATCTTGCCCTCTTTATAAAGTTCATGCCATCTTGCAGTTAAAGCCTCAATCTCAACGTCATTTCTAGCCTTGTCAGACATTTCAGTAAGCGCACCGACCAAAGCGCCTTTTGCGTCATAACCTGCTTTTTCTAAGTCATCGAACCCATCGACAAGCTCATTCAAGCCTTCACTGGATTTGATAAACTCTTTTGATAGACCGACGCCAACAGCGCCCGCTAACTCGTCAATCTGTTCTTTAGTGCGCTCGCTTGCAACCGTTGATCTATCAAGCTGCGTTACTAGCACATTGCCCGTTTCAGTCGCTTGTACCGCAAGCCCTTGTAAGGCTGCTGCTTTCTCAAGCTCGGACGTTACGATACCGCCGTTATCAGCAATGCTTTTAGCTGCATATCTTGCAAAGTTACTTTCAATCTCTTTGTAGCGTTCATTGGCAAGGTTGATACCAAACGCCATATCTTCGCCTGATATTTTCCCCTGACTACCAAGCGCACTAAGAGAAGATATAATGTCATCAACGGCACCGATGGTCTGCGCTTTTGGCACGGCATCTGTCAGCGATTCACGCATGGATGTTCCAGACTCTTGCGCTTTAATTGCTACTTCCGCAAAGCTCTGACCAACGCCAAGGTATGCCGCCTGTACACCTTTGGAGGACTCAACAATCACTTCGCCTGTCTCACTGATTGATGCTTGCAACTCTTGCCCTGCTAGTTCAAGCCGCATATCATCAGTGATAATCATGTCATTAGCGGCAATCTTAGCTTTGGCCACTTTGATATATTGTTCCATCGCTTCGGCGGCATAGCTACCTTTAGCAACCATTTCATCGTAGTTTTTAACGACTTCGACCACGGTTTCATCAAGTCTGTCTTGGGCTGTCTTATTCATCTCAGCCCATGCTTCACCAGACTTAGACTTAAAGTCCATCATCTTTTGTTCTGAGCGTGCGTATAGCTCTTCTTGCTTGGCGATTAATGCTTCGCCCATTGTCGAGGTTTCACCGTTGAGCTTGGCAATACCGATCAACACGCTGCCAATAATGCCACTGATTGTGCCAAAAACACTGTCAGCTGCGATTGATAGACCGCGTATGCCGTCAATTGCAACCCCTGTTACTACTGCAAATTGCTGCATAAGCTTGGTTATTAAGCCGACATCATTACCCGCTGCTACCGTACCACTGATAATAGAGGTTAAGTCACTAAACGCGCCGTAAATGTCTTTAACGAGAGTAAATAACGCAGCGGACTGCTCTAAGACAAAATCAAATGACTGACCAATGGCCGCCATTGTCGCGGGGTCAATATTATCAATAGCGTCGCTAATGTACTGTATGCCTTCAGCCAGTCGACCAGATTGATTGACCGTCTCGTTTAAGCTGCCAACGAGTTCAAACACCGTCGTTTTCATATTCTGGACAGAGTTTGCAAAAGTCACTGGTAGGGTCGAAAATTCATCATTAATAGTTTGCGTTTGTGAGCGTACCGCATCAATCACAACTTCACTTGTCAGCTTTCCATCGGCCGCCATTGCTCGCAATTCACCACGAGTTACACCCAAACCATCTGCCATTGCTTGAGCCAAGCGTGGCGACTGTTCCATGATGGAGTTAAATTCTTCTCCGCGTAATTGGCCGCTCTGGAGTCCTTGCACGAGCTGGACAATGGCAGCATCAGCGCTGGCAGCACTACCGCCTGATAGCTGTATGGCTTGGTTAATGGTTTTAGTAACACTTAGTATTTCGCCTTGGGCCAAGCCTAACGACTCAGAAGCTTGTGTGATACGTGCGAAAAGCTCCCCTGTGTTTTCAATACTGGTGAAGGTTTCCTTTGCAATATCAGTCACACCTTGAAAGCCTGTAACGAATGCCGCACCTTCACCTGTTGCCAGTTTTACCTTTGCCTCTAAC
The DNA here is from genome assembly GCF_036731945.1 of Psychrobacter sp. Taxonomy (GTDB): domain Bacteria; phylum Pseudomonadota; class Gammaproteobacteria; order Pseudomonadales; family Moraxellaceae; genus Psychrobacter. The sequence continues at coordinate 9,259 of NZ_DAINDI010000017.1, forward strand.
GTGACGAAAGCATCTGACATCTCGATAATTTCAGCCGCACCAATACCAATGCCTGCTGCTGCTAATAGCCCTGTTAATCCGCTCATGGCTGTTCTGAGCTTACCGACGTTGCTACTGAAGTTGTTTGTACTAACATCCGTGCGTCTTATCGTGTCATCAACGCCGTTAAGCTCATTCTCAAGCCGTCTTATTTCTGCCTGAGCTGCCCGTGTTGCCCTATAGAGCGTTACGGGCATCATCAGTGCTTGCGCTGGCACGATTCATCGCACCAGCTAACTCATTGGATAGTGATGTACTGGCTGATCGTGCCTGCCCCAACTCTTGCTCTAATCGGTTAACTCTATTTGCCGCCTCTGTTAGCTCAGTAGGTGAGGCGTTTGTTTGTCCTAACCTTAGCGCCTCTTGTCTTGCGACATCAAGCTCACGCCCTAAGCGTGTTACCTGTAACGCAGCAGTGCTCATTGCGCTATCAAGCTGCTCACGGGTTATGTTCGCGCCAGCGCCCATTTGCCTTAACTGGTCAGCAGTAGCTTTAATCTCAGCCGTCAATCTGTCTGAGCTTACATTGCCTAAACCTGTAAGCAGTGTTTCTGCTCGTTCAGTATCGGTGCCCATTTGTGCAAGGTTGCGCTCTACAGCCTGCGTAAACTGACTAAATCGGTCACGCGCCTGGTTAATGCCGTTGTTAAAATTCTCATTTAGTAATCGTAGCTGTACGCTAAAATCTAATTCGCCTGCCATCGTGATAACTCCCAAAGTTATGCTGTTAATAAGAGTTATCAGTATGTTGAAAGCAGTGGGTTACAGCATCCCAATTGGTATGAATCGGCATACCAGTTAGTACGATTATTTTTTGGTATAGTTTTTATTAGCGACTTACTATCTTTCTTTTCTTTGCATCGCTTAGGACTTCGTTTGCACAATCAAAACATTCCTGCAGACTGTCTTTTAACTCTACATCCAGCTCATGATTATTTTCATTTAAAGCATCTTTTCCTAATTTAAAGCGTGGTGCAACACTACTTTTGGATTGGCCATGTATGCCATAACTCCCAATCTCCTCAATAATTTTGGTCTCGCTTGAAAACAAAGGCTCTTTAGGCTTTATCTCGCCTCCATACTTTCCATCAAAACCCTTTGATGGTGTAGTTAGCAGCTCAAGCAACAAGCCTATAGTTATTAAGTAATTTTTTTGTATAGTCCCTTTACCGTCTTTAGTAGATTGGTTGGGTAGCTTAGCTTGTTTCGTTTCTGCTCTAAGCTCTTCATTTTCTAACCTCAGCTCTTCATAGTCTTCTGAAAGTTGTTCAATCTCTGCCTCCAACTTATGAACCATTTCATAAACAACGCCGATTATTCCAGCAAACTCATCACTACTTCTTTTTAATGGATCACCTTCATCATCAAGATATTCCACTACATCATCATTAAAGCCTTCATAGATAAAATGACGGCGTGCCAGCCATACCTTAACTTGTTCAGATGGAATTTGCCCTTTTTCATTAAATGGTGTTAGCAAGCGAGCATCTATTGCAACATCTGTCATTTCCCGATAAAGCCTATAGGCGTCTTTACTATCGTAATCTTGAGCTACTGGGTTATGGTCCGAAAGCAAACAAGCTATTTGATGCGCTGTGAATAATGGATAAGTAATTAATAGTTTTTGGTACTCTCCTAGCTCAATTAAAGGTTTGTCGTTTTCAGTTATTTTATTAGCTTGTTCAGCAGCAAGTTGTGCTCTAGCATCCGCTAGCTGCTTAGTAAGAAACTTGACTTTTTTTGATTCTCTATCCTCAACCTCTTTTATAGTAAGCTTTTCAATAGCACCTGTGCATAGCAATTGTTCTGCCCTGCTATCATCCAACCCAATGACATAAGCGCCCGTCTTAAAACGCCCTACTGAATGCTGAGCGACATAATGATAGCCACGCCTATGAGCAAAAATATCATTCTCATCTAATGGTCTAAATTCGTTTAACGCCTTAATAGAAAAATATTCATTACCTTCAAGCTCAGACGTTAATGCGCGATAAGTACTTTCAAAGCCATTTCCATCACCGTCATTAGGCTTGCTTTTAAACTCAAGCCTTTTTTCATCCCTGTAAAGCACTGGTACGTGCTCGTTAAGCTTAATGACAAGTAAATAATCCTTAGCCTGTTCAAGTGTACCTTTAGTAGCTTGCATGATTAGGTTTAACGTTTCAGGAACCGATATAAACTCTTTTTCATGTTCTTCGAACTTATCTAATAAAGTACTCATTTCACACCCCTACACCCTTGATTAAAAATAGGAGCAAGGCGGTGACAGTCTAAGGGTGTGAATGTCTGTCGTTCGGGAGCAACCCCTAGCCTTGCAAAGTGGTTAGCTGAGCATTAGCCCAGCTTTTGTGCTTGTTGTCTAAAACTGGTGTGAATGACGTTATCAATCTTGCCAGCCTTAATATCATCTAAATAGTTTGCCCAATCCGTCATCATGCGTGTGCGCTCAGGTACGGCTTGCATACGGTTGTAAGCAGTGCCGTACTTGTTAAGCATTTGGTGTCCTAGCTGTATCTCTGTTAGTAGCTCGTCATAGCCTAGTCGCTCCATCAGCATTGTTTTTGCGCTGGCACGGAAGCCGTGTGGCGTGTGCACCTCTTTATAACCTCTGCCCTCGTAGTTCGCACCAATGCCGCCGCTGTTCATAGATGGGTCATTTAATACTTTGTTCACTGCTTGCTGATCATGGTAAGGCCCTTTCTTACGCTTTGCGTTATAGAACACGTACTCATGACCACCTGTTAATGATTGCATTTGCTTTATGACTGCGATTGCTTGCGGTGCCAGTGGTACAACTAAGCTCTCTACCATGTCCTCGCGGCGCTGCCCTTTCTGAGGCTTAAATGCCCATTGCTTAGCGTTCAGGTCAATGTCTGCCCACCTCATCGCGCATATATCACCTACACGCGCAAAGGTAAGCGTTAATAGCTTTAATATTGGCTTGTTGTACACCTGTTTATCGCTGAGCTCGTCAATGTCCCTTAATAGGACCGCGAAGTCTTTAGGGTCTGTCAGTGAGGCATGATGCTTGGTTCTAGTAGGCTTTAATGCTTTAGCACCTGATAGCTGCATTACCGGGTTATATTCGATAAGCCCCTTTAGTACAGCATGTGCAAAGATGCGCTGCGCCAAGTGCTTAACGCGATTACCTTTGTGCACATAGACTCGCTGTATGTCACGGCATAAAACTAGGACTTGCTGAGTAGTGATTTCACTAACGGGGAATTTACCAAAGGCAGTTGTTAATGGTCTTAGATAGTTATTGATATTTATTAAGGTACTTGGTGCCGGCTGGTGGTCGGGGTTATTGGTCAGTTCGCTTAACCAATCATCAGCAACCGCTTGGAATGTATTGTTGATAGCAGCGGCTTGTTTGGTTCGTTCATTATCGCGCTGCGTAATTGGGTCCAACATATGAGCAAGTATGCTCATATTATTGTTGTGCATTCGTCTTGCCTGCTCAAGTGACAAGGCGGGATATTGCCCTAGCGTCATCTCCTTGCGCTTACCTGTCATTGGGTGTGTGTAACGGTGCTGGAACTCAATACAGCCGCCCCTCATACGCAGCCTTAAACCTTGATACCCACCAATAGTATGATAAACGCGTTTTTGCCCTTGCGCCTCTTTGATGGCTTTCTTGATTTGGGTATCAGTTGTTAATGCTGCCATGACTACACCTTTATCATCTATTTACAGTGCTACAAACTGACCACCACATAGACCACCTTTAACATAGATAATTGGTGGTCACTTCTGATAGCCTTAGATAGTAGATATTAGCACGTAAACCAGACAATACATAGTCTACAGATATCAATAGACACCCTAAGATAACATTGAAACAACCCCCTTCGTGGGCTCTTTTTTTGCCTATAAGTTAATGATTTGTATAAATTCAAATTTATTATGATGTAATACGTCTAAGTTTAATTCCTTAAAGCCTTTATTATCTGTAAATTAAACCATCGCTGCCGCCATCTGCGCTGCCATTTGATAGCAGCTTTCGATATTACCTTGCCCGCACCAATCGCCGCTGACAATCCATTGTCGCTCATCATCAACCAATACTCCTAACTGCTCTTTATGAGAAGCGGTTACGGTCGCGGCGTAACGCCAACGATGACAATCAACTTGGCTTGGCGCGCTCTCCGCATTCCAGTTTAGTGCTTGCTGAGCGACTTCTAACAACTTTGCTTTTATGGTATCGATATCGTCATCGACGTGCTGCTCTGACCAGTCGTTGCGCGCATGAATGGTCATGCTGGGTAATAGCGCATGATGCTCAGGCTTATGATGCTCGATAAATATTCTATCAATGATAGAATCCTGTACACAAGCCACATCCCACGCCGTGTCCAAACAGCTTAATGCCTCAGGTAATGCTTGGTTCTCATTCCAACCAAGCATTAAGCTATAGCACGCCTGCATTGTTGGCTCAGTGATTTTTGCACATTCACTAAAACCGCTATCTGCCATCAGCTCGACGGCTTGACCATTTGGCACGGTACAAATCACCCAATCAAAATGACCAAGACTGTTGCCATTTTTATCGAATAGCTCAGTTTTATTACTGGTCTTATTAGCGAGAGTTTGCTTATACCCAGCTAATGGCGCGATGCGGGTGTTAAACTTGACGGTGGAATGCTGCAATTCATCAGCCAATGCTCGTCCCCAACTGGTCATCTTCGGCGTGCTGATATAACGCGCTTGCGTACTGCCCCATTGCTCTTTGAAGTGAATATCAGGTGTCTGATTATTCGCAGCCATTGGCATTAAGCTCACTACTTGCGCGCACCAAGGCTGTAGCAAACCTGTCTGTAACCACGGCTCAATAAATTGTTGAAAGCTTGCGCTCTTGGCGGTAAAAAACTGCGCTCCAAACGCCCATTGCCAGTTTTTATTAGTAAGGCTATCGCTGCGGTAACGTGTCGCTAAACGTCCGACGCTGCGTGATTTCTCAAAAATAGTGATTTCTGGTACTAAGGCTTTGTCCTTAATTTTCTGGTCATTCATTTGGCTAAAAGCACGTTCTAATAAAGTGGCAGTAAACAGTCCGGTTAAGCCGCCACCGATAATGGCAATTTTTGGCACTGATATCTGCGTAGGCTGCAAAGAAGAGTTCGGCATAATGACGGTAAACCTTGTAAATATGGAGAAAAACAAAAGTTATTGAAACTTTAAAGCGCGCCAATAGCAATAACCTCTAGGTAAAAAAGCCATACTATTTACGATAGTATGGCTTTTAAAGAAGGGAAAAATTAGTTTAGTGCATATTCTTTTAGTATATCCAATTAACGAATCATACTCTTTAATCTCCGCGTTCCGCCTTAACTACGTCAATCAGCTCATTGATGACAGCGCTATCAGCGAGGGTCGATAAATCGCCCAATCCAACATACTGCCCTGCGGCAAGATTTCGCAGGATACGGCGCATGATTTTACCAGAGCGCGTCTTGGGTAAGACGTCCACCATATAAATAGCATCCAAGTTAGCAATCGGACCAATTTCCGCGCGCACATGGCGATTGAGCTCAGATTTTAAAGCATCCGTTGCGGTTTCGCCCGATTTTAGAATGATAAAGGCACAAACCCCCATCCCGCGAATGTCATGCGGCATACCGACAATCGCCGCCTCAGCCGTTGCTGGGTGTGCAACCACCGCACTTTCAATCTCTGCTGTACCCAAGCGATGCCCGGCAACATTGAGCACATCATCCACGCGTCCGGTAATCCAGTAGTGACCGTCTTCGTCACGCTGCGCGCCATCACCAGTAAAATAATAGCCCGGATATTCTGTAAAATAGGTTTTTAAAAAGCGCTCGTGATCGTTATAAATGGTACGCATCTGCCCCGGCCAGCCGCCACTAATCGCAAGGTTACCTTCTGCCGCACCTTCTAAGACATGACCATCAGCATCGACGACGACCGGCTCGATGCCATATAGCGGATTCATCGCCGCGCCTGGTTTCATATCGACAGTACCCGGTATTGGCGCCAGTAAAATACCACCGGTTTCCGTCTGCCACCACGTATCGACAATCGGACATTTACCGCCGCCAACGACATGATAGTACCAGTCCCACGCTTCTGGATTGATCGGCTCACCAACCGTCCCGAGCAAACGCAAACTTGAACGATCCGACTCACGGACAAAGGTATCGCCCTCTTTCATCATCGCACGGATGGCCGTCGGTGCCGTGTATAAAATCGTGATTTGGTGTTTATCAATAATATGTCCAATACGCGCCCACGTCGGATACTCTGGCACACCTTCGAACATGACCGTCGTTGTACCATTGGCGAGCGGCGCATAAGTGGCATAAGTATGACCAGTCACCCAACCGACATCGGCGGTACACCAGTAGACATCGTCTTCTTTGACATCGAACACATCGCGAAACGTAGAAAGCGCATAAGTGATATAACCGCCAGTGGTATGCAGCACGCCTTTTGGCTTACCGGTAGAGCCTGAGGTATATAATAAAAACAGCGGATCCTCGGCATTCATGACTTCAGGCTCGCAATGCTTTGATTCGCCATCGACCAAACTGTGATACCACACATCGCGGCGACCGCTCATCGGTACAGAGTTACCCGTACGATGGACGACCACGACATTGGTCACGCTATCGGTGCCATCCATGTCTAATGCACGGTCGACATTGGCTTTAAGCGGCGTGCGTTTATTACCGCGAATACCTTCGTCGGCGGTAATGACCAATTTTGATTGGCTGTCGATAATGCGATTGCCCAAACTCTCGGCAGAAAAACCGCCAAATACCACCGAATGTACCGCCCCGATGCGCGTACACGCCAGCATGGCGACCATCGCTTCTGGTATCATAGGCATATATAAAGTGACGCGATCGCCTTTTTTGACCCCAAGTTTGCGCATGGCATTCCCGAGGCGACACACCGCTTCGTGCAGCTCTTTAAATGAGATAATTTTGTGCAGCGATGGATGGTCACCTTCCCAAATAATGGCAGGCTTATAAGGGTGGTTTTTGACGTGTCGATCAAGACAGTTAACTGAAATATTAAGCTCACCGTCTTCATACCATTTGATATGAAAATCTTCTAAGTCATAACTGACGTCGCTGATTTTGGTAGGTTTCTTTATCCAATCAATCAGTTCGGCACGCTTCGCCCAAAAGGCATCGTTCGCCTCAGGTGACGCGATAGATTGTTGGTATTCTTTTTTGTACTGCTCGGCGGTAGTATTGGCAGCGGCGACAAACTCAGCCGCGATAGGAAATGATTTTTGAGTCATCGTAGTCATCCTTTTTTAATTATTCTGACTTGTAGCAGCTGTCGTTGCGACTATCATTAAACGGCTTGCGTTAGATATGAACGGCAAACGGTGGCCTAAACAAGTATAAGAGTCATCTTCCATAATGTCTGACACTTAAGTTAGTTTGACAAATAAGCAGCGTCGTTGCAAGACGTCGAGCGCAAAACACAACAATTTCGCTGCACAGCTGTATACTTAATTAG
>NZ_DAINDI010000017.1:16801-18312 GCF_036731945.1 Psychrobacter sp.
TATAAGTTGACTGGGCAAAAATATTTAATTCTTGTAACCTGCTATAAAACATGGACAATAGCTACCCTTTATGATTAAGACGCCGCATTCGGCTACTTTTTAGTTTTACGATTTTTTTTATTTCTATTTTTTTAAAGCTTAGCGCTTTTTGGAACGTAACATCATGGAAAATCCGCGCAATGCAGCAGCATACAATCACTACGATGTCATCGTCATCGGCGCTGGGGCGTCGGGGTTATATTGTGCGCTCACCGCGGGTCGCCGTGGTCGCCGCGTCTTGGTGCTCGACCACGCCAATAAAGCCGGTAAAAAAATCCTCATGTCAGGTGGCGGGCGCTGCAACTTTACCAATTACTTCGTCGAGCCTGAGCATTTTATCGGCAGCAATGCCCATTTTTGTAAATCCGCTCTGAGCCGTTATCCAAGTTGGGAATTCATCGGTATGGTTGAGCAGCATAAAATTCCTTACCATGAGCGCGAGCACGGGCAGCTATTTTGTGATGATTCGGCGCAAGATATTTTAACCATGCTCCTCGATGAATGCGCTGCCGTGGGCGTGCAAGTCAGACTCAATACCCAAGTCGACAGCGTGCAAGCACTCGAAAACGATAAAAAATCTCGCTTTCAACTATCAACAACCAAAGCGCTCAATAAAAAAGAAAAACAAGAGAGAAAAGATAACGGCAATCAAAGTAAGCTGCCGCAAACCAGCTATAACTGCGAATCGCTTGTAGTAGCGACGGGCGGCTTGTCTATTCCAACGCTAGGCGCGAGCGGTTTTGGTTACGAGCTGGCACAACAGTTTGGACATACGTTAGTCGCAACTGATGCCAGCCTTGTGCCATTTACCTTTACTGATAAAACGGGCGAGCTGATTCGTACGCTTGCCGGTATCAGTCTGCCAGTGATTGCCAGCAATGAGCGCATCTCCTTTAAACTGCCCTTGCTCTTTACCCATCGCGGACTGTCGGGCCCAGCTATGCTGCAACTGTCTAACTATTGGCATGTTGGCGAAACCATCACCATCAATTTGCTACCCGAAATAGATATGACGGCGCTTTTACTTGCTCATAAGAAATCGCACCCACGCCAGCTTATCCGCACGGTCTTGGCAGACAATACCGACAATGCTTTGCCGAAAAAACTGCTGGCAGCGCTACAAACGCATTTGTGGGACGATATAAAAGACACCGAGCTTGCCAATATTAAAGATGAGCGCTTGGTAGAGCTTGGCGCAACGCTGAACGGCTGGCAGCTCAAACCGTCTGGCACTGAAGGCTATCGAACCGCTGAAGTCACACGCGGCGGCATCACAACCGATGAAGTCTCATCAAAGACCATGCAAAGTAAATATCAAGATGGTCTATATTTTATCGGCGAAGTGCTCGACGTCACCGGTTGGCTTGGCGGCTATAACTTTCAATGGGCGTGGGCCAGTGGTTTTGTTTGCGGCGAAGTGGTTTGATATTAAGTCATATATACCCTTTCATTTGAAAGCCAGTTATACAAAT
>NZ_DAINDI010000017.1:18322-22833 GCF_036731945.1 Psychrobacter sp.
ACTAAATATTTGACTATGTTGAATTTAACCACCATATAAACCCTTATAGATTTAGAATTACTTAAGAGTAGGCATTTCATTCCTATTAAAGAAAGACGGTGAAATAAATAAGTATTCTTTAATACAGTTAGGCTGACGAGGTACTCAATGCGCGCCATCAAACATATTCATAATGATAAAGCACCGCATTGGGTCGGCGATGGTTTTTATGTCAAAACTTTGTTTAATCATTTAGATAACGAAGCTGATTTTAATTATCAGCATACCGATCCGTTTTTATTATTGGACTATGGTCAGCCGACCACCTTTGCGCCAAATCCAAACCATGAGAAAGAGCCGCACGGTATCGGACAGCATCCGCATAAAGGTTTTGAGACGGTGACGATTGCCTACGCCGGCGAGATTAGCCATGCCGATTCGGCTGGCGGTTGTGGCATCATCAAAGAAGGCGATGTGCAATGGATGACCGCAGGGCGCGGCATCATGCACGAAGAATTCCACTCGCCCGACTTTAGCCGCCGTGGTGGACTTTTTAGCATGGTGCAATTATGGGTCAATTTGCCAAGCGCCCATAAGCTGACTGCGCCTAAATATCAAACGCTAAAACGCGCTGATTTGCCTATCGTTGATTTAAGCAATAGTGAAAATGGACATGCTATTGGTCAAGCGAGGATTATTGCAGGCAAATGGCAAAATACGACAGGCGCGGCAAGTACCTTTACGTCAATCAATATGTGGGATATTGCCTTACATAGCGCTGGCTCAACGACGCTAAAAGTACCAAACAGCCATAATATCATGATATTGGTACAAGAAGGCACGCTACTGGTTAATGATAAGTCAGTAAGTGCAGGCAGTCTGATTCAGTTTACAGCCCCGACTGATACTGATATCGCTATTGACTCTGCTAATGAACAATCAGCAACGCAGGTAAGCGATAGTATTAAGTTGACGTACCCCAAGCTAGCTAATGATAAGCTTTCTGGTGATAAGCCATCGTCAAGCATAGTTAAATTGTTGCTGTTAAGCGGTGAGCCGATCGGCGAACCAGTGGCAGGCTATGGTCCGTTTGTCATGAATACCCAAGCAGAGCTGCACCAAACCTTTCGTGATTATCAAACGGGTAACTTTGGTAAATAGCTAAATATTACCCATTAAAAAAGCCACCTTACTGTTGTTAGCAAGGTGGCTTTTTATTCATTATCGCTTTATTTTAATCGATAAAGCCAATTTAAAATGGCTATCCGATAATATTTAAGCCTGTTTTAAAAAAGGATAATCGGTATAGCCTTCTGTACCGCCGCCATAAAAGCTTTGTGGATGTTGCTCATTGAGCGGCGCGCCTTCGCGAATACGCTCTGCTAAGTCCGGATTGGCAATATAATCACGGCCAAAAGCCACGGCATCGATATAGCCATCCTTAATATTTTGCTCGGCTTTTTCAGGGGTATAACCACCCGCAGCAATAATCATTTGCCCAAAAGCGTCACGAACGCGCTGACGGAATTCTGTGCTATAAGGCGTACCACCTGCCCAATCAGGCTCAGATAGATGCAGATACATCAGCCCGCGCTTATTGATTTGCTCAATAAGCCAAATATTTTCGTCTTCATGGTAGCCTGCTTCGACATTATTAAAGGTACCAAGCGGTGACACGCGAATACCAACATGGTCAGCGTCCCATGCAGCCACGCAAGCATCGATAACATCAAGGGTCAAACGCGCACGGTTTTCGCGGCTACCGCCATATTCATCATCACGTTGGTTGGTTTGCTCAACCCAAAACTGATGCAACAGATAACCATGCGCGCCATGAATCTCTACGCCATCAAACCCTGCTTGTTTGGCATTTTTAGTCGCAAGCCCAAAGTCAGCGATAACTTGCTTTACTTCCTCAAGCGTGGCTGGACGCGGGGTTGTAGATTCAACGCGTATCGGTTGATTATTACTGTCACGCAATGTCGTGCGCACGCCCACATGAACATCAGACGCTGAAATAGGCGCCTTGCCTTCCGGCTGGACGCTTTCATGTGAGACCAAACCGGTGTGCCATAGCTGCACGACAATCTTACCGCCTTTAGCATGGACATTATCAACGATGGTTTTCCATGCCGTCGTCTGATCTTCGGTATGAATACCAGGCGCGCCTGCATAGCCTTTTGCTTGAAAAGAAACCTGCGTTGCTTCGGTAATGACCAATCCTGCGCCACTACGCTGGGCATAATATTCACTGGCTAGTGCCGTAGGAACATCGCCCGGCTCGACCGCACGTAAGCGGGTTAAGGGAGCCATAATGATGCGATTTTTTAGAGTTTGAGTGCCCATTTTTACGGGTTCGAATAAGGTATCGTGTGCCATGAGGAGCCTTGTTTGTTGTTATAAAAATAGATTTATAAAAGTTATTGAGCATTGATAAATAGCCAGGCTAATTGTTAAGACAGCCATTTATCAGCCGAGTTCTTTATAAGGGTAGATACCGTGATTCCAAGCAATATTTACAAACAAAAACACCAGCATAAATGAGAGGGTTCTACAACATCATACAAACAGGCATCACTAACTGCACATTAATAGAAAAACCATTTTTAATTAATAAATTCAATTGGAAAATCAAGCCACTGTTCAGCGATAGTTTCATGAGTGACATTGACCATATGCACATAAATACCATTAATCCTTGTTGGCTGATGAAATTTAAAGCTCTTAGTAATTGTGCCAATTGTTTTATTTTTAGGCATTTCTCCAGAGTCATATCTACCCGGTGCTTCGTGATCCATGGTTGCAGTTGCCCAAACCATCGTCTCGTGATCAGCAGTGTTTCGATAGTCAATAACTACATCAATTGATTCACCGATGCGCACTTGAGCGTTGGGTCTTATGGTCATTCTATTGACCTTTATTTCTTTTATACGTACTTTTGACCCTTTTCCATCCTCTTTTAACACCGCTCTCTCTGGATTGGGTATCAGGTTATAATTTACCGCTCTAGTTTCATATAGTATATCTTGACCACTATAATGCATGACATGAATAGCGACACTATCCAGCATCCCCTCATTTGACACTGTAAAACAACGTGATACAACCCCGCTGCCAGATTCAAAACCAGACGGATCATAAGTTCCACCCATCCCTTCAGTATCAGCATGTGCCCAGATCTGTACCAGTTTTCCTTTGAGATTGCTTTTATAAAAAATATTGACTTTAATCTCATCTCCTACCATTACCTTAGCAGATGTTGAAGGACTAAAACTCACTCTAGTAATTTGAAAATTGGCAAACTCAGGACTATCATCGATAAACCCTAGTGTGAGACCTAAATGGATATACAAGCTGTGAAACCATCCCAAAATCGCCTCTAGCATAACTTTCCTTAAAATTTTTAATATTAGCACACTCATTTATTATGTACGTTAATTACATTATAAATCCACATAATTCGGCTAATAAAAAAGGTAATCTGTGAAAAGATGGTTTATATTTTATGAAACAATCCATTTAAGCCAACATATAAGTATTTCTAAATGACAGTTAAAACTCTAACTGCATTGTTATATATGAACGAAAGATTCATTCCCAATATGCTTAGACAGTCCCTTTTTAGTAGCTTGTTAATCATTTAAAGGAAGCATTTCATGCAAAAAACCATATTAGCGCTGGCAATAGGGTTAAGTTTTCTTTTAGGTATGAGCGCATGCCAACCCAAATCCGATACGTCATCTGAATCAAGTGAGGCAAAGAATACAGAACAATTCAATACACCGATGCCCTTAGAAAAGTCAGCAACCAAAACGACTACCGCAACAGACTCAGCGCTAGACGCCAAAAATTGTTTAGAGTTAAGTAAGTCTATGAAAAAGGTAGATGACACTAGCAAAATTGAAGCGATTTACGCCATTCAAAAACAACTAAAAGCCTGTTTGCCAACGGCCAGTAATGCCGAAGTATTGAATTTACTAAAAGACTATCAAGCGATGTATGAGCGTTTTTTGTGGGATGATGCTGCAATCAATGAAACGGATTTTGATGAAGATTACTATGATGTTATGTACGCCTTAGAATGGAACGAAAAAGTGCCCGAAGAAAAACTACAAAAAATGAGTGCGCGCACACGCTACTTGATTGGTCTCATCCAAAATGATGCCGATGTGAGAGTTTATAATTTAGGCGAAGGTTACTATGCCTTTAGTCATGATTTGAAAGCCATGGCAGATATCTTTACCCCTTATCTACGTCCTGACCAAAAAGCATTCATTCAGCGGATGGCAAAGGATAATCAAGAAATCTTTTGGAGCGATGCCGCCATTACGACCTCGTTTGCAGAGTTGGTTGAGCGCGCACAGTTTTGGGAAGATTATATAACGCGTTATCCAAATGGTTACGCGGTGAAAGACGCCAAGATTTTATTAGATTTATATCGTTATGCTCTGTTTTTTGGTTCAGACAATACAAGATGGACGGATGATGACATTCGCGAGTTTCTGGAACCAGACTGTAAGCAGACGATGATT
>NZ_DAINDI010000017.1:22843-23319 GCF_036731945.1 Psychrobacter sp.
CCACAAAACGTCCCAATAGCATCTTGGCAAAGGATGCAACAAACTATCTTAATTTCATGGCGTTATCCGATAGCGAACGTCAAGAGCAATATCTAGCGCCTAGTACCACTGAAGATGGCTACGAGATGGACAAATGGGCGACGACACATTATCAATTAAATCAAGCGATGCAGATTCCACCCATTTGGCATACTGATGGTGATAATCGAGAATGCTTAAATGGGTTGTTTTGCCAAACCGAAAGCGTTGATTAATAAAGCGCGTTCCAAGCAATAAAAAAGCACCTACTTTTTAAAGTAAGTGCTTTTTTCTACTTTCTATCAGCGCCAATATTAGCTATTTTTAACAAACAATCTCAGTCAATTTTTAAAAATGATAACCCAATTTCATGCCGAGCGCGTAGCCCGTACCATCATCGATATTGGCTACCCGACCATCAACCTTGGTATCGACTGGACCGCCTTCAAACCACATAT
>NZ_DAINDI010000017.1:23329-30941 GCF_036731945.1 Psychrobacter sp.
CAGTTTGTATTGCGCGCTAAGCCCTAAGCTTTTGATAGAGTCATAAGGTCCTAATAGACTGAGCGGTGCGCCAGTACCGTGGTCATAGCCGACACGTACTTCGCCCGAAATTTTTGGATTAAACTGCTTACCTAATGCCACTTCAACCGCATAACCGTCTTTTTTATAAGCAGCTAAGGGCTCTTGTGTTGATAATGTCGCTAAAGGCGGGGCAACATTAAAGTTACTCCAATCTACCCAGCGGGCGTTAACCATTCCTAATAACTGATACTTTTCACTCAGACCGGTTTGGAAATCGAAATTGACCGACTGCGGCATTTTCACTTCAGTCTTGCCCGCTAGCGGTAAGGCAACTTCATCAGTCGCTGGTCCCGGTGTTACCCCATCACCACCAGCGATAGGTGGCAAAATAACTTGCAGGTTTTCTACCCCAGATACCTGATATTTGGCGGGAGCGCGATAGGTTAATGCGGCACGCAAAGCAATCTCCGGCTTCTCATACGCCATACCGATCACCGGCACTAGCGTATTTTCGTTTTCAAAGTCTAACGTATAATAAGTCGGTGCTGTCGCCACAGGATTGATAGCCGCTTCATTGATAGCGCCCAAAGTCGCCGCTTCAGTTGGCGTAATCGTGCCGTTATTTTGTTTATTGACCAAATCATAATAAGCATCAGTGGTCGGCACGCCAAAGAGCGCACCTGCTTCATCGATTACTTGCGAAACAGCAGTAGTCAAACCGACTGGCTGCGCGCCCGTGATATTGCCTTTTAGTGTTTGGTATTCAAGACCGCCATATAGCCAGACATTATTGCTAATCTTACCGCCGCCCAAAAGCGTGATGCCATTTGTCTCTACTCGCGCTTCAGTGGTGCCCATGCTATTGTTAAAAATACTCCCTGCTGGGTACTCGGTATCAACGCCAAAGGGTTGTTCGTAAATAACTGCCAATGCCGTATTGGCTGTCGGGGCGATTTTAATGGCCGCGCCAGGTAAATCAAAGTCATCCATCATGTCACCGATTTTATTACCCGCGGCGTCGGTGCCTTCTATTTTTGGATCAACATACGCATAAGATAGCTCGGCATAGTTACCCGGCTCAAAAAAAGGCGCGACCGATTGTTTGCTGTATTCGATGCCAGCGGCATGTGCTGAGCTAATAGCGAGACTTAGCGCCGTCAAAGAACCGGCAGCAAGAAAATAGCGCGAAGAACGAGAAAGGGTAGCAGAATGATTAAGTCCTAGAAATAGCTGAGCGCTCATGACAATATCCTTTTGTCAGTTAAAAACACCACCAAACCATAAAATCATACACACTTTTTATAGTTGGCTTTATTCTCTAGATTAAATAGCGAATGTCGACCTTTGTCAATATATCAGCAGCAACTTTATGAAATTCCCGATTTAATTGAACAGCGACAAAGGTGAAATCCTTAACGCTTCTCTAATTTTTTTCGCTAAAACTTTAACGCGTTACTTGTATTTATTTAGCAAATTAGCCAACTTATTTATACAAAATTGGCTTAATATCATATTTAACAATCCTTTCTCGATTGCCCTTTATTTTATTCAGCAGAGAAAAATATAATGTCAAAATTACTTTCCAGACTATGTTTAGCGGGCTCATTAATTTTAGGTTTAAGCGGTTGTATCGTCAGCGAAAATCTCGATTATCAATTGATGGTACAAGAGGATGCCAAATGGGTAGCCGATGAGCAATTTACCGACGCGATTATTGCTGTTGGCAAGCCCGCCGCACCTATTCAAGGCGTTGAACATGCGATTGTATTTGCTGGAGAAAAGCGCAGTTATTTGGTACAGAGCGCCAATAGAGATCGTGAATTTATTGATATTTTAGAGCAAGTGGATTTGGCTTATTTTTCCTTTAAGCCCATGCCAGCATTCAATGCGCCATATTTTAGAATAAGAATAGGCGAGCAAGGCTGCAGCTCAGCGCAAGGATGTATTGCCACCATATTATGGTTTGAAAAACCGACCCATCTGCTAGCCGCAGGTGAAACGGCGAAGCTTGAAGGGTTTGATTTTACTTGTCATGACGGCTTCGCGGGAGGTATGACACGCTGTACAAAAAATCTGTGGCGCCTTCCTGTGACAGTGGCACCGGCGGTGAAAAATATCGAGACGCTTACCTATCGCTTGCGCCAACCGACCACGCTGAAGTTTTATCATTATCAACCAGACAAAGCTTTAGCAGAAGAAAAAAGACTGAAAGCACTGATACCACTTGCCAAGGCGTTTGACATTATTACCTTTCCGATTCAATTTATTATGGTAGAAGGTATTAGATAAGTGGCATTGATTAAAAAACTGCTGACCAATTTAAAATAAGCCGTTAAGATTCCAGCATCTTTTTAATAGACAGCTCTAACGACAGATAAGTACCAAACAATATCACCACCGAGCCGATAATCGCTGGCGTGTCTAACGCTTCGCCAAGTAGCAGATAGCCTAAAATAATGGCAAAAATCGGAATGACTAAGGTAATACTGGTCGCGCGCATCGGACCGATACTTTTGATGAGTTGATTCATAAAAATAAGGGCGATGGCGGTAGAAAAAACGCCGATACAAATCACTGACGTCCAAGCCGTTAGGCTAATGGTTTTGCCATAGGGAAACTCATACACCGCTATCGGCAGCATGATAATACTGGCAATGATAAGCGAGCCTGCGGTAATTGCCACCGGCGAGACATCGTATAAATAGTTTCGAGTGATATTGGCGCCGACCGCATAACCGACACAGGCCAATAATGCGTAGCCCATCGGCAATAACCCTGAACTTGACTCAGCGCCCTGCCCGCTGCCGCCAAATAAGTTCTTACTCATCAAAATAATCACGCCAATAACGCCAATGATTAAGCCGATAATTTGTTTTTTTGACAAACGGTCTTTAAAAAAGGTGCTGGCGATAAAACCGCTCATCATCGGCACGGACGCATTAAGCACCGCCAACACCCCAGCATTGACTGAGCGCGCTGAAAAAGCAAACAGGATAAAAGGGATAGCGGCAGAAAACAGTCCGACTAGGGTCAGAACTTTCCAGTTATCACGGATGCCTGCTCTGTTTTTTGGGCTGATTAAGACAAAAACCAGCATGGTCAAGCCAGCTAGCACCACCCGCAAACTGGCAAATGCTAGCGAGCCAAATTCCGGCACGCCGACACGGTAAAAAATAAAAGACAGCGACCACATAAAGGACAATGTCATAAAAATAATGAGGTCGCGGTTGGACATAGGTGGATCCTATCAAGCGTTAGACTAAAAAAACCACGATGATAACTTTTTACACGCTTGAGAGCTGTTGTTTTTTTATACTCCTTATCAATTTTTTATAGCTTTACCTTATCCAAAATAAAATCAATATCTTTATCGCCGCGCCCTGATAAATTGACCAAAATTGTCTCATCCGCTGACATATCTTTGGCGATTTTCATCGCATAGGCAATGGCATGCGCCGACTCTAACGCTGGGATAATACCCTCAAGGCGTGATAGCGCCATAAAGGCTTGTAAACATTCTGCATCAGTCGCCGACTCATAGGTAGCAAGCTCTAAATCTCGCAGGTGTGAATGCTGTGGCCCAACGCCTGGGTAATCTAAACCAGAGGCAATCGAATGTACCGGTGCTGGCTCGCCTTTTTCATCAAGCAGCACGTAGCATTTAAAGCCGTGAATCTCACCTTTGACGCCGAGCGACATCGTCGCCGCATGATTGCGCGTATCTAAGCCCTCGCCCGCTGGTTCGACGCCTATTTTCTCTACCTCTGCATCATCAAAAAAGCCGCTAAACATGCCAATAGCATTGGAGCCGCCGCCAACACAAGCGACCACCTTATTAGGCAGCTTACCTGTCGTCGCTAAGAACTGCGCTCGTGCTTCATGACCAACCACTGACTGAAAATAGCTGACCATTTCAGGATAAGGCGCCGGCCCCAATGCCGAGCCAATCGCAAACATACTGCTATCTAACTCGTTAAGATAAGTTTCAAACGCACTATCGACCGCTTCTTTTAGCGTTCCTGCGCCGCGTGAGACTGGTACGATATTGGCGCCCAAAATCTTCATCCGACTGACGTTTGGATGTTCTTTTTTAATATCGACCACGCCCATATGAATTTCGCACTCGATACCCATTAATGCTGCTGCGGTTGCCAATGCGACGCCATGTTGCCCCGCGCCCGTTTCCGCAATGACCTTTTTTTTGCCTAATTTTTTGGCTAATAATACTTCACCTAAGCAGTGATTAATCTTATGCGCGCCCGTATGGTTCAAGTCTTCACGCTTAAAATAAATCTGTGCGCCGCCGCAATGCTCGGTCAAACGCTGCGCATGATAAATAGGACTTGGGCGACCAACATAGGTCTCACGTAAACGCTTCATCTCTTTGATAAAGTCGTCGTTTTTGATAATTTCACGAAAACCTGTCTCAATCTCGCTCATGGCTTTAGCAAGCTCGGGATGACCAATTTTGCCACCGAACTCACCATATAAACCCTCGCTATTGGGTAAGATGGATTGGTGTAAACCGTAGTCCGTGGCGGTGTTTTGCATTGTCATAGATAAGCCTTATTGTTTTAAATGACGTATGAATATTGGCGTTTTTGCCGAATTATTTAGCGTTTTAATGATAAGAATGTTTTATTGTATTTGTGTTCTAGTACATTGAAACAAGATAGTAAGGGATATTTCTTATTTGGTCAAGTCACCTTATAAATTTAAGCGCGCTAAATAATTATCCATCTTGCATAAAGTAGTGTTATTTTGTTCTAATTTGGCTAAAATCGCCTCGCTCGCAATATAGAAATAATAATGACACTTTATTTTGATAAACTCTCGTTCATTAATTTCGATTATTAAAGATATAAAAACAGGAAAATTATGCAACGACGCCAACTGATTAAAGCCATGGGTTTAAGCCTAGGGGCTGTCAGCACTTCCGCTGCGGTGAGCGGTTGCCAAACGCTTGCTAAGCAGCCAAGACTACCTAGTACCATCACCCAAGCGGGACACTTTCCCAATATCATTGTCGGTAGTGGTTATGGCGGCGCAGTATCGGCGCTACGACTCAGTGAAAAAGGTCATAAGGTTATGATACTTGAGATGGGCATGCGCTGGGATAGAACACCGGAGCATAATACCTTTTGCAAAATGATTACTGCCGATAAACGCTCTAGCTGGTTTAGCAATATGCCAAACGCCCCTATCCCGATTCCGATACCTATCAGAAAATATCCTGGGGTTTTAGACTTAATCGAATATGAGGATATGAAAGTCTTTGCAGGGCGTGCTTATGGCGGCGCCTCTATCGTCAATGGTGCGATTGCCATTGCCCCAAGACGCGCGCACTTTGAAGCAGTGTTCCCATGGATTGATTCTGATGAGATGTACGACACTTATTTTCCCCGTGCCATGAAAAATCTGAAAGTCAGCCAAATTCCTGAGTCGTTTTTTAATGAATCCGAGCATTACGAATTCACCCGCGCCGCTGAACGCCAAGCTGAAAAAGCGGGACTTAAAACGGAGTTTTTTGGCAACAGCTATGACTTTGATTACATGCAAAAGGAAGCGCGTGGCGAAGTCTATCCGTCGGCACTCGGCGGTGAAGTCATTTATGGCAATAACGCTGGCAAGTTTTCACTGGATTTAACTTACCTAAAAGATGCTGAAGCCACAGGCAATGTCACCGTTAAAACCTTACGCAAAGTTAATAGCATTCAAGCCCTCGATAACGATCAACTCAGGTTAGAAGTTCATGTCCTCAATACCACGGGCGGCATCGATAAAGTTGAGCATTATACTTGCGATAAACTGTTTCTAAATGCGGGCAGTACGGGCACTTCAGAGCTACTGCTCAAAAGCCAAGCGGAAGGCAAATTAAACAACCTAAACGAACATATTGGTCAGCACTGGGGACCCAACGGCAATATCATGACTGGGCGCAATTTCGTCCACGCTGCGGGCACCACCCAATCTACCATCCCGGTCAAAGGCATCAATATGTGGGACGGTGATAGAGGTGGCTCAAAATATAAAATATTTGCCGAGCTTGCGCCATTACCGCTAGGACTTGAGACGTGGACAACGCTCTATCTTGCCATCACTGATAATCCAGAACGCGGCAATTATTACTATGATAAAGCCACAAAAACCGTCAAACTCAAATGGAAACGCGAGCAAAATGAGTACTCGGTAAATGCTGCCAAAGAGCTAATTGAAAAACTTGCCAAAGTGAATGGCGGCTCTACTTCAAGCTTATTATTCACCAAAGGCTTCGGCGATAACTTCTGCTATCATCCGCTTGGCGGTTGTGTGTTAGGCTTGGCGACTGATGAATTTGGACGCGTCAAAGGGCATAAAAATATCTACGTACAAGATGGCGCGTTAATCCCCGGCAGCGCAGGCGTCAATCCCTATGTGTTTATCACCGGACTTGCTGAGCGAAATATGGCGAGGGTTTTAAGGGAGGATTTTGGGTAGATTAATGAAGAATGAATACAAATTTAATCCACCAATTTAGAGGATAAATCTTCAAAATTAATGGATTAAGCTTTGCGAGCTATCTTTAAATAATTATGTAATATAGACTTTCAGCTACTGGTTACAACTGTTTATCCACTCTAATTTTTTCTTTAAGTGTCTCAATTAATTTGGCACCTTTAGCAATCTTATTGGTGCCTCCAAGCTCACGGTACAAATCATATGTTATGGCTACAGCATAATTAAACATATCATCAGTTAAATCATCAAGCTTTAGCTTAGATAATTGATTGCTACTCGGATAAAGGCTTTGAGCCATTAAACAGGTTACTGTATATAATATATAGAACTTTATATCTGCAATTTCAGTTGTTGTATATTTTTTATCTTTCTTTAGTCTTTCTTCAATGCTCCTTCCTAAGTTGGCAACTAAATAGTATGACTGTAAATCATTATTTTTATGAAATAGTTTAGAGTATGATTCATCGTCTTCTAGCAATGTTGATGGTCTTGCTCTTGCAAAGTTTGGTTTTTGCATTAACACTGAAATTAAGCACTGAGACATAAAAGGAACACTGATTATTTCTTTAGGCTTTTTCCCTTCATTTTTATAAAAGTTCTTTCTTCTGTCATAAAAAAGACCTCTGGGTTTGAGAAAATCTTCTATTTGACGGTGTACTTGATCCGTTGCTCTTAATGATGATTTAGGAATTGGCGTTTGACTATTTGTAGCACGAATGATTCGATCACGTGTTTCTTCACTTTCAGGGACAATTATTCTAACAAGTACATCTCGTTTCTCGGATGCTAATTTATCTTGATTCAAACTATAGAAACGATGTATTTCCGAAGATGTTTGCAAGCCATTTACAATCTCAGGGTTATGAACAACTAGCTCTTTTCCTCCCGGAGCAGCAACTTCGCTAGCTAAAATAGTAACACCGTTATTCAACCACCAAAACTCTTCATCTCCAGGATTCTCAAGAGTATCTTGTATTTCATTATTTACATTCGTTTTACCCTGATAATCTCTGACATTAGATTCAAATATGTGTCTAATTAACTTTCCATTTTCATCTGTAATGAATTTAAAGTAATCAGCTAAATTTGTTAG
>NZ_DAINDI010000017.1:31037-46880 GCF_036731945.1 Psychrobacter sp.
TCTCTAAGCCAGCACCTTGTTTTTCTACGTTTGGATGTAAATCAATTCCTTTAGAAACATAATAAATACTAACTTTTAACTTTGGCTTTTTGGTTATTAGACCAACATAAGTATTTTTAAATAATTCAAATGCTGCTAATACCTTTTCATTGTATCTGCCAATATAATCATCAGGATTAAAATCTAAATCGAAAAGACTTCTGCATAATCTAGATATCTTTAAAAGAGGTTCTTCCGAAAAAGAATTCTCATATTTAGACTGTATTAAAACTAACTCAATATCCACATTTTTCTTATATTTACCGATTAAACTTTCATCTTCTTTTATTATTTCACCATTTACAAACAGATAAATGGAGTCCACACCGCCATCATGGCTTTTACCCGAAATACCTGCATTAATTTCGTCATAGCTTAACTCGTTTTCCTTTAGTACTTGGAGTGCAGAATAAAACTCAAAGAATTCACTTAAAGGTATATCTTCCCCTAAATCCTCCATTTCTTGACTAATAATTGCATCAAGCAGTATTTGATTATTTTTAGACATCAATTTTCCTTAACCTTGTAGCTCTTTATTTAGGTACAGTAAAATTATATCAGAAAGACTAAAAATAAGTTAACTTCTTAAAACCTCAGACTTAAACCGCTCCCATACCACACTCCCATTGAATTATAACCATACATCGGCAACAATGACATTATCTATTGATAACTCTAAATCTAGAATAATTATTCGAGAAAAAGGACAAACGATGAAACTGCGCATCTTAAAATCTGCCGTGACCAACCCTTGGTTTAACCTCGCGACCGAGGATTGGATATTTAATACGCTCAATCCTGACTCGCACACGCTATTCTTATGGCGCAATAGCGAGACCGTGGTCATCGGGCGCTCGCAAAACCCATGGGTGGAATGCAAAATCGATAAGATGGAAGCCGACGATGTATTTTTGGCGCGGCGTCAGAGTGGCGGCGGCGCGGTGTTTCATGATTTAGGCAATACCAACTTTACCTTTTTATCGCCCAAAGACGACTACGATCAAGCAGCGAACTTTACCATCATCATCAATGCGTTAAAGAAACTGGGCATCGACGCAGAATTATCTGGTCGTAATGATATGCAAGTCGGTGATAAGAAAATATCAGGCAGCGCCTTTAAACATGCAGCCGATCGTAGCTTTCATCACGGGACATTACTGGTCAATGCCAATATGCAGAAGCTCGGCGATTATCTCAATCCGCATCCGCTTAAGCTAAAAGCCAAAGGCATCAAGTCCGTGCGTGCGCGCGTCGCTAACTTGGTTGAGTTTAATGAAGACATCAATCACGAGACTTTATCTGATGCGATTATCGAAGCGTTTTGTGAATACTATCGCGACAAAGATTATGGCGACACCACGCCGATAGAAGAATTGGATGAAGCCAGTCTCGCGCAGCAGCCGACACTCAATAAATACTATCAGCAAATGGCAGATTGGGATTGGCGCTTTGGTAAAACCCCTGAATTTACCCATCACATTGAGACGCGCTTTGATTGGGGCATTATTGATTTGCATATGGACATCAAGCAAGCGGTTATCAGTGAGGTCGTTATCTTCTCTGATGCGCTAAACGTTGAGTTGATTGACCTATTAAAAGACACATTGACAGGTATTAAATATGACAAACATGAGATTAATGCCAAGCTCGCTGAATTAGGTAAGGCTCATGCTGAACTGGAAGTACAAATTGATGACGTGTCTAAGTGGCTGACTAGTGAGATGGAAGGTTAGATTTTTGCTTGTTATTTATAGTGAGTAAAGAGTTTCTATTTCTTATTACCGTCAGCATTTTAATCGCCTTTATACTTTGCGTGGATTAGGCTTGCTGTCTAAGTCACACTCTTAGATAAACTTAAGTTTGATATTTAACGCTCTAGCCATCTATAATGTCAGGCAAATAATAAACTCGAATTAAGAGTCTACACTTTGGGCATTTAAGCAAGGTAGCACTATGGCAGCCTATATCACCGTCGGCGCAAAGACCTCTCATGGTGGGACGGTCATCTCTGGCTCACCGCACACCACTCATAACGGTATCGCAGTCGCGCGTAAAGGCGATAAAGTCATCTGTAAAAAATGCAAAAAGGTCACTACTATTGTTAGTGGTGACCCGTCGTTTATTGTCGATGGTGCGCCTATCGCACGCGGCGGTGATGTAACCAGCTGCGGCGCGAAACTGATTGCGATTCAGCAAGCGTTTGCAGAGTCTGACTTTGATGTTGGCAGTATTGCGCAGGCAGAGCCTTTGGTGTTTCCTAAAACTGATCCAGAAACTGTACTTTCTAACTTTGCAGCTTCTGACAACAGAGATTCTGAAGATGAAATGTCTGATGAGGAGTTAGGGATTTGGGTTGACGTATCTACTGAACAAGCATTGAAAGACAGTGGGCTTTGGGCAGGAGCAGGTACTCCTGAAGAACTAATTTATCAAGAACGTCTTAATTCTCTATGGGTAGATGTCAATGGTGATCGTGCGAAATACCATGAAGGTGTGCAAAAAATTGGAGATGAAGCGGGATTGGTTTTTGATATTATGTCATTTCCGCTAGGTTGGGGTGCTCTATCTGCTAAGACTAGCCTTAAAGCTGGACAGTACGTGATTCGAAAACGAGCGTTAAGTAATAACAATATCTACAGAGACTCTGAAAAAGGTTTCGACTGGACTTCTACTAAGAAAAGATCTCCTAATACAAACCTAGCAGAGCATTGGAGTAAACATAGCAAAGAATTTCCTGAGCTAAAATCTCAAAATGACTACTATCGTCATGCTCAAGAGTTTGTGAGTAACCCTCCGCGTGGAACTTTAAATAAAACAAGAAAGAATGGTGATACGGTTTTATATAATCCGAAAACAAACACATTTGCCGTCAAAACGAAAGATGGTGCACCTCGAACAATTTTTAAGCCTGATGCTTCCACACATCCCTACTCAACTAATTTGGAATATTTTCATGCTCAATAGAGAGTTACACAGTTGTAAAATATGCGGTTACTATGATGAGGATTTCTTGCCATGGGGTCTAGACGGTGAATTCCCATTATATGAAATATGTCCTTGTTGTGAAGCGGAGTCTGGTTATGAGGACTTTACCTTAGAATCCATTATTCATAATCGTAACAAGTGGGTTGAATCTCCAAAATTTAGATCGAATGAGAAATATAGAGAGCAATTAGTTAACTACTTGGAATATTTAAAACAGATTAAATAACCTAGTTTTGAAAAATATAATTAAGTATGTATAGTAAAGCCCCCCAAGAATTGTCGTAACATTTCTTGGCGGGATTTACTATGTACAAATTCGGACTAGCCTACTACGAGGGCGACTCAGTTATTGTAGGTAATAACAAAGCTTTTGAACTGTTTCAAAAAACTGCTTGATCAAGGATTACGCTCGTTTAAGTCAATTTACGGATACTTGAATTCTGCCATTTTCGAAAAAAAGCTAAAAATACAGCTGAACCAATCAACGCCATAAACATATCAGACTGCGTATCCCAGACATAACCTTGCGTGCCCAAAAAAGCTTCTGCATCGCTGCCAATGGCTAACGCTACCCACCATTCTATCAGCTCATAAAAAGCACTAAACGCCAAACAAACGGACATCACAAAGACCAATAACCAACGCTCATTTTTCACCACATTTAAGCGCAGTAAAATTTCTCTCGCAATCCCTGCCGGTACAAACCCCTGAACGAAATGCCCCAATTTATCATAGTGATTGCGCTCCCAACCAAACCAGTTGGCGATAGTATCAAACAGAGGTACTTCAGCATAAGTATAATGACCGCCTATCATTAATACGATGCAGTGCAGCAATATTAAGGAATACGTGAGCCTTGATAGGGTAAATCTTTGATAAGTCGCGGCTAGTATGCCCAAACCAATCAGCGCGGGCGCAACTTCCAAAACCCAAGTGAAATAATTTTTAGGTGCAATACCTGACCAAATCAGCGCCGCAAAAAATACCACTAACCAAATGATCTTAAGCGAGCCATCATGCACTCTATTTTTATTTGAATGATTCATGAAGGTTTTAATATTCCTTGTTAAAAATAGAAACTTTTATCACTATGCTTATTTTTCTGATTATTAATGATGTGTGATGGACTTAGTAAGTTATGCTATTGCTCACTTGCCTTATAAATAAACTCAATTTTCTGCTCTCTTGGCAGATTATTTAAAATCTTCTTCACCTCAGTGACATATTGACCCAAATCTGGCTCCAAATTAAAGCCTTCAACCGGTGTTGGTAAGCCTTTTTGTTTACCGAGTCTAACGATAATCGCGTTCTCTTCTGGTAGAACCAATACGCGCTGACCTAAGTGACCAAGCATGGCATAAAAAGGAATCGGGCTGTCCATATCCGTCCATACCGAATGACCGTAAACTTGCGCTTGCCCGTCTGCGAATGCATCCACGTTTGGCGTAATCATAAAATCAACGTGTGCTTTACTAAGTAATTGCTCGCCTTGCCACTCACCACCATTTAATAATAACTGTCCAAATTTGGCAAAATCTAACGCACTGGTATTAAGGCAGCAATATACCTTTTCGATGCTCTCTGAGCCGTCAAGCGACCAATAAGCATTACCTTGCATGCCGAGAGGTTGCCAAAAATTTTCTTCTAAATAGCTAGAAATAGTATAGCCATGCGGCGCAAGCGCTCGCGATAAAGCTATACCAAGCATTTGCGTATCGCCTGATGAGTATTCAAACTGGCCACCACATTCTTCTACAAACTTACGATTGACCATTTGCTTGACCAAGTCATGACCATAATAGGATTCAGCCGTTGGGTTGATTGGAAAGTAATAATCTTCCGTCCAATCATAGCCCGAGGTCATCGCCGAGAAATCTGCTAAGGTACAGTTCTGCGCGTATTTATCATCAGCATATTCAGGTAGCCACTTGATAATTGGCTCATCGACACTGCCAATGTAACCATCCTCAACTGCTTTAAGGTACAGCATCGTTGTGACAGTCTTCGCCATCGAAAAGCTATTAGTGTGCGAATCAGCACTATAACCTTGCCAGTAGTTTTCGTACAGCAGTTTGCCGTCTTTGATAATGGCAAAGGCAACGGTTTCATCGGTGTTTAAAGCATTTTGCAAGGTGGGCGTGAGTTTGACCTGCTCAAAGTTGGCAACTTTTTCCCATTCGATAGTATCTTTGGCGTGGATAGTACGATTATCAAAATCGACATAATCGTCAATATTGGCAGTGTTTTCACCTTTAAGATAAGTAAGCTTTAGCCCTCGAAAGATATAAGCGTTACCCGTCACTACTAAGCTCAAGCTGATAATAATGAGTAGCGCTATAATAGGCAAAACGATCCATTTAAACAGGGTCTTTAACACTACCATTATAAAATCCTTTTTTATGGCGTAGGTAATAAGTACGATTAAGTATTACTGATGGGTTTAGCGTAGCATGGATAGGAGGGTTTGATAGGTGGTTTTTTGAATAGTGAGTTTAGATTGTAGGCTGGGCCTTTAGTCCAGCGAATTAATGAGTTAAACATGAAAACTAAAACTATATTTAGTTATACTAAATTGAGATAGTTTGATGACTAAAAACCTTTATATTTTGTAGTTAGATACAATTGAGTGAACTAGAAGTTGAGAAACAAAATGATATTTCCGAATGATATAGATATTTTGAAAGAGAATATTCAACAAATACTTAACCCTATTAATTGTGCTGTTAAAAAACGCACTAGAGCTGACAAGGACTTTCTTTTCAAAGCTGTTTGAGCAGACGCGGGGAAAAATCTACCTCCTTATTACTTAATATATTTTCTTTTTGTTGACTTACTTGGTTTCAAAAATCTAGGTCGATTTGAAAAAGTTGCTTGGTCGATTCCAATTGATTATAACGGATCTGCTTATCTTTTAGAACATAGGAAGCTAGGGATGGGACTTTTTATAGCAGACAAGGAAAATCAAGAAAACGAATGCCAAGAGATTGTGAAGAAAATAAATAACGCTGTGAAAGTAGCTAAGCCATATTTCGATTGGATCGCAAATGAAGCTGCAAAACAATCTAATTTAAATGTTTTAAATCTTAGTCTGAGATTATATAGTCGGTACATCTTTTTTCTTAAAGAATATAAGAAAAAAACTCAAGAGGATATATCTCGTAAAGATGCAGAAGAAGCACTAGTTACTGGACAATTTTTAAGTATTTATGCAGAATCTAAGGAGCTTAAAAAAGAAACAGAATGGTTAGCGCTATCAGTAATTGATGCATTTTATAGTTTTACTGAACATATATTCATTCATGCTGCAATAATAAAGGGTTCTTTGTTGACAGGAGCAGATGTAGGGCGGCTTGCTCAAGATGACTGGGCAACTAAATTTAAAACATGTCTTAATGTCCAAGACAAATTGGTTAGACCACATTACGATAAGTTAGCTTTGATCAAAAAACAAATAAGAAACTATATGGCTCATGGAGCGTTTGGTAAAAATGGTGAAGCTTTTCAGATTCACTCTAAAGTAGGTGCTGTTCCATTACTTATGAATAGCCAGAAAAGTGGTTCAAGATTTTCTATCCAACCTGATACCGAATTTGAGGAAAAGGAAGCAATAAAAGCGATAGAAGATTTTATACATTTCTACTGGGATTCAGACGACTTTTTAGAAATTATTTATATAAGAAGTGATTTGCCAAGTATTCTTACTTTCACTAATGACTCCACTTATGAAGATGCTCTGAAATCACTTAACAATATGGAAAGTCTTATTGAGCACTTAAATATAGTCAGTGATAATAGTGCAAATATGGATTGGTAGATATTACTTAACAGATTTTGTATTTTCAAGGTTAATCAAGCTTGGACTGGAAGCTAGAATCTTTTATTAAAGGTTTATAAATTCTTCTCTATTAAAATACTAGCTTAGAAACCACTTGATAGCATGGTTTTAAAAAAAAAGCGGCAAGATAATCTATCTCGCCGCTTTGATATTTAACTTAAAAAATCAAACCTCAAATACTCGCCGCAACCTCTGCTCCATCACGAATGGCGCGCTTGGCATCCAGCTCCGCCGCGAGCTTTGCACCACCGATTAGATGATATTGCGCGTCCGGTGCATCACCAACGTTTGGCATCAGCTCAACGACTGACTCTTGACCAGCACAGACCACAACGCTATCGACACGGAGCAGCTGGCTTTGACCTTGGTTGTTAGTAATCCAAATGCCTTCATTGGTAATTTTATCATACTGGGCGCCTGATACTTGGATGACGCCGTGTGATTTAACGTGCGCGCGATGTACCCAGCCCGAGGTTTTATTGAGCCCACTACCCAATCGACCTTTGGTACGCTGCATTAAGTACACTTGACGGATAGGCTTGATCGCTTCAGGTTTAATCAAGCCGCCATCTGCCTGATAGTTAGTATCAGACGTCACGCCCCACTCTTCGCGCCAATCGCTGATTGACTGCGGTTTTGGACGATAGCTTGGGTCTTTTAGCAATTCAGGACCAAGCTCATCTAATGGCTGCCCATGATTGGCGGTTAGATATTCACTAACGTCAAAGCCGATACCACCAGCGCCAATGACCGCGACAGTCTCGCCAACGGATTTTTCACCAGAGAGCAATTCAGCATAGCTAATAACTTGTGGTAAATCTGCACCTTCCAATTTGCCTTTTAGGCTTCTAGGAACAACGCCAGTTGCGACGATGACATGATGGAATTTTGATTTTTCTAACATATCTTTATCGACTTTGGTATTAAGTTTAATCTCAACGCCTAAGTGCTCAAGCTCATTGATATAGTAGCGAATGGTTTCAAAGAACTCTTCTTTACCTGGGATAACCTTGGCATAATTAAACTGCCCGCCCAAGATATCTTTTGCTTCAAATAGGGTGACGTCATGACCACGCAAAGCTGCAACATGAGCGGCTGACATGCCAGCGACACCGCCACCGATCACAGCAACTTTTTTCGGTTTTTTGGTCTTCTTATAAACCAATTCTGTCTCATAACAAGCTTGTGGGTTGACCAAACAGGTTGAGCGTTTATTTTCAAAAGTATGGTCAAGACATGCTTGGTTACAGGCGATACAGGTATTGATACGATCGGCTTGGCCTTCTTTAGCTTTGTTGACCCAATGCGGATCCGCTAAGAATGGACGCGCCATTTGAATCATATCGGCCTGACCACTGGCGAGGATTTCTTCAGCGGTTTCAGGCATATTGATACGGTTGGCTGCCATCATAGGGATGCTGATATGCTTTTTAATTTCAGCAGTGAAATCTACAAAAGCGGCTCGCGGTACGCTAGTGACAATCGTCGGTACGCGCGCTTCATGCCAGCCAATTCCAGTATTCATAATGGTCACGCCCGCTTCTTCTAGCGCTTTAGCAACGGTAATGACTTCATCCATGACGTTACCGTCTTTGACCAAATCGATCACTGACAAGCGGAATAGGATAATAAAATCTTCACCCGTTGCTTCGCGAACTGCTTTGACCACATCGACCGCAAACTTCATGCGATTTTGGATATCACCGCCGTACTCATCGGTGCGTTTATTGACATGACGCGATAAAAACTGATTGAGCAAATAGCCTTCAGAGCCCATAATTTCAACACCGTCATAACCGGCTTGTTTGGCAAGTTTGGCACAGCGCGCATAGTCTTTAACGGTTTGCTCGATATTTTTGATGCTCATTTTACGCGGTTTAAACGGCGAGATTGGCGATTTAATTGGGCTTGCGGACACGGCAAACGGATGATAACCATAGCGACCACTGTGCAAGATTTGCATGATGATTTTGCTGTCATATTTATGCGCCGCACGGGTGACACGTTGATGATTAATGACGTCAGCGCGGGTGTTCATGGTGCCGCCAGCAGGGAGCAACCAGCCTTCGCGATTGGGTGAAATACCGCCGGTAATCATCATCGCCACGCCGCCTTTCGCACGTTCGGCAAAATAGGCCGCCAGTTTACCGTAATTATAAAAACGGTCTTCAAGCCCTGTATGCATCGAGCCCATTACCATGCGGTTTTTAAGTGTGGTAAAGCCCAAATCCAGCGGCTCAAATAAATGCGGGTAGTGCTCGTTGGTGCTGGCGGTCTCAATGGTATTGGCAGTGCGGCTGGCGGTCATATCATTTTCCTTATGAATGAATTATCAAACTACGTTTTGAAAACAGAAAAGTCACGGGATTTAGCGTTGCTGCTATCGTAACACACCGCTATTATCATCAGCTATGCGGACAAGCGACTGATGAGTGAGCACTATCTTGATACCAATCCTAGACAGTCAGATGTTTACCTCGGCTTTACTGCTTTTATTAAGCAAACCTCATAAAACCCGCCCAATTTTTGGGGCAATTGGCTATAATAGCGTGAGCGTTGTCAATATTTAACGTGTTTTATAATGACCGTTTTTATGACAATTGTTTTTATGACAACGGCTTCTATAATAGCCGCTTCGCTTAATCGGCATCATCGAATACCCGCAATACGATAAAGGACTATCCACATGACAGACTTTCACACCGGTCTTGGCAAAAATGCGGCCAACCATCAACCGCTTACCCCTATCGATTTTATTATCCGTAGCGCACAGGTTTATCCTGATAAAACCGCTATCCTCTATGACGATTTAGAACACAATAACCTCACACAAACGTGGCAACAGACTTATGACCGTTGTCGTCAATTGGCGGATGGTCTGCGCAAACTGGGTATCGATAAAAATGACACGGTAGCGGTGATGATGCCGAACACGCCAGCGATGGTCGAATGTGCCTTTGGCGTGCCAATGTCAGGCGGCGTTCTTTGTACCCTTAATACCCGACTTGATATTAACGCCCTAACCTTTTGCCTACAACATTCTGAAGCCAAAGTATTGATTTTAGATAGCGAGTTTGCTGAGCACGCTGAGATTATTGATGAAGCTTTTCCCAACCTCATCGTGATTCATGCGACAGATAAAGCGCTTGATATCGAGCGTTTTGGTAGCATGAGCTATGAAGCATTAATCGCCAGCTCAGACAATTTGGATAATTGGGAAAAACCGCTCGATGAATGGGATGCTATTGCTCTTAACTATACCTCTGGCACCACGGGTAAGCCTAAGGGCGTGGTTTATCATCATCGCGGTGCCACGCTCAATGCTGTCTCTAACATTTTAGATTGGGATATGCCCAAGCACCCGATGTATTTATGGACACTGCCATTATTTCATTGTAATGGTTGGTGTTTCCCATGGACCATTGCCGAACGCGCGGGCGTCAACGTCTGCTTACGTAAAGTTGACGCTGATTTAATTTTGCAGCTGATTGCCAAATATAAAGTCAGCCATTATTGCTCAGCGCCCGTGGTGCACAATATGATTGCCGGTGGCAAACCTGAATATAAAGAAGCCATTAACCATGAAGTCAAAGGTTGGGTCGCAGGTGCGCCGCCGTCTGAAACTATGCTCGCCGCTATGGAAGCAATGGGCTTTCATATCTCGCACGTTTATGGCCTCACCGAAGTTTATGGTCCGGTCACTGTTTGTGCTGAGCAAGAAGAATGGAATGTGCTTGATGTCGCTGGACGCGCGCAGAAAAAATCTCGTCAGGGCGTAACTTCGCATCTGATGACAGGCTTTGAGCTATTTAAACAAGGGACTACTGAGCGGGTTGCTGCTGATGGCGAAGAGATGGGCGAGCTGGCACTGCGCGGTAATATGGTGATGAAAGGCTATCTAAAAAGCCGTAAAGCCACCGAAGAAGCCTTTGCCGATGGCTGGTTCCGCACTGGTGATCTGGGTGTTAAACACCCTGATGGCTATATCAAAATCATGGATCGTCTCAAAGATATCATCATCTCAGGTGGCGAGAATATCTCTAGTATCGAAGTCGAAAACGTCTTATATAAAATGCCAGAAATCCAAAGCTGTGCCGTCGTCGCCGCGCCGCATGATAAATGGGGCGAAGTACCAGTGGCCTTTATCGAAATTCATGCTGGTAGCACCTTACAGCGCGATCATGTCATGGAACACTGCAAGCAATATTTGGCTGGCTTTAAAGTACCGAAATATATTATCTTTGCTGAAATTCCAAAAACCAGTACCGGTAAAGTACAGAAGTTTGAGCTACGCCAAGCGGCAAAATCATTGGCTCATGAAACGCCAAAAGTTACGGCTAGCGCTAAATAAGCTTTTTTCGTTAAGCTTTAATGATACGGAAGTAACATGAATAGAAAAGGTCAGCCTAATATCGTTAGGCGGACCTTTTTTTATAGATGATTTTTAACATTTAAGTCATCAATTCTCAGTCAGGCTTTGGCTCAAGCCACTGATAGATGATCATACCAAGCAGCATGGCAGCGGCAAACACATAGCCTTGCCAATGTCCTGTACCTAGCAACACAATACTAGGCCCTGGGCAGATACCCACAAGTCCCCAACCGATACCAAACATCATCGCGCCGATTAACAACTTTTTATCAATCACCGTCTTACTTGGCAATAAGATAAAAGTGCCCGCCCAGCTGGTTTTTTGCCGCTTGGCCAACTGCACGCCGATGGTGGCCACTAGCAGACCGCCGCCCATCACCAGTGCCAAGGAGATATCCCATGCACCAAAGACGTCCAAAAACCCTTGTAACTTAGCAGGGTCGGTCATGCCTGCTATCAGCAGACCCAAGCCGAATAGTAAACCGGCCAGTAGTCCAATTATATTTTTTAGCATTATTTTGCCCCATACTTAATCTGTTTATTCAAGCTGTTATAAATGACGTGCTGTCTATGCGACTTTTAAATCAAACCCAAAACATGGCGACCGATATAAACGGTCACAATACCAAACAACATAAAGGTCACTGTCGCCGCCATTGAACGTTGTGACAGTCGCGCATTACCGCAAATACCGTGGCCACTAGTACAGCCTGACCCTAAACGCGTGCCAAAACCAACCAGCAACCCTGCACCAATTAACAGCGGTAATGACGTGGTGATTTCTATATCAGGCAAAGGTCGGACCAAACTGTAAAGTAAAGGCGAGATGATAAGGCCTGCGATAAACAGTCCCTGCCACATCTCTATATTTTTGGGTTTTAGTACGCTTGACACGATACCGCTTATACCTGCAATACGGCCAATACCCAATAATAAGATAACGGTCGATGTCCCTAGCAGCAAACCGCCGATTAAGGATATCGGCGTAAAGGCTAACCAGTCTATTTGTATACTCATAATGTTTACCTAAGCCAATTTTATTAAATACAAACTTAATATTCGTTTTATATAAATATATTATATAATAAAATATAATAAAAAGGTAAAAAAATACTGAACCTATTTTTTAATAGGTTCAGTATTGATGTAACGCTTCTGTTAGGTTAAGCCTTCTTTTAAAATAAAGAAGCTATTTAGCCAACACTTCATCAAGCGCTTTTTCAAAACGTTGTACCGCTCCGTCAACGTCGGTCAATTTATCAAGACCAAATAGACCTAAGCGGAAAGTTTTAAAGTTCTCAGGCTCGCCTACTTGTAGCGGGACACCAGCGGCGATTTGCATGCCAGCTTCAGCAAAGGCGCTCCCTTTATGCATGTCATCACGGTCAGTATAAGCAACCACGACGCCCGGCGCTTCAAAACCTTCTGCCGCCACGCTTTCAATGCCTTTGTCCACCAATACTTTACGAATACGTTTGCCAAGCTCCCACTGCGCCTCGCAAAGCTTATCAAAGCCGACTTCCTTAGCTTCATGAACGGTATCGCGGAACTGGCGTAAGCTATCGGTTGGCATGGTTGCATGATATGCGTGACCGCCATTTTCATAGGCGCGCATGATGTTTAACCACTGTTTTAAATCTAAGCTAAAGCTGTCAGACTCGGTGCTCTCTACTTTTTGCATAGCCGCATCGCTGAGCATCACCAGACCTGCGCCCGGCGTGCTGCTCCAGCCTTTTTGCGGCGCGCTAATCAGCACATCAATGCCCAAATCTTTCATATCAAGCCAGACGCATCCTGAGGCGATACAGTCAATGACCAATAGACCGCCAACGCTATGAACGGCCTCGGCCAATGCTTTGATATAGTCTTCTGACAAAATTATGCCTGATGAGGTTTCAACATGGGGCGCAAAAACGATGGCAGGTTTTGTTTCTTTGATTTTAGCAACCGCTTCATCGATAGCAACTGGAGAAAACGGCTTTGGCGCATCACCGCTATCGGCGCGATTGGCCGTCAGTACCGTCGAGGATTTGGCAATTTTGCCCTTGTCTAAAATTTGCGTCCAACGATAGCTAAACCAACCGTTACGGATAATCAGGCAGTCTTCATCATTGGCCAATTGACGCGCCACGGCTTCCATACCATAAGTGCCAGAGCCCGGTACAATCGCCACCGCATCAGCGTTATAGACTGACTTTAGGTTGCTAGACAAGTCATTCATCACTTGCTGAAAAACTTTTGACATGTGGTTTAGGGCACGGTCAGTATAGACCACCGAGTATTCTAATAAGCCGTTTGGATCAATATCTTGACGTAATGCAGTCATAGGACGCTCCTAGTTTATAGTTAGGCAATATAGGTATTAGCAAATTTTAGTGATAACGAGCCAAATACTATGATAGATAGTATTTATCGGGCACTCATATCGAGTAATCATCGAGAGTATGACGCAGGGTTGACGATATAGCGCTTTATCCTAGCGCTATTGCCGTTGACGAGTATGTCGTGTGCGCTTTATTTTTATTTTAAACAGTACTACTATTCTAAACAGTACTACAGACGATAGGCGCGCCATTATCAGACCGTGAATGACAGCCTATTGAATCATCAATACTGAGAATTCATGAAATGAGAAGATATTAAGAGGCAATTGATAGAATTAAGCTTTGAAAAAAAGCCAAAATCAATTAGTTAAAGGTTCATTATAAATAACCGCTGCCACATAACCAAAAATTATCGCCACTTAATACACTCATAACAACTTGATATTAGCACCGATAATGCAGGTTGACAACGCTCAGCTTGCATAAGTCGAAAGCTTAGCCAATTTATGACTTTTAAAGAAAAACCATTTTAAAAGGAAGAGTTTTAAAAGAAACGGTTTTAAGAGAAATAGTAAGAAAAACAATTAGTGAATTAAAAGGAGTAATGATTACTGACGACGACCTCGATGCGCGTCTTGTAATCCCGAGACCACAAAATCTAGCAATTCATTATCACCTTCGCGTGCCGCTTTGCGCATCAGCTTCGATGGCGCATGGGTCAGCGTCTGGGTTAAACGCCGCGATAGCTCAGTGATAATAGCTTCAGGGCTGGCGTTATCTTGTTGCAGCTTAGCGATAGATTCATGCAGCAGCTTATCGACTTGGTCATGGGTGCGCGCGCGATATTGTTGAATCTCTTTGCCGACTTGGCGCACTTGAAAACGCCGATCCATCTCGACCACCAACTGACTGACCAGTAGCTCAGCATCGACCGCCGCTTGCCGGCGCTGCTCAATATTACCAGCAATCACGTGTTGCAAATCATCGACAGAATACAAATACACATCATCGATACGGCTAATGGTCGAGTCGATATCGCGCGGCACCGCCAAGTCAATCATCAGCATCGGCTGATAGCGCCGACTTTTGAGCGCGCGCAAGGTCATGGTCTTATCAATCAATATATCCATGCTACCACTACAACTACTGACGATATCAGCCTCTGCCAATACTTGCGGCAACTCTTGCAGCGATTTCACTTCTACCTTACGCTCGGGTCGATGCAATTCGGCGGCCAACGCTTCGGCGCGCTCAGGATTGCGGTTACAAATAATGACTCGCCCGACCCCAAGTCCAGCGATATGGGTTGCCACCAAACGATTCATCTCACCAGCGGCGACCACCAATAGCGTGCGATTGGGCAAATCGTCAAATATCTGCGTCACCAATTTGGCGGCCGCATAGCTCAGCGATACCGCTTGAGCGCCGACTTTGGTTTCGTTGCGCACGCGTTTGGCAGCGGCAAATACTTGATCGACAATCCAGCCGAGCTGATTGCTAAGCGCCTTTTGGTCTTGCGCCAAATGCACAGAACGTTTGATTTGACCGAGTATCTGCGGCTCACCCAATATCATCGAGTCAAGACCAGCGGCGACTCGCAGCCAATGAGTCAGCGCATGGGTATCACGGTGCACATAAAGATAAGGGTCAATTTCAGCCAAAGGTAACTGTTTAAAATCCGCCAGCCACGCTTTTATTTTTAAAATATGAGCACTAATTGCCGCGGCAGAAGGCTGCGCACTAATGGCATTATTACTCGAGACAGCAGTTTGCTGCGCTGCTAAAGACATGCCTGATTCTGATAGTGATGAGACTTGTGGGACGAGTGCATAAATCTCAGTACGGTTGCACGTCGAGACAATCACGCTACCATCGGTGAAGCGCTCTAGCTGCTGCAGGGCAATATTCACATCGTCACCGACAAGCGCCAAGCGCTCTCGCAGAGCGACTGGTGCGGTTTTGTGATTGACCCCAGTGACCACTAATCTCATTATTGATAGACCATAAATATAACGTTTACCTGCCAGCCAAACGCTTTTAGAATGTGAAAAAACCTATTCAATCAGCAGTGCTAAAAAACAGTTTTTCACAGACAGCACTTGCTAAACTGGCTGTGAAAAAACGTCTTTAATTAATACTTGTCAATATGAACGTCTAAAAAGCGCTTATTATATCATTATTGCTGGCTTTATTTAACAGGCAGCGCTGGGCGATGGTATTTGTCTGTATCAGGGCATGGCGATGATAAATCAACTGCTGTGATGGCTTTTAAAATAAGTGCCAGTGTT
>NZ_DAINDI010000018.1:0-11484 GCF_036731945.1 Psychrobacter sp.
AAAATGTACGCACACCTGCCAACGCCTCTAAAGCGGGTAAGCCTGACGCTGCAACGTTATCAAAACGCGCTGCCGCTCAAGGTAGTGAAGCTGGTGATTTGGGCGCAGGTTTATCAGATATGCAGGCGCTATTAAACCCTGTAGCAGGCGAAGCCTATTTATCCTATAAGCAGCCTACCCTACAAAACAAGATTTTCACCCAATTAAAACAGGGCAAATTGCGCTGGTATGATGCGGTAGACATTCATGGTTGCACCATCGAAGAAGCGCGCGATGCAATGACGCAACTGCTCAGCCAAGCCAAGCAAAACAATGAAACTGTGGTAAAAATCGTCCACGGTAAAGGCTCTGAAGCCATTTTAAAAACCTGCGTCAACGGTTGGTTACGTCAACTGCCAGAAGTACTGGCATTTTGCTCGGCTCCGCCGAAAGATGGTGGCAATGGTGCGGTACTGGTACTACTTAAAAAGACCAAAACCGATAAAGAATAAAATTATAGATCGAAAAAAAGGACTGCCACCATGCAGTCCTTTTTTATATCAAAGGTTTACCCTCTCGTTTTGTAGTCGCGCTTTGATAAACCTTCCTATCATTTCGCTGCATATTTTTTAGTAAGTGATTTCTCTATGAATATACAAACCATCGAAAATGAACAAGAATTAAAAGCAC
Organism: Psychrobacter sp.; assembly: GCF_036731945.1. GTDB lineage: Bacteria > Pseudomonadota > Gammaproteobacteria > Pseudomonadales > Moraxellaceae > Psychrobacter. Next base: position 670 of record NZ_DAINDI010000018.1, read on the forward strand.
ATATCAATGCTTTGATTGCTCTCGAGCCAAAATTTGCGCCTGTTTATGCGCAAGTGGGTGTGCCTGATTTACGCCATAACGCAGGCGGCTTTACACAAATAATGAGAGCGATGGTTGGGCAACAGCTATCAGTCGCAGCGGCAGCTAGTATATGGCAGCGCTTGGTAGAGGCAGGTTTGACGACGCCATCAGCGATTCGGGCAGCGACAGACGAGGATTTACGCGCTCAAGGGCTATCTAAGCAAAAAATTCGTTATACGCGCTCTTTGGTCGAGCACAATATAGATTTCGCTGCCTTAGAGACCCTACCCGATGAAGAAGTTATCAGCACTCTGACGGCTGTTATCGGTATTGGACGCTGGACCGCTGAGATGTATCTGCTGTTTTCGTTACAGCGCGCTGACGTGCTGGCAGTCGATGATTTAGCGATTAAAGTAGCAGCGATGGAATTGTTAGATTTAGAAGAGCGCCCAACGCCAAAACAATTAAAAATTCTGACCCAAGATTGGTCACCGCACCGTAGCGCTGCCAGCTTATTGTTATGGCAATACTATGGTTTTTTACGTCAAAAAACCGCTATACCTTTATAAGCCATAGCTTTATAAATAAAACGTTCAATAAATCTTAAGCAAAATCACCACACAAAATATTAAGGCTGATTCCAAATAGAAAAGCCAAATTTCTTTTTGGCGTGTTTGAACTTACCTTTTTTTAACAGACGATGTTTATGCTTTTGTAGTTTTTGCTTTTTACTGGTGTCTTTACGAGCCTCTTTCTCACTCGTCGCACTGTCAGCGTTTTTATTTAAATCAAGCGTCTTTTGCTCATCACCAGCATTGTCGTTATCGGCATCAGTGTCTGCTTCACCCGCATCGCTTGCGGCCGCTGGTTCGTTTATCGAATCATCGGTCACGGTTTCTAGCTGAAGCTGTGGCTCAAGCTCAGCCTGATTGACAATCAGCTGCTGCGTTGGCAGCGCATGCTCGACATCGTATTTTTTCACCAGGGTCAACACGTCGACCAACAAGTCATCTTGCTTGCGATAAAACTCTATCGAATCGACAGCATTAATATAAGCGCGCAGTTGAATGACGTAGCAGTCTTGGCGAAGCTCTGAAATATTGGCCTGATTCCACTCCTGATTGGTCAGCTCGTGCTCGTCCAAAAATTGATCTAATTTTTTGACCATCTTGAAGACCACATCAATATCCGCATTGCGTTTGATATATAAGTTATGCAAAAAGTGAAACATATCCCGTGAAGTATAGTTTTCAATTTGCATCGATGAAAAATCACTGTTAGGCACCGTCACAATCGTCCGGTTCAGCGTGCGTACCCGTGATGAACGAATACCAATGTCAATCACCGTACCTGCTTGGTTGCCGAAGCTACAATAGTCGCCGATGCGTACTGGCGAATCTGCCACCACCACCACACTGCCGACCAAGTTCTCAATCGTCTTTTGCGCACCCAGTGCCAAGGCTAAACCACCGACCCCTAATGCGGCAATCCCTGTGGTCAAATCAAATCCTAAGTTTCCAAAAATGACAATAACCGCAAAGATTAATAACAGCGCTTTGACCACCTTGCGCATCAAACCCAAGATAGAAACTCGCTCGGTATAGTTTTTCTTATAACTTAAATTGACCGCGCGGGTAAATATCGAATCAATAACCCGCAGTAATAGCCATGTCGTCGCTACCCAAGAGGCAATGTCGGTAAAGCGCTTAATTGGTTCACGCAGTGTCACTGATATGCCGGCATAAACCATCACCTCGGCCAATATCAGCGCCGTGATAACCACGGTCAGTGGCAATATCACATTATTGGGTAGCGGTAACGTCTCACCTCGTAGGCGAGGATAAATCAGTTTTAATAAGTAATAGAGCAGCCAAACCACGATGTAAGTGAAGATAAAACTACTGACTATAATGGCTAATGCCGCCAACATGTCGGAAATCTGATAACCAAATAGCTTTTTACCATCTAATGAATCAATGGTGTAGCGCGAAACCAGCGTCGGCTGATAATTCTCTATCACTTCTGGTATGGAGCTTAGGGTATCATTTGAAAACTGCCAATACTGCTCGCCTTGCTTAGAGGCCACTCTTTCGAGCACCAGCGGCACGCTCTTATCACCAACATTAATCACGCCGACGTTTTCTTGGCTTGGCGGTAGCTGATCGCTTAAATTTCCCTCAGGCGTATTGTTAATTTGCAAATCAGGCTGAAAACGCCCGCCCGCATCGAGTGCTTGCTTAAATTGGCGCACCACAGTGGTTGGATTATCAGACTTGGATAAATTTAGATAATTGCTGGCCAGCAGATAGTCGTTATCGCCCAACGCTTTAATAAAGCCTTGTACGGTATGGCGCGGCGTATCACGTCCGAAAGAATCGGGCACCGAGGTATTGACCACCTCTTCAGTTTGACCACCCACGCCTAATATGTTGGCTTCGGCAGCAAGCGCCTTATGTGAAAAAACCACGCTTAATACACTCAATAGCATCGCAAATAAAAACACCGTTATCATAAGCGGCGTTTTTATTTTTAAAGATATAAGTGATGCAGATGGCGCAGTACGAGCACTCAGATGACGCTGAATAGACAAAACAAACCTCTTAGCTTTAGGAAGAGCAGCACAGTAAATAAATGAAAACCGCCACTATAATAGCAATTATTAATCACAGCAATGCGTTTGATTGCATGTTTTTATTACTGATTAAAATAGTGCTTGCCTTTAATGCAGATGATACTTATTTAAAGGCTCAAAAAACACTACTAATGGCTAAACAACCTAGATAAACCCCAACCATCATGAGCACCACTCAGCGTATGCTGAATAAATATTAGGACAAAGTAGTTTATAAATGTGCTGGTTTTATAGATAATAACCTTATGTAATATTCGTATTATTTTTTGTAACTTTTTACTTTTAGGCTCTCTCTTCTGTAACTTTTTAATTTGTTCAACTTGTCATTTAACTTTGGAATTCAATATGGCTTTATCACGTTCATCTTCGACCACCTATCTGCGGTTATGTATCTTAAGAGCGTTAGGCGGATTTGCTATGAGTGCCACAGCTGCGACTGGTGATAGTAGCGTTATCAATCACAGCGAGTTGCCACAAGTTGAGCTTGATAAAATCGTCGTGACGGCGACGCGGACGCCCACTAAAACCAGTAATGTCATCGCTCAAACTCGAGTCATTGATAGTGAGGAATTGCAGCGTTATCAGGGTCAGACAGTGACTGACGTATTAAAGAACCAGCCTGGTATTAATATCACACAAAGTGGCGGTATGGGCACAGCCAGTAATTTTTATATGCGCGGTTTTGATAGCAAGCAAGTCTTGGTAATTATCGATGGGATACGCTATGGTTCTATCTCCTTGGGTAGCCCTTCTCTAAACTTATTATCAGCAGATCAACTTGATCGTATTGAGATTTTATACGGCGCCTCAGGTTCTAGTATTTATGGTTCTGATGCCATGGGCGGTGTCATTCAAATCTTTACTAAAGGCAATAGTGTCGATAAATCCAATGTTTCTACTAGCATTGGTTATGGCAGTAATAATCACTACCAAGTAGGCGTCACAGGTCAGCTTAAAAATGCTACTTCATTATTGAGCTTGGGTGTCAGTCGCAACGAAACAGACGGCTTTAACGTCATAGCCAACCCCGAGTCTGTTGATTATAATGCGGACGATGATGGCTTTAAATCTACTAACGCCAGTTTGGCATTGCAGCACAAGCTTTCAGACTCGCTAAGCGCGGGATTGAGTGCTTTGTATACTGACTCTACCACTGATATTGACTCAGCAGGAAATGCGTTCCCAAATGCCTATTCAGATCAAAAAAATGGCAGTGCAAATGCTTATCTTCAATATAAAACGCCTTTGACAGTTAGCAAACTTAGCTATGGTCAAAGTATCGACAAATCGACTTCTCATGACGCCTACTCTATCAATTACCAAGAAGGCAGTCAGTACGATACCACACAAGAGCAAGCACGTTTAGAGACCAGTATTGACGCGCAACCGGGTACTGTAACTGTTGGCGCAGAATGGTTGTCACAAAAGCTAGACGCGTCAGATGTTTTAGTCTATCCACCTTACCCTGACACCACTCCTCCTGTACAGACCCCTTATGACCCCGACGACAGAACGGTCAAAAGTGCCTTTGTTGGTTATCAGCTCACGGACACTTATTATGACCTACAAGCCAACTATCGCTTAGACGACAACTCTCAGTATGGTAATGAGAGTACCTACAATTTGGGAGCGGCTATACGTCCGTTGGCAGGTATGCGAATTGGTGCCAACTATGCCACAGGTTTTCGTGCACCAACGTTTAATGACTTATACTGGCCGGGTTTTAGCAACCCTAACCTTAAGCCTGAAAGAACGAAAAATACCGAAGTATTCGTTGAATACGCAAATGATGCTCAAACATCACGATTGACAGGCTATTACACCGATGCAGAAGACCTGATTTCTAATGCGGCAAATATCAGTGAAGCGAAAATCAAAGGGTTAAGTTTGACCTCAGACTGGAATATGAATGACTTTATCTTTGGTCTCGGTTATGACTACTTAGATGCGAAGGACAAAACGGCAAATAGCGCAAGCTATAATCAACAGCTTGCCTATCGTCCTAAAAACAGTGGTTTGATTTACGTGGGTTATCAACAACCGATGTTTGATATTCGCCTCGAAGCCAAACACACAGATGATAGAGTCACGGCCGAAAACAATAAACTTGATAGCTATACCTTGCTTAATTTAAGCGGCGCTGCTTATATCACTCCTAATCTTCGTGCTAACTTGCGAGTAGACAATATTACTGATGAGGATTATACCCTCGCCAGCCAATTCGGTAATGAATACGCCACAGAAGGCACCAGCTACTTCACCTCACTTACCTATAACTGGTTCTAAAAGTATTTAGCTTCATAACACAGCATGTATATAAATAATCAGGGCTATCAATCGATGGCCTTTTTTTATGACGCAAGCACTTACGATTTTCCGCAGCCAATAGGTGACAATTTAATCACCATCAATTACAATAACGACCTCCGAGAGGTGTTGCGCCATAATCATCGATTACTGCAATTAAGCTTTATTGCTTTGCAAATCATTTATTATGTTAGGCTCGGTTAACTGTTTATTACCATTTCGGGTTATGAACAGTGCAAATAACGGCACCTGCGTTTTTATTCTTTTTATCTATTAACTGATAGGAGCATATTATGGACGCAGTGTCTAACACCCCATCTGCCCATACGATCGACCCCTCTTTCACTGACTATAAAGTCGCCGACATCAGCCTTGCTGATTACGGTCGCCGTGAAATCACCCTAGCTGAAGCCGAAATGCCTGCCCTGATGGGTTTGCGTCGTCGCTACGAAGCCGACCAACCGCTTAAAGGCGCAAAAATCGCTGGCTGTATCCACATGACTATTCAGACGGCTGTCCTTATCGAGACGTTAGTTGCGCTTGGTGCGGAAGTACGCTGGACCTCATGTAACATCTTCTCAACTCAAGACCATGCTGCTGCGGCGATTGCTGCTGCTGGTATTTCTGTTTATGCTTGGAAAGGCGAAACCGAAGAAGAGTACGAGTGGTGCTTGCGTCAACAAATCCACATTGGCGGCGAAGAGTCCGGTCAGCTTTGGGATGCAAACTTAATCTTGGACGACGGCGGTGATTTGACTGCTTTGATTCATAATGATTATGCCCAAATGCTTGATAACATCCATGGTATCTCTGAAGAAACTACTACAGGTGTCCATCGTTTGGTTGAAATGCTGGGTAAAGGTACGCTAAAAGTACCGGCTATCAACGTTAACGATGCAGTTACCAAATCTAAAAATGACAACAAATACGGCTGCCGTCATAGCTTAAATGACGCCATCAAACGTGCAACTGATATGTTCCTTGCCGGTCGCCGCGCTTTGGTCATCGGTTATGGTGATGTGGGTAAAGGCTCAACGCAAAGCTTACGTCAAGAAGGCATGATTGTTCGTGTATCAGAAGTTGACCCTATCTGTGCTATGCAGGCCTGTATGGACGGCTATGAAGTATTGTCACCGTACATCAATGGCGATAACACTGGCGGCGCAGAAAACATCAACACTCGCCTGCTTGAAGATACTGACTTAATTGTTACGACTACTGGCAACTATCACGTTTGTGATCGTCACATGCTAGCGGCATTGAAGCCAGGTGCAGTCGTTTGTAACATCGGTCACTTCGACACCGAAATCGATACCCAATTTATGCGTGATAACTGGCGCTGGGTTGAGATTAAGCCACAAGTCCATCAAGTTTTCCGTTCAGACGATGAAAATGACTACTTGATTTTGCTTGCTGAAGGTCGTCTAGTAAACTTAGGTAACGCAACCGGCCACCCATCACGCGTGATGGACGGTTCATTTGCCAACCAAGTACTGGCACAAATGTACTTGTTTGAAGAAAAGTTTGCTGAGCTGCCAGTCGATGAGCGCTTTGATAATTTATATGTCAAAGTGTTACCAAAGAAACTCGATGAAGAAGTTGCGGCGGCGATGGTTGCAGGCTTTAACGGTACTTTAACGAAACTGACTGAAAAGCAAGCCGAGTATTTGGGCGTACCTGTCGAAGGTCCGTTTAAGCCTGACGCTTATAAATACTAATAGGAGTCAGACTGTGACTAAGCCTGCTTTCTCCTTTGAGTTTTTTCCGGCTAAAACTGAGCTAGGACATGAAAAGCTCCTCAGTACTTATGATGAGCTGAATAAGCTATCACCAACTTATTTTTCGGTGACTTACGGGGCTGGCGGTTCAACCCGTGGCCGCACTTTAGATATCGTGCAAGCTTTGTGCGCGCGCGGTGACACAGATATTGCGCCGCATATGTCTTGTATCGGTGATGACAAAAGTCAAATCGCCGAACTGCTCGATCTTTATAAGAGCTTGGGCATCACACGTTTGGTCGCTCTGCGTGGTGATTTACCATCCGGTCAGGTTGGTATGGGCGAGCTGCCATTTGCGTTAGACTTGGTGAAGTTTATCCGCGAACATTCAGATGATCACTTCCGTATCGAGGTCGCAGCCTACCCTGAGATGCATCCGCAAGCACGTAGCTTTGAATTTGATGTCGACAATTTGGTCAATAAATACCAAGCGGGCGCCAATGCGTCGATTACCCAGTTTTTCTATAATGCCGATAGCTATTTATATCTACGTGATACCTTAGAAAAACGCGGTATTGACACGGTTGCGCAGCCTTTGGTTGCTGGCATCATGCCGATTACCAACTCAAGCAATCTCGTACGCTTTGCTGATAGCTGTGGCGCTGATATTCCGCGTTACGTGCGTAAGCGCTTGGCGGATTTTGGTGATGACCGTGCTTCTATTCGTGAGTTCGGCTTTGATGTCGTTTATCGTTTGTGTGAGCGTCTAATCTCTGAGGGCGTACCTGCCATGCATTTTTATAGCATGAATAAGGTTGAGCCAAATAAACGCTTAGTCGAAGCTTTAGGCTTGATTGCTTAAATATTTATCGAATGTATTGCTGAATGACTGGCGTTCTTAGGGGCGCCGGTCTTTTTTGGTATGGGAATTGCATTTATGCCAATTTTACTTATGACAATCCCTTTACCCACCCAAATGATATTCTGCTAAGATATTGAAAAATATCATGACTCCCATTATAGGAATAAGTAATTTTGCGACGTTTCTTTTATGCCACCAGTAGCGACAGCAGTGATAAAAATGCCCCAACCTACCCACAACTGAGCACCTTAGCTATCGGTGCTAACGTCGAGTTGACCGAAAGTATTGTCCATCATTGGTGCCGTGTACTGCGCGCTAATATCGGTGACACAGGTATTTTATTTGACGGTTTTGGCGGTGAATATCAGGTACAGCTCAATAGCATCAGTAAAAAACAGGCCACTGCGACGTTATTAGCACACGTAGAAACCGATCGCAATGCCGCTGTCTTGACAAAAATCGGGCTGGTGATGAGTCGCGGCGAGCGCATGGATTACGCCATTCAAAAATCCACTGAGCTTGGTGTCACTGCTATTCAACTATTGAGTAGCCATCACGGTGAGGTCAACCTAAAACCTGCGCAAGTGGAGAAAAAACTGGCACATTGGCAGCAAGTGGCGATTGCCGCCTGTGAGCAATGTGGACTGAATCGCCCGCCCCTTATTCTCGCGCCATTATCGATTGATGACTGGCTGTCAAATATAGCGGCCAACGAAAATGAAAACGACAAAGAGATGGCAGTTAGCCCAATCGTCGCTGAGCTAAGTAAAGATGCCTACTATCAAGCATTACAGCAACCAGCAGATTTACGTCTGCAGCTAAGCGTGCCAGCAGCAGGACAGCCGCTGATGCCTGAGGCGCTGCCCGTCGTTTTGAAACAACAGACGCCTTATGTTGAATTACTAATCGGACCTGAGGGCGGGCTCAGCGCTGATGAATGCGCCAAAGCTGCTGACGTTGGTTTTGCACCGTGGCAAATCGGCCCAAGGGTGCTGCGTACCGAAACTGCGCCTGTCGTTGCCCTAGCGACATTGGGCTCATTGGCAACCCTGCACACCTTACATATGTAGGCATCAAATTGCCATCGCTACATCGCCACATCGCCATTTATTATTCAATTTGATGTTATGAGTCCTATTATGACCGATTTTACCCCTATGCCAATATCGGATAAACAGCAATTATTGGTCAAGCTGTGCGAGCAATTTGAAGACGCTATCTTTATATTGGACGACAAACTGCGCTATCTATCCGTTAATGCAAACTATGAGCTGATGCTTGGCTATACAGAAAAATTTTTGCTTGGCCGTCCGCTTGGTATCTATGCAGCCGAGTTTTTGTCCGAAGAAGAGCAAGGTGTGCTTAGAAATCTGATTAACAGTTTAGACAGTACAGGATTTTGTGAAATTGATTTTTCGATGGCAAATCGCTATGGCGAAATACTCGACTGTCATATCACTTATCGCAAAATTTACTTAGAAGACACCCCTTATTACGTTGGCACCATACGTAATATGGCGACGCTGGCTAAAAATAGAAAAAAGGTCGCCCACCTGTTAAATTATGATCAGCTGACTGGACTGCCAAACCGTAAAGTCTTTTTAAGTCAAACCAGTGAATTGTTAATAGAAAGCTACCAAGAAGTGGTGGTCGTGCGTTTTAACATTGACCGTTATCGCAACCTTGCTATCTTATTGGGACCAGATGGCATCAACAAACTGGTAGAAAATTTTGTTTTACGTATCACCGAGTTGGAGCTGGACAATTTACGCTGCTTTTCGCATTTTGGTGGTGACGACTTTGCGTTATTATTTGAATGCAACGATGCCAATATGGTGCGCCATCAATTAGACAGCTTAATGCAAATGTGCGAGCGCCCTTTTTTCTTAAATGACAGCATGGCAAAAGAAGCCCAAGTCTATTGTCATATCTCGGTTGGGGTCAGCTATTTTCCTGAAAATGGCAATGAGTTCATCGGCTTATTGACCAAAGCCGAAAAAGCGTTGAATTACGTCAAGCAGCAAGGCGGTGATGATGTCTGTTGGTATCATAAATCGATTAACGAGAGGAATGCGCACGATATAAAGTTAGAGTCTGAGCTTAGGACGGCCAGCAACGAATACCAATTTGTGCCGTACTACCAACCAAAATTCGCCTTAGATACGGGTGTGATTAGCGGTTTTGAGGCGTTGGTGCGCTGGCAACATCCTACTCGCGGCTTACTAAGACCCGCCGATTTTATGGATGCCATAATTTCTCATAAATTATCGTTTGAGCTGTTTTCACAAATGGCGAACCAAATTGCCAAGCAATTGACCGTTTGGCAAGATTTGGGCTTTGAGCAGCACATCTGTATCAACGCCGATGCGGCAGAATTCAGCCATCCTGATTTTTTTGACTTGGTCAGTAACTTGTTAGACAGCCATAAACTTGCCGCTCACCAACTGCACATAGAGGTGACCGAATCTTCATTAATACAGCGCCATGCCAATGTCAAAAAACAACTGGATTTACTCAAAGAACTTGGCATCTGTCTGGCGCTCGATGACTTTGGTACGGGTTTTGCCTCGTTAAGCTATTTACAAGAATATCCGTTTGATTTTATTAAGATTGATAAAAGCTTTATCTCTAAAATTACCAATGACGGTACGCAGCGCGCCATTGTTAAAGCAATTTTGGATTTGGCAGAAGCGCTTGATATGCACGTTATCGCCGAAGGTATCGAAAACGAGCAGCAACGTGATTTATTGCTTAGTATGGGTTGTCAGTACGGTCAAGGTTATTGGTTTGGTAAACCGATGACGGCGAACGAGGCAACTAAAATGCTTACGCAGCAACATTTGTCTAAAAATGACCGTCCTTAGGATTATCTATTAAAGCGAGATTGTTTGAGTTTTTCTATTATTATTGTTAAATAACGCTTAAGGTTTTGGCGTATAAGCTTGATGATATATAGGATGCAACACAGGTTGATGACTTATCAGTATTGTCACCAAACTTGTATATTTGCCAGTGAACGCCTATCTTTTACCAAGAATTTACGAATACAATCATAATTCTTTTTCACTCTTCTCAATTTATTTCATATGATCGGTGTTGTTGTCCGTTATTGATACAGACAAACCCTTTAACAGTAAATAGTTGGCAACTCAGACTATTAATAATAGTCGATGACAGTTGCTGTTTTACTGCCGGTCGCATCCTAAAAAAGGACAGGAAGTTATGCAATATAAAGCGCCCCTACGTGATATCCAATTCGTGATGCATGAGTTACT
>NZ_DAINDI010000018.1:11533-21140 GCF_036731945.1 Psychrobacter sp.
CGAAAGTCACTACAAAACCTTACCTGCGTTCCAAGAAGCGGATCGTGAGTTGATGGACAGTCTGTTTGAGATGGCGGCAAGCTTTGCGGAAAATGAGCTGTCACCATTAAACCAAAGCGGCGACGCTGAAGGCTGTCATTTTGACAACGGTACTGTCACCACGCCAAAAGGCTTTAAAGAAGCTTATAAAGCCTACTGCGAGCTTGGCTTCCCAGCCTTGTCTGCTGAAGAGGAATTCGGCGGTCAAAACATGCCTTTCTCATTATCAACGGTCATCAATGAGATGGTTGGCACGGCGAACTGGTCATTTTCTATGTATCCTGGCCTATCACATGGCGCGATTCAAACCATCGAGCACCATGGTACTGAAGAGCAAAAGCAGACCTACCTTGAAAAAATGGTCACTGGCGAATGGTCAGGTACTATGTGCTTGACTGAAGCGCATGCAGGTTCTGACTTGGGTATCATTCGTACCAAAGCTGAGCCTAACGATGACGGCACTTATAGCATCACTGGTCAAAAAATCTTTATCTCAGCGGGCGAGCATGACCTAACTGACAATATCATTCATATCGTCCTAGCCCGTCTACCAGGCGCGCCAGCTGGCACCAAAGGCATCTCGTTGTTTATCGTGCCTAAAGTGATGGTAAACGAAGACAACAGCCTAGGCGAAAACAACAACGTCGTTTGTGGTTCTATCGAACACAAAATGGGTATTAAAGCGTCAGCAACTTGCGTGATGAACTTTGACGGCGCAACTGGTTATTTGATTGGCCCAGAAAACCGCGGTCTACAGTGCATGTTTACCTTTATGAACGTGGCCCGTATCGGTACCGCCGTTCAAGGTTTAACGGCAGCAGAATATGCGTTCCAAGGCTCATTAACCTATGCCAAAGACCGCCTAGCGATGCGCTCACTATCAGGGGCAAAAGCGCCAGAAAAAGTCGCTGACCCTATCATCGTTCACCCAGCCGTTCGTAACATGCTATTGACCGAAAAAGCCTTTGCAGAAGGCGGTCGTGCGCTGGTTTATTACCTCTCACACTTTGCGGATACTGTTGCAAAAGGCGAAGGCGATGACCTGAAGTTTGCTGACCAAATGCTGTCACTATTGACACCGATTGCTAAAGCATTCTTGACTGAAACTGGCCTAGAGGCGGCTAACCATGGCGTACAGGTTTATGGCGGCCATGGCTTTATCAGTGAGTGGGGCATGGAGCAAAACGTCCGTGATACCCGTATTGCTTGTCTATATGAAGGTACCACTGAAATCCAAGCGCTCGACCTACTCGGCCGTAAAGTATTGGGCTCACAAGGTAAAATGCTGGCCAACTTTGTTAAAGTCATCCAAACTTTCTGTGAAGAGAACAAAGACAACGATCAAATGGGTCAATTTATCCGCCCACTTGCCAAACACCTAAAAGAATGGGGCGACTTAACCGCGCGTATCGGTATGCAAGCGACTGAAAACCCAGATGCGGTCGGCGGTGCAGCAGTTGACTACTTATACTTCAGCGGTTATGTCACGCTAGCTTATTTATGGGCGCGTATGGCCTTGGTTGCGCAAACTGCATTGGCAGACGGTACTGGTGAAAAAGCCTTTTACGATGCCAAAATCAAAACCGCGCAATTCTACTTTGCAAAATTATTGCCACGTACCACCACGCACGTACAGCGCATCAGCACTGGTGTTGAGCCGTACATGACCATGGACGTTGATCAATTTGCGTTTTAATGTATAGAACGTTGCAAGTGTAGTATCTATTTTAATAAGCAGTTCCTATCGGCAACATACTTAGGTGTGTTGCCGATTTTCTTAGCGGCTTTATTGTTAATAGTTTTTGGTGGACGCACAATTCACGAAGAAAACCACCCGTCGTTACGCTAATTTGCTAAACTTTAACTATCTATGTTTAAGCTGCACTCACAAGAAAATTGAACGCTTTGCCCTACTCACTTTTATTTATTTAAACCAAAGGAATGTTTATGGCTGTTTATAATGCCCCTCTTAACGACATGCGCTTTATCCTAAACGACGTATTTAAGGCGCCTGAATTTTGGCAAAACAACGAAAACCTTGCTCATGTCGATATGGAAACTGTCGATATGATTTTGGAAGAAATGGCAAAATTGTCAAAAAACGTCTTATTACCTATCAACCGTAGCGGTGATGAAGAAGGCGCAACCTTTGAAGGTAATGGCGTTGTCACCACCCCTACTGGCTTTAAAGACGCCTATAAGCAGTATGCCGAATCTGGCTGGGTTGGCTTAAGTGGTAACTCTGAGTACGGCGGTCAAGGTTTTCCAAAAATGGTCACTATGTTGACCGAAGAGATGGTATTTACCGCCAACCAGTCATTTGCTCTATATCCAAACCTAACCGTAGGCGCAACGCTTTGCTTAAATGCGGCGGCGTCTGAAGAGCAAAAGCAAACTTACTTAGAGAAAATGTACAACGGTGAATGGTCGGGTACTATGTGCTTGACTGAGCCGCATGCTGGTACTGACTTAGGTATTATCAAAACCAAAGCCGTGCCAAACGACGATGGTAGCTACAATATCTCTGGTACCAAAATCTTTATCACCGGCGGTGAGCACGACCTCACAGAGAATATCATTCATTTGGTATTGGCAAAAACGCCGAATGCACCCGAAGGCTCAAAGGGCATTTCGCTGTTTGTCGTGCCAAAATTCTTGGTTAATGAAGATGGCAGCTTGGGCGAGCGCAACACCTTGGCAGTTGGCTCTATCGAGCATAAAATGGGTATCAAAGCCTCAGCGACTTGCGTGATGAACTTTGACAACGCCAAAGGTTGGCGCAGAAAACACCGGTCTGTCTTCAATGTTCATCATGATGAACTATGAGCGCGTGACCATGGGTCTACAAGGCCTAGGTGGTTCTGAGCTTGCTTATCAAAACGCGGCGCTATATGCCAATGACCGTGGTCAAGGTCGGAGCGATACCCAAATTCAAAGCCCAGAGAAACCTGCTGACGCTATCATTTATCATGCCGACGTACGCCGTATGCTGTTAAATGCCAAAGCCAACACCGAAGCGTCACGTTGTTTTGCGATGTACGTTGCTAAAAACCTAGACCAAGAGAAATTTAGTACCGATCCTGAAGCTGCTCAAGCAGCCGCTGCGCGCGTTGCCCTACTGACGCCAGTTGCTAAAGCCTTCTTGACCGACAAAGCGTTAGAAGCCACTATTGATTGCCAGCAAGTATTTGGTGGTCACGGCTATATCCGCGAATGGGGTATGGAGCAAATCGTTCGTGATACCCGTATTGCGCAGATTTATGAAGGCACCAATGGTATCCAAGCGCTTGACCTACTAGGTCGTAAAGTGGCAAAAAATAATGGCAAATATGTCACTCATTTCTTAGGTGAGATTCGTGATTTTGTCAATAATATGCAAGCGGATCATGATATCAAGCAAGCAACGCTAAACGCTGCTGATACTATCGAAGAGCTAACCACCACAGTACTTAGCAATATTGGCGCACGTAAGAGTGAAATTAATGGCTGCGCGGTTGATTACATGCATGCGTTTGGCTACCTTGCCTACTCGTATATGTTTGCACTCATGGTCGAAGCTGCGAATGGTAAAGAAGGTGAGTTCTACACCAATAAAGCCAAGCTTGCCGATTATTTCGTTGGCCGTATCTTGCCACGTATCGACGCTCACGCGCAGATGGTAAAAGCTGGCAGTGATCCAATGATGAACTTTGATCTTAGTTACTTTGATGTACCTGCTAGCTAATTGTTTACTTTTATAATAAAGTAAGCCATACCGTACAACAATAAAAGGGACAGTCACGCTACTGTCCCTTTTTTTGCCAAAATATTGTGGCAGCCATTAAAGAAATTAGACGAATTAAAGAAAGAAGAGCAATCAGCATAGTAAAAGTCAGAATAACTGCTAACAAAATAATTAAGCGCCGAGAGATGGTTACGATTAAAATAGCGCAGAGCTAAGCGTATTAACTTTAATAAGGGTTTTTTAGTTTTAAACAGTGAAATGATGCATTGGCACGCTAAAAATTAACACTCAAAAACTCCCCTCACTTATTGCAACATTGATAAACACAGCATTTGCTAAAAAAAATATCTCCTTGTCCATACTCAATAATAACAATGATTGAAATAACCACCATAAGGGATGCAATGTGTCAGAAATAAAACACATTTTACAACAGATTACTGCCTTAAGTGATGTGCCAGATCCTGCGGTACTCAAGCGCTTAATCGATGAGCTACGTGTCAGCGACAAAGAGCCGGCATTGGCCAATCAAAAGATGCAAGATTTGATTGATATTTTACGTCAGCATCCAGAATATGCCGATGGACTGTCAAGCTTCGTTTTAAAACTCATCATTGAATATCGCCAAATTGCGTTATATACCGATACGGGCATCATGTCGGATCAAGGCTTTTTTAATAGTCTGCGCCGCCTTATCGGTCATCGTTTTTTACCCCTGCTGCCACAAGAAGATTCTGTCATAGAATTGGTCGGTTATTTGTTTGACAGACGCTCTGATGAGCGCTGGCTTGCCAATATTGACAAAGACAAATGGGATGAGATGGTCGGCCTACTCAAGGTCAATGAGCAGCATTTAAATTTGGTCGCAACGGCAAAAAACAGTATCTTAAACGCGATTATCATTTTATCGTATCGGATTAGCGGTATCGGCTTGCATCCAGATTTGATGGAATTTTATCCGCAAATGCTCAATTACTCGGCGTCATTTGTGGCACAAAATCAAGAAGCTGTGCTGTATGTCAATCAATACCGAGAAGCCCATGAGCTTGATACTCTAACCGATATTATCCCTGACAAAGCGGTCGATCCTGCGCCATTACTAGTGATGATTGAGCAATGTGAAGATATCGTTGCCACTATCCGTAAGCGCATTTATAAAACCGGTATTTCTATTCGCCTAACCAACATGATGCTGCGTTTGGATCAAAGCCTACAACGGATGCGTATTTTAACTGAGCTGGTAGCAGACAACTACGATAAGCGTGATCAGGCTATTATTGAGCTTATTCAAGCGCTGATTACGAGTGCCAGTCGCCGCTATAGTATTGGTTATTTGATTGATAATAATACTAAGCTGCTATCACGCAAAGTCACCGAAAACGCCAGCCGCGTCGGTGAGCATTATATTAGTACCGATAAAGCCGGCTACCAGAAAATGTTTAAAAAAGCTTCCATCGGTGGCTTTATCATTGCTTTTATGGCAACTACGAAGATACTGGCTTACCATCTGGCGCTGGCTCCGATGGGACGCGCCTTTATCAATAGTATGATTTATGGTTTAGGCTTTGTATTTATTCATATCGTCCACGGTACAGTCGCTACCAAACAGCCGGCTATGACAGCGGCGGCAATCGCTTCTACCATCTCTGATGGTTCTGGTAAGAAATCGCACCAGTTAAATAAGTTATCAGAGCTGGTGGTCGATATTTTACGTACCCAGTTTGTTGCGATTATGGGTAACGTCATGTTGGCCATACCCGTTGCCCTGATTATCTCGTTTGCGTGGTTACAGTATACTGGTACGCCGATGATCAATACTGACAAAGCCGCACACTTATTGCATGACCTTGACCCTTTTCACTCACTAGCGCTTCCTCATGCAGCTATCGCTGGCGTGTATTTATTTCTAGCCGGTCTTATCGCGGGTTACTATGATAATCTGGCGGTTTATAATCAAATCGGCGCCCGAATTCAGCGTCATAAGCTTTTGCAATACTTATTACCCAAAGCTTGGCTTCAGCGTTTAGGCGGCTTTATCGAAGCCAATCTCGGCGCCATTATGGGCAACTTTTTATTCGGGGTGTTCTTAGGCAGTACGGCTACCATAGGTTTTATATTTGGCTTACCGATTGACATACGCCATATTGCTTTTGCCTCAGCGAATCTGGCGCATGGGTTATTTCACATACCTGCCAATCAATGGGATTGGGCAGTTTTTTTCATCTCTATTTTGGGCGTTGCCCTTATCGGTATGGTCAACCTCATGGTCAGTTTTTCGCTGGCATTGTTTGTCGCTTTGCGCTCCAAAGAAGTCAAGTTTATGGAATGGAGCCGTTTAACCAAGCAGCTTTTTAGTCATATGCTAACCCACCCGTCCGACTTTTTTTGGCCACGTGACAAACCTATGAAGTACGCACGTATCGACAGCCAAGGCCATATGATTTTTGATGATACCAATGCTCATAAAGGCGGACAGACCATACCGCATAACTATGTGGTACGCCGTCTATCGGATGTCAAAATCCTGCCCAAATCTAAGCAAAAAAGCATGCAAAATGAGCAGGCGATTACTGATATAGATTATGATAATAACATATCGGATAGTCATGCTGACGCGGCGCTGAAAAGTCGAGAAACGCACAGTACTACTAAGCCAGTAAGCGCCAAAAAAACGATTGACCTCGATGATGGACTAATAGATGAGGAGCTCAATAGCGTCCCTTATAGTAATGACATCCAATACGATAAGTCGTATAAAGACGACGACAGCAATCCTGACAGTAAAGCCGCTGGCGATGCCAAAACGCCCTTGCCTAAACCGAAAAAACCACCAAACCTACCCAGTTAATGGGTGATTTTGGTGGCTTAGCTGATGATTTAACTGACAGCTGAAATGCTAGGTTATTGTTCTTTCTAAGGTATTTATCTAAAAAATTTTATATACGGCAGCCTTACTATTCTTCTTCTGGTGGTACGCAGTGAGCACTTGAGGTGATGGCTTTGCCATCGCCCAAGCGATAAGCAAATAGATAATTACCCCAAACACAGCCACCATCAAGCGCACGCGCATGCGGTAAATCAACCTCAGCTTTAAGCGCCGCCCAATGACCAAATAATACCTTGCGTGCACGCGGTACTTGCCATTCAAACCAAGGCAAAAAATCTTTTGGCATGGGCTTATCTAATCCTGCTGAAAAATCAAATTCAAGCGTGCCATCTTGTTTGCATAAGCGCATACGCGTGAAATAATTGGCAATCGCTCGCATTTTGGTATAGCCATGAATGTCTGCATGCCATTCATCGGCAGTTTTGCTATATAGATTCGGCAATAAGCGATCAAGCTGTTCTAAGCTGCCTTTTAGTTGGGCCTCTAACTGCTGTGCATATTTCGCCGCCGCCTTAATCGTCCAATGCGGTGGGATACCCGCATGTACTAATACCGTCTGCTCATCAGGATAAGCCAGTAGTGGCTGATGGCGTAGCCATTCTAACAATTCATCGCTATCATCGGCAGCAAAGATAGGCGCAGTCTTATCTTTTTTCTTGAGCGCTGTTGCCCCGCGCCAAACCGCAATTAAATTGATATCGTGATTACCCAATACCGTTGCCGCAGCTCCTTGTTCACATAGTGCTTTGACATGACGTAGGGTACTTAACGAATCTTCACCGCGTGCCACCAAGTCGCCGGCAAACCATAACTTATCTTGCGCTGGGTCAAAATCTAAAGTTTCAAGTAATTGCAGGTAGGCCGCATAGCAACCTTGCAAATCACCGATGACATATTGATGGCGAAAACTCATAAACCCTCTATCATTTTTGTTTGATAAATTAAGCTTCTAATAAATTAAGAGGCTAAGTGACGCGCTTGATTGCTTAAATTGACAAAATCTTTCACACTTAACACTTCCGGACGCGCTTGTGGATCGATGTCGCAAGCGGCGAAATCGGCTTCGCTCAGCGTCGGCAATAATGTAGAATTTTTAAAAATAGCGCGTAGTGTCTTACGGCGATGGTTAAAGGTCTCACGTACCACAAGTGCGAAATATTCCTCATCTTCTGCAACGATTGGTTTATTGATATGCGGCGTCAAGCGAAAAACCGCACTGGTGACTTTTGGCGGCGGATTAAAGGCGCCGCGCGGTACGGTCAATAAATAATCGGTATCGCAATGGTATTGCATGATGACCGATAGACGACCATAGGTTTTGCTGCCAACTTCAGCGGTGATACGCTCAACCACTTCTTTTTGCAACATAAAGTGCATGTCTTGAATGACATCAGCATAACTGAGCAAATGAAACAGTATCGGCGTAGAAATATTATACGGTAGATTACCTACGACACGCAGCTTGCCGCGCTCAGGGCTATACAGCTCACGATAATCAACATGCATGGCATTGTCTTTAATAATCGTAAAGTTTGGATGGCTATTAGCCCCAATACGAATGCGCAAACTATCTGCCAAGTCACGATCCAGCTCTACTACAGTCATCGCATCGACCTCTGCCAATAGCGGCTCTGTTAGCGCGCCCATACCTGGCCCAATCTCGACCAAATTATCGTCACGCTCTAAACGAATGCTCTCAACAATCTCACGAATAACACTACGGTCATGTAAGAAGTTTTGGCCAAAGCGTTTACGCGGTTGGTGTTTGGCAGCGCGTAGGCTGTTAGAAATAGATTGAGCATCGAACGTAGTTTTGGACATAAAAAGGTCTTAATAGATGAAAAAGAGAAGGTCAATAAGGTAATGCCAGTGCTATATTAACTTTATAATGACAAATTATAGCACAGCTCATAATTACACTGTATTCTTGAGACATTTTATTAATAAACTACCCATATCTTATCACAACCGACACAGTGCTTTTTTTGTTCTAAAATCCTTTATTATAATGACGATTATGAGAACGAGCATGGTACCCTAGTGAGGACTTGAATACTCGGCTGCGTGCTAATTTTATCAATGGTTTTTCTCCTTGAAATAATCGCAGTGTACTTCGTGGTGTACATGCAGTGAGCTTTTGGATCATTATTTTCATTTACCATAAGCGCTGTTACAAGGACAAATAGTAACCCTTAAGCTCGCCGACATTTTAATCGTTGACCTCTGTTTTATTGATTCACTTTACTTTTTTTCTACCTATCTGAATGAGCAGTACACCGCTAAGTATCAGTAACAAGGCGATAATTTCTACATAAGTGATAGCCTCTCCTATGATCGCACCGATGATCACAGCCACGATAGGTGCAATATACGTCGCACCAGCGGCACGTACAGAGCCTAAAGTTTCGATGATAAAGTAGTAAATTAAAAAAGCGGCGCCCGTTCCTAATATACCAAGTCCTAGTACAGTGCCCCACAGTGCTTGGGCATCTGTCGCTATATGAGTAATTCCATCAAAATCAATGAGCACGGCAAGCGTCATCACCGCAAGTCCAATCTGCCACGTGGCTAATGCCAATGGTGATAGTTTTAGATGCGATAAAAAACGACGCGCATAAACGAATGATGCGCCAACGCTCAAAGAACCTGCAAGCATCCATAAAACACCTATAAGAGATATATTCATGCCGCCTTGCCATGGACGTGCACTCAAGGCGATACCCGCAAACCCTAAGGCAACTCCCAGCGCCATCTGTTTGGTAGGTCTCTCCTCTGGTAAAAAAAGCGCTGCCCCTAAAAAGGTAAAAATAGGAATTGAGCCGCTTAACAACCCCGCGATACTACTGGGCAACAATGCAGTACCCGCAATAAATCCATAATAGTAGAAGGAGGTTGCGAGCACAGACATGACGATAAAATGCGGCAAATACGCAAGTTGCTTCCGAGTAATGACGTTA
>NZ_DAINDI010000018.1:21150-31245 GCF_036731945.1 Psychrobacter sp.
TAGGGGTATAAACCCAAACAACACTCGCAGAAAGACAGTTTGAGAAGGCGTTATCACAGCGGTGGCCCACTTCATAAAAATAAAGTTAGACCCCCAAATCACACCAAGTAATACTAGCGCTGTATAGGCTCTAAACATAGTATTGCCTTTATCAGACAGAGTGTGTCACACCGCCATCAACGCGTATACTCTGACCCGTAATATATCCAGCCGCTTCTGATAATAAAAAGGCAATCGTTGCAGCAAC
This sequence comes from Psychrobacter sp., assembly GCF_036731945.1. Taxonomy (GTDB): domain Bacteria; phylum Pseudomonadota; class Gammaproteobacteria; order Pseudomonadales; family Moraxellaceae; genus Psychrobacter. The sequence continues at coordinate 21,398 of NZ_DAINDI010000018.1, forward strand.
TTCCTCAGCTTTACCATAACGTTCCATCGGAACATTCTCACGGCGCTCATCAACCTCAGGTAAGCTATCGATCCAACCAGGTAAGACATTATTAATGCGAACACCTTGTGACGCATAGTCATCAGAGAAAATCTTAGTAAACGCACCCAGACTGGCTCGAAACGCTGTCGAGGTTGGGAAAGTTGCTGTCGGCTCTGACACCCAAGTCGTAGAGATATTGACAATAGCACCGCCACCTTGTGCCACCATAATTGGGGTCACTAGGCGAATCGGACGCACCGCACTGAGAAAATAGACCTCCATTCCCGTATGCCAATCGTCATCGGTAATCTCTAAGATAGGCGCACGTGGACCGTGACCGGCAGAATTTACCAGTGCATCAATACGGCCCCATTTCTCCATTGCTAAGTCAACTAAGCGCTGTACATCAGCATCGACTAAATTAGAACCGGTGACACCGACACCGCCAAGCTCTTTTGCCAATGCCTCCCCTTTACCTGAGGACGATAATATTGCGACCTTATATCCATCCTGAGCTAGCTTACGAGCGGCCGCTGCACCCATTCCTGAGCCACCTGCCATAATAAGAGCCACTTTTTCTATAGTCATTATTTCCTCCATTAGTGATTGGTTTACCTATCATAACTAATGGCTGCAAATATCTCGCATGATATTAAAAGATGTTAGACTGTAGAAAATCTATTGTCTAAGAGGTGACTATGTCAAATACTTATCGCGCTTTACCTTCTTTGAATGCCTTACGTGCATTTGAAGCAGCAGGGCGTCATTTGAATTTTCGAGCCGCTGCCGATGAGCTTTTTGTGACCCAAGGAGCGGTCGCTCAGCAGGTACGTATACTAGAAGAGTATATGGGGTTTGCACTGTTTCAAAGGCTACCAAAGGGCGTGGCTCTTACCTCCCAAGGCGCAATTTACTTTGCAGAAGTCACGCGAGCGTTTGAGATTTTAAAAAAGGCCACCACTCAAGTACTAAAAGAGCCTAAGACGGTCACCATTAGTGTGACACCGACATTTGCCACTAAGCTTTTATTACCTAATCTTTCGGCTCTAGCAACTGCGGTTCCTGACGTTGACTTACGCACTGTCGCTACTGAGTCTATTGCAGATTTCGACCGTGATCAGGTAGATATCGCGGTACGGCTCACACGTCCACCATTTTTTACGTCATTTGATACGCAGTTATTGTTCAAACAAAAATTGGTAGCCGTTGCTAACCCGTATTTTGTCGCTGACATCACGCTTCCTATCTCACTCGAACGATTAAAAGAGATGCCATTGCTACATGATTCACACAACCACTGGCCACGTTTTCTTAATACCACAGATAAGCTGCCAGGTGCCGTATTCAACCAAACCGCGCTGGCGTTAGATGCGGCTTTAGCAGGGCAAGGGGTTGCGATTGCTTGTCAGGCGTTTGTAAAAGCAGATTTGTCGGCGGGGCGTCTGGTACAAGTTAGTGAATTGGATTTAACCGTTGAGCCTGATTATTACCTTATTCGTAAGCGCACATCAGTATCACAATCTGCTGTCGATGCGGTGTGGGAATGGTTTATTGAAAACTTGGTTATTGGTTGATTAGTCTGTGATGACTATACCCCAACGGAACCAGTTATTTTACCCTTTAAACCTATTAACAGACCACTTAAAACAGACTGGTATAATGGAACCACTTATATTAGACCGTGTTTGATGATTCATAAATAGCAGTTATTCACAACAAAGTTACCCAGTACTGCGTGACAAACGTCGCTAAGGCACGGACTTATGCAAGAGATCTATCAATAAGTGATTTATCCGCCATCTCATTGGCCATCAATAATGCTTGGTATAAGCTGGTCGCACTTGCGCCGCCGCGTCCTGCTAAATCAAGCGCTGTACCATGGTCAACTGAGGTACGAATATAGGGCAGCCCCAAGGTAAGATTGACTGTATCACCAAAACCATGCGATTTGAGCACCGGCAAACCTTGGTCATGATACATCGCAATGACCGCGTCGCAGTTGGCCAAATGTCTTGGGGTAAATAAGGTATCCGCTGGCATTGCTTCTGATATATCGACGCCTACGTCGATAAACTCACGCAATACGGGATTGATAATCTCAATCTCTTCAGTACCCAAATGCCCGCCCTCGCCCGCATGCGGATTCAGACCGCAAACCAAAATACGTGGCTGCGTTAAACCAAACTTCTCGCGCATATCATCAATGACAATTTGCACCGTTTGGCGTACATTGTCAGCAGTGATAGCAGCAGGTATGTCTTTTAATGCTAAATGAGTAGTGACAAGCGCCACTTTCATGGCCTCGTTGGCGAGCATCATCACAACTTTCTCGCAGCCACTTTGCTGCATAAAAAACTCGGTATGACCGCTAAACATGGTGCCATCGAGCAGTTTAATATCCGCATCTATCAGTGCAGATTTTTGCAATGGCCCTGTGACGATAGCAGCGACTGTTTTGTTGGTCGCTAACTGATGGGCGATGTCCAACTGCTTGGCAACCATTGCCGAATTGTGAGTATTAATTTTTCCGCAGACAACGGGTTCAGCACAAGGCGTATTTAACAAAATAAACGCATTATCATCATTGTCATCAATAATTTGCTGTGACATTTGATTTAAAAAGTCATCGCCCTCTATTTCCAAATCGACAGTTTGCCAAAGCGGACAGCTCTCGAGCACGCCTGCTGTTACCAGCATATCAGCGCGCTTTTGCATTGCGGAGCTATCAGCAGTGACCCAGATTGGACGCTTAAAATCCTGCAATTTACCCTCAGCTGCTAATAGCAGCACGACATCCATACCAATGCCAGCAGGCTCACCGGTTGTGATTAATAATGGTAGTCTTTTTTGCATAGTAAAATATCCTAGTTTGATATTAAGAACATGATTTTATTGTATTTATTATTATGAAAACGAGCGTTTAAGAGGTTTTAAGGTGACGCAAATCTTACATCATAGCAAATGGCATTTTTATAGATAATTACTGATAGCAGCCGAAAAAACGCTAGAATGTGTTAAACTTTCGCCTTTCATTGTAGCATTTACCAGCAAGCGCTGAGACCACCTTTTGGTACTTCTCTCGTAGAGCTATGTCGCGCTTGCTTGACGGTATCACTCCTAAAATAAATACTGATAGCAAATAGCTATTTATACTCTTATATAATTAATTTTATACCGACTTTTGAAACTGACTTTTAAGACACTGGGCACCCATGGCAGACAACGAAAAAACCGACGACTTACTCAATCAGACACCGCCGCACAATATTGATATTGAAAAGGCCTTGCTGGCGTCTTTGATGAGTATCGAAGAGGCATACGATAAGATTGCAGATATCGTCACCAAAGACGACTTTTATGCAGGGCGTCACCAGTACATTTTTGACGCGATTGCGCATTTGGCGGCGGTCAATGAACCTTACGATACAGTCATGGTGCATGATTGGCTGGAAGCACAGAAACTACTTAAAGGTGCCGGCGGTGATAGCTACTTGGCCGATATTTTAAGCCAAAGTCCTGCTACTTTGTTTAACCTCACTGCTTATGCACAGCGCGTACGAGAGCTATCGACCTTACGTCAGCTCATTACCACAGGCAATGACATGCTGACCCTTGCCTATAATCCCAAAGACCAAACGGTCAGCGATATCTTAGACAATGTTGAGGCAAAAATATTTAGTATCAATGAGCAACATAATAAACGCGCAGAGCAACGTGGCCCCGTTGGTATTACTTCGGTATTGACCAATGTCATTGATAAGATTCAAGAGCTAAAATCTAATCCTGACGGCATGATTGGTTTGCAAACGCCATTCGTCGAGCTAAACAATAAGACTCAAGGCTTACAAGCCGGCGACTTAATCATCGTTGCGGCGCGTCCGTCTATGGGTAAAACTACTTTTGCTATGAACTTGGCGGAAGGCGTTTTGTTTAATGAAGATTTGCCCGTTGTGGTATTTTCGATGGAAATGCCAGCGGAGTCCATCGTCATGCGTTTGCTGTCGTCTTGGGGGGCAATTAATCAGACGCACTTGCGGTCTGGGCAAATGAACGAAGATGAATGGGCAAAAATGATGAACGCCATTCAGCATCTGCAATCTAAACATTTATATATTGATGACAGCACCGCCCTGCCGCCTTCAGAACTGCGTTCACGCTGTCGCCGTATCGCCAAAAACCACGATGGCAAACTTGGTGCTATCGTTGTCGATTACCTACAGCTGATGAAAGTACCGAGTCTTGATGGCAACCGTGTGGGAGAAATTTCGGAAATTTCTCGTAGTTTAAAAGCCTTGGCTCGTGAGCTTGAATGTCCGGTTATTGCGCTGTCGCAGCTTAACCGCAGTCTAGAAAACCGTCCTAATAAGCGTCCTATTATGTCGGATTTGCGTGAATCGGGGGCAATTGAGCAGGATGCCGATTTGATTATGTTTATTTATCGCGATGAGGTTTATAATGAAAACTCAGACCACAAAGGTGTGGCTGAAATCATCATCGGTAAACAGCGTAACGGCCCTATCGGCACCGTCCGCTTAGGCTTTGAAGGGCAATTTACCCGCTTTATTAACCTGACACCAGAATACTATCAAAACGTCAGCTTTGAGAATGATGAATAATCGGCTGACTAAACAATACATATAACAAGCTTTAACTTTAAAGCAATTACTTATAAAACTAGCCAGTGCGTCATCAGCCAAATTGATGACGCACTGGCTTTATTACTTCAACACATTACCAAACACACTATTTGGTTGATAAAATCGTTTTACTAATAAAAATAACTTTGTCAATAAAGAAGGCAATTATGCGCACTATCACAATCAAACCAGCCGCCATTACTCATAATTTGGCGCAAGTTAAAAAACTGGCACCGACGGCTAAAGTTCTTGCTATGGTCAAGGCCAATGCTTATGGTCATGGCGTCGCTGCTGTCTTACCAGCATTGCAACAAGGCGAGCAACAGGCTGATGGTATCGGCGTTGCAACTTTGATGGAAGCCTTAGAAGCCCGTCAATTAGGTTGGGATAACACCATTGGTCTCATCGAAGGCGCATTTACCGCCGATGAATGGCAGCTAGCGATAGACCATGATATCAGCTGCGTGATTCATCATGAGCCACAACTAAACTGGGCATTAGAAAATACGCCGCCTATTAGCAGCGCCACTCGAGTGGTTTGGCTAAAATACAATACCGGCATGAACCGCTTAGGCTTTAATGACCAAACCCTTATTCCAGCAGCCAAACGTTTGCATAAAGCCGGTTATCAGCTGATTCTGACCACTCACTTTGCCAATGCCGATGACCGCGCTCATCCTCTAAATGCCATTCAAATCCAGCGCTTTAACGACATGCTGCAGACGTTACGAGAAACGGTGAGCAGCGATGTAAAGGGCTCATTGTGCAATTCAGCAGGTATCGTCAATTTTCCCGAGCATCATCACGATTGGGTACGTCCGGGCATCATGCTCTACGGCAGCACGCCTGTAATCGACAAAAGTGCGCATGATTTGAACTTACAGCCAGCGATGGAATTTAGCGCGCAAATTATTGCGCTGCAAACAGTCAACGCCGGTGACGGCATTGGTTATGGCAGCCGCTGGACTGCTGCGCAAGATACCAAAACAGCTTTGGTCAGCATCGGTTATGGCGACGGCTATCCACGCGTAGTGAGTGCTGATGCCTATGTTTCTGTTATTGACGATACCAACAACCAAAACTATCCATGTGCGGTCATCGGACGCGTAGCCATGGATATGATTGTCATTGATGTCAGCGCTGTTCCAAACAGCGTGGCGTTAAATAGTAAAGTGTTGCTATGGGGTGATGCGCCGCACGTCGATGAAGTTGCCGCTCATGCTGAAACCATTAGTTATGAGCTGCTATGTCGCCTAAGCGCGCGACCAACTAGAAAAATAACAGAATCCTAATCGTTAGATATGAACATCATGATAGTTTGCCAGATAAAAGAGACAGCGCCAAATCATGGCAAATTGAACATTTACATTAAGCCCAATTGCGCTATACTAAAAGTTTGTTGTCACCACAGTATACGCACTGTCGCGATATGATTACTGACTGACTGACAACGTAACATTTTTATCGATTGTGATCGACTGCTAGGATTACTATGAGTTTGCGCCATTTTTTGACCCTATCTGATTTAACCAAACAAGAACTAGAAAACCTCATCAAACGCGCTTGTGAATTGCGCAAAATGCAACATGCCGGCGAGATCTATCAGCCCTTTATTGGACGCACGCTTGGCATGATATTTGAGAAATCATCCACCCGTACGCGTATCTCGTTTGAAACTGGCATGGGACAGTTTGGCGGCAGCGCTATCTTTTTGTCGCCAAACGACACGCAGCTTGGGCGCGGTGAGCCGCTAGAGGATTCCGCGCGCGTTATCTCTAGCATGGTCGATATCATTATGATTCGTACCTTTGGCCACGAAAAAGTTGAAACCTTTGCTGAATACTCTAGTGTGCCTATCATTAATGCGCTGACTGACGAATTTCATCCCTGCCAGCTGCTTGCTGATATGCAAACGTATTATGAGCATCGCGGCAGTATCGAAAACAAAATCGTCACTTGGGTTGGCGATGGCAACAATATGTGCGCCTCCTACATGCAAGCGGCCAATCAGTTTGGCTTTGAGCTGCGTGTTGCTGCCCCTTATGGCTTCGAGCCTGACCCTGAGCTGATGGAACGCTTCTCACATTGCGTGAGCTTGGTCGAAGATGTGCAAGATGCGGCAAAAGATTCAAACTTAATCGTCACCGATGTTTGGGCAAGCATGGGGCAAGAGTCTGAACAAAACACTCGCGCACGCCGTTTTGCGCCCTATCAAGTTACGCCATCACTGCTTGATAAAGCCGACCCCGAAGTGGTATTTATGCACTGCTTACCTGCGCATCGCGGCGAAGAAATCTCCCACGATATGCTCGATGATCCACGCTCAGTGGTTTGGGACGAAGCGGAAAACCGCTTACATGCGCAAAAAGCTTTGATGGAGTTTTTATTAAAAGACAAAATTAAGCTACCTGCCTAAAAATAGGTTGTTAAAAACATATCGTGATATTTTGCTAAACCAGCAAGCAGCAGATGAACAGATACGAAAAAGGCAGCGCATATTGGATATGCGCTGCCTTTTTATTGTTTATGACTTTATTTAGCGATAAGTTGTAGCATTAAATTCTGTCAATAATGCATTAACGCGTCAAAGTGGTCACCCCATCACTGCCCGCTCTAAGCAGCACATCGGCTTGATTGGCAGCAAAGATACCATTACAGACCACACCAACGATATTATTCAATTCTTGTTCAAACGCCAACGGATTACTGACATCTAAGTCATAAGTATCTAAAATCACATTGCCATAATCGGTGACAAAATCTTCACGATATACTGGCTCACCGCCCAAACGGGCTAATTGCCTTGCTACATACGAGCGTGCTTGTGGCAGTACTTCTATGGGTACGGGAAATTCGCGCCCCAAGCATTGTACACTTTTGCTTTCATCAACCATACAGACAAACTTATTGGATGCGGCAGCGACGATTTTTTCACGTGTCAGCGCACCGCCACCACCTTTAATCAGTTGCAAATGTTCATTCACCTCATCAGCGCCATCGATATAGACATCAAGCTGACCGGCAAAGTTTAAATCGACGATGTCGATACCCAAGGCGCGTAGTTTATCTTCGGTGACCTGTGAGCTTGCGACCGCCCCAGCAAGCCTTAACGTCGGCAGCAGTTCAATCAGACAGTTGACCGTACTGCCCGTCCCAACCCCAAGTATCATGTCATCTTCGATATAGCGGAGGGCAGCTTTGGCTGCGGCTTGCTTTTGTGCTTGCTGATCACTCATCATAAATCCTTGGAAAAATAAACGTCTCACTCTAAAAGAGCTAAAATGATAAAAGAGGTAAAATGATAAAAGAATTAAAAGGCGCGCTTATTATAACCGATGGCTTTAAGCGATGTTAGCGTAAAACCTATTCTAAATACTCATTGACTCATCACATTGCGCATACTTACTTTAATGTATTCACAAATTGGCATTTAATATTCAAGAAACTCCCCACAAAATTTGCAATTGTGTCTTGCAAGATAGTGAAAATCAGCATAGGCTAATCTATTTCATTTTTGTGCTTATCTTTACTGGTTTATCGCTGTTTATTATCAAACAACAATTTATAACCATTTGCACTTCTTTTATTCATCTTCTCTTTGTTTAGGAATCATTATGCTGTCACATTGGGTACGAGCCATCTTGCAAGCCACCGTCTATGACGTCGCCATTCAAACACCACTTGAAGCTGCACCGAAGCTGACCCAACGTTTTGCTAATGATATTCGATTTAAGCGCGAAGATTTGCAGCCGGTTAAATCCTTTAAATTGCGCGGTGCGTATAACCGTATTAGCCAATTGAGCGATGCGCAAAAAGCGCGTGGCGTCATTTGTGCTTCGGCAGGTAATCATGCGCAAGGCGTTGCCTACTCTGCCCGTAAGCTTGACTTAAATAACATCATTGTGATGCCAACTACCACACCGGATATCAAAGTCGATGCCGTACGCGCGCTTGGCGGTAATGTCGATTTGCATGGTGACAGCTTTGATGAAGCCAACCGTTATGCGATTAATCGTGCTGAGACCGAGGGTTTAACCTTTATTCCGCCATATGATGATGAATTGGTGATTGCAGGGCAAGGCACTATTGGTCTGGAATTGACCCAGCAATGGCGCAACATGGATTATGTCTTCGTTGCCGTAGGCGGTGGTGGTTTGATTTCTGGCGTGGCAGCATTTTTAGGTGAAGTAGCGCCGCATGTCAAAGTCATCGCCGTCGAAGCAGAACAATCAGCATCTCTTAAGGCGGCGCTTGAAGCGAATGAACGAGTTAAACTCAAACAAGTCGGACTGTTTGTCGATGGTGTCGCCGTTGCTCAAATTGGCGAGCTGCCTTTTGATATCGTGCGTATGCAAAAGGGCGATGCATCAGGTCCTTTAGTCGAGACTGACGTGGTCACTTGTACCAATGATGAAGTCTGCGCAGCGGTGAAGGATATCTTTGAAGAAAACCGTAGTATCGTTGAACCTGCTGGCGCTTTGTCCGTTGCAGGCATGAAAAAATATATCGAAGCTAACAACTTACAAGGTAAAAACTGCGTTGGTATCATCTGCGGTGCCAACATGAACTTCGACCGCCTACGTTATATCGCCGAGCGTACGGAGATTGGTGAGAAAAAAGAAGCCATCTTTGGCGTGACCATCCCTGAGCAAACGGGCGCATTTTTAAACTTTTGCCGTAGCCTACATGGCCGTAATATCACCGAGTTTAACTACCGTGCCGATAGCAAAAAATCACCCGACTCTATGGAACCTGCGTCTATTTTTGTCGGTATCGCCTTAAAAGAAGGCGAGAAAGAACGTCAAACGATTAGCAACCAATTGGCAGCCGATGGTTATGAAGCGCATGATTTAACCGATGATGACATCGCCAAATCTCATATTCGTCATTTGATTGGCGGTCATGCCCATGTCGAAAATGAGCAATTATTAAGCGTAGTATTCCCAGAACGTCCGGGCGCTTTATTGACCTTTTTAGAAAAATTGGGCGATGACTTTAATATTACCTTATTCCATTATCGCAACCACGGTGCCGCTGAAGGTCGCGTGTTGGTTGGTCTGCAAGCTTCTGAGGGCAACTCTCGCCAGCTACAAGACGCGCTTCTTGATATTGGTTATGACTGCACCATGCTCAATGACAATATCGGCTATCAGTTGTTCTTGAAATAAATGCTGAAATATTTTTATCAAC
>NZ_DAINDI010000018.1:31275-46543 GCF_036731945.1 Psychrobacter sp.
AGAATATAAGCGCCTTATCTCGCCAAGATTAGGCGCTTACTTATATTGAGAAACACATGCACATCCCTGCTGTTTTTGCCGAAGAAAATTTCGATAGTATTATCGACTTTATTACCGCCAAGCCATTGGCAACTATTATCGCTCAAACTAAAGACGGCATAGAAGCTTGTCATATTCCTTTATTTCTCTATGAAGAACGTTCTGATTCTAAAGGTAATCAACGCTACCTTTATGGTCATTTTGGTCGTAAAAATCCTATTTACCAACAGGCTTTAGCAGACAGTTCATGGTTAATTATCTTTCAATATTCTGGACACTACATCAGCCCTAACTGGTATCCTAGCAAAGCCGAAACTCATAAAGAAGTGCCGACATGGAACTATCAAAGCGTCCATATTCAATCTAAAATTAAGCTGCTTGAAGACACTGATACCCTTAAATGGATATTAGCTACCATGACCGCGCGTCAAGAAGTAATAAACAATAACCCTTGGTCATTAGATGACGCACCAGCTGCTTATATTGATGCCATGTGTCGCGGTATTATTGGCTTTAGATTTTCTATCGATTCGATCCAAGCCCAATTTAAATTAAGCCAAAATAAAACTGTAGAAAACATCACAGGGGTGATAAACGGCTTAGAGAATTTACATACAAATGACGCTAAAGAAATGGCTATTAAAATTACACATCAGAATAAAGGCTAATTTTTTTACTTATTCACCATAAAAACCCATTTTGAAAAACTTTAATCACTTATCACTCTTTTAATTCCCAAAAAAACCACCATTATTATCTTAGTTTATTGATATTTATGAGGTTTTGATGAGTAAACATAACAAAAACCACAATCAGCCAAGCCATAGCCAACCAGATACGGTACGTATGCGTCTTGATAAATGGTTATGGGCTGCGCGCTTTTATCGCACCCGCACCCTTGCCAAAGAAGCTATCGAAAGCGGTCGTGTACATTATGCAGGGAGCCGTGTCAAAACCAGTAAAGAGATTGCGGTCGGAGATGAACTCAGTATTCGCCAAGGCTCAGCCACCGCCATGACTGAAAAAACCGTGATTGTCGAAGCGCTAAGTGCCCAACGTGGTAATGCAACTGCCGCCCAAGTGCTGTATTCTGAAACTGAGGAAAGCGAAGAGCGCCGCGCCTACTATGCCGAACAGCGCAAACTGGCCAATCTTGCCCGCCCTGATAATAAACCCAATAAAAAAGAGCGTCGTGATTTACAACGCTTTAAAAACAAGCAAGAATAAAGGCTGCCAGTAACAGCAGTATTCTATTATTTATTGCCTAGCGTGACCCTATTGTTTACCTCTGCTCTTGCCATTCAAGATATTAACCGTTACGCTAACCACCAATTCATTTATTCGATAACATGCTAAGCAACCGCATTATCATGCTGGTCTTGATAGCATGTTTTTTTGTTGTGATAAAAGGTCATTATATGCCAATCAAAGCGTCTACTCCTTCCTCTGTTCTAGTGGTTTGTTTGGGGAATATTTGCCGTTCACCGACCGCCGAAGAGATTTTCCGTCAGCAAGCAGCGATTGCAGGGCTGGCGATGAAAGTGGATTCAGCAGGTACGGGAGACTGGCATATTGGTCATGCGCCAGATGAGCGGGCACAGCGCCACGCCAAAGCCCATGGTTACAACATCAATAAGCTGGTCGCGCGTCAAGTGAATGCTGATGATTTTCGTAAGTTTGATTTGATTTTGGCGATGGATGCGCAAAACTTAGCTGACCTACAAGCCATAAAAGACAGTATCAGCGATACAGATGGCAAGCTTGCCAAACTGGCATTATTTAGTGAAGAAGACCCAACCTACGGCGGCGACGATGTACCAGACCCTTATCAAGGGGACGCCGATGCGTTCGAAGAAGTGATTGAACGTATTGAATCCAGTGCTCAAGCTTGGATTGAAAGCTGGAAAACTGCTTAGTTTAATAGTTCTTAGCGCTAAATGTTTAGCCAAACTCAATAATAGTTAGCGATAAAGTGCTATATTTCTGCTACTTTTATACCGCTCATCCTTTATAATAAACACCGCATTATTTTTCGTTTATTTGCCCTATAGGCTATGTTATGACTTCAGCTTTACGCTATGATTTCAGTGCTCAACCTGCGACATCAACCAATCTTGCAGTGAATATATCGCAGGATAATTTAGTCGATTTGTCGCATAGCAATACCATGGCATTGGCATCTGTGGCAGATGTAGTCGTGACCTTAACCGATGAGGCACAGCTTGATGCCTTTATGGCAGATTACGGAAAAGAGGCAACACCTACTAAGCCGTTGTTCGTGCTCTCGGGCGGCAGTAACGTTTTATTGCCCGCAAGCCTAAACGCAATTGTCTTACGACCACAGATGCGCGGTATTAGCGTGACAGCGCAGACAGACAGTTATGTCGATATCGAAGTGATGGCTAGTGAAAATTGGCACGACTTGGTCATGCATACGGTTGCTCAAGGTTGGTATGGCCTAGAAAATTTGGCACTGATACCGGGTTTGACTGGCGCGGCGCCGGTACAAAATATCGGCGCTTACGGTGTACAGTTAGAAGACTGTCTAGAGTATGTGCGTGCCTATCATCTCCCAAGCCAAACTTGGCATCAGCTAACAGCAGCAGACTGTGAGTTTGGCTACCGCGACAGCCTCTTTAAGCGTGCGCCCAATACTTGGCTGATTACGCGCGTTGGTTTTCGTCTGCATACCGATCCCAGCAAAATCCTTGCCAGCTACGGCGATGTGCAGACGGTTGCGCAGCGCTATGCCGAGCAGCAAGGACGTAGCCAGCCCAATCCTGCTGATGTCATGCAAGCGATTATAGATATTCGCCAGCAGAAGCTACCCGACCCCAAACAGCTACCCAATTGCGGCAGCTTTTTTCAAAATCCTATTATTCCTCAAGCGCAATTTATAGCGCTAAAAGCCATCCATCCTACCATCGTTGGCTATCCAATGCCCGATGCCATGGTTAAGGTGGCAGCTGGCTGGTTAATTGAACAGGCTGGTCTAAAGGGGCGTGGTTTAGCGCCAATACTCGCCCATCAGCAGCAAGCGTTAGTGTTGACTAATCACAGCCCATATCAAGCGACGCAAGCGGATGTGGCAAAAGCGCAGCAGCATATCGCTGACATTGTCCATGAGAAGTTTGCGATTGAATTGGCGCGCGAGCCGGTTTGGGTAAATGCTGACGGCTCTATTGGATTTGATGAGCATGTGGTCTAAGCGATCATGGTCCAAGCGCTTATGGCGCTCTTATTTACGTTCAGCTGAGCGTATGATAAAGCTGTTTCGTATTATTAATGCCACTTTTTTGCTTGGCTCAACGGCCGTTATTCTCGTTCTTATCAGTTTGTTTACCCCGCTATTTTCGCAAGCGGTGGTTTATCTCTTAGCACATTTACCCTTACCAAAGATGCCACCTGCCGCCATAAGTTCTCCACCGACCGCTTATGTGGTGTTGGGCGGCGGCTTGACCAATGACAATAACAATCAAACTATTCTCAATAGTTATAGCCTTAATCGCGCTCGTACAGCGGCAACCGCTTATCATGACTTGCCGCTACCTATCGTCCTGAGCGGCGCCGAAGCACCTTGGCTTGGTCAATGGCTTATTGACCATGGAATTGACGGGCTTATCAGCGAAAATGCCAGTATGAATACCTGTGAAAATGCGCGTTTTACTGCCAAGCGCATTCCTCTGTATCATGTGTACCTTATCACCGACAGCTATCACATGGCGCGCGCGCGCAGACAGTTTGCTTTAAATGGTATTAATAGTACGCCAATTAACGCGCCCTTACCGGTGCGCCGTGATTGGATGGAACCAGCGCAAAACTTAAGCCATTCGCGGCGGGCAGTTTATGAAGTTGCCGCTTACTTACGTGATGTCATTCGTCCGCAAGCAAACTGTCGTGATGCCAACGATGTGACCTCGCAGCAACTATTAACCCCAAGGGGTAGTGTCGCTAAAAAACCTACTGAGCAATAGCCAGCTGGCATTTACTGTCTTAATTTTAATTTTAGTCTTAATATCATTAGGTACCTATTATTGCCCCATTATCCACTGTTTTATTTTTGAAATTTATAGAACATTTATAACACTTGCAATAAGTGTATAATATAAGAAACTGCTATGAAAGAGGTTTGCCATGCTCAGTATATTTTTATTAATTCCTTTAAGTTTAATGCTGTTCGTGGTCGCTATCTGGGCAATACGCTATGCGGTTCGATCAAACCAATTTGAAGATTTAGATAATGCATCGCAGCGTATCATCTTGGATGATCGCCAAGAGCGTCGCCAAACCATTCAAGCCCATGAGCCTAACGAGAATACCCCTCAAGCACCGCAAACCAATGATCCAGCAGACTCTAACAAAACCGATGATTGAATGCTAACGATGCACTGCGTGCTGATATCGTCTTTATCATGAAAATAGCTATCAATAAAACTCAATCCTTTAGCCTTTTATATCTCATTTATACCTGACTGCTTTTATCTCTTTTTTAGGGCAAGGATAAAAGCAGGCTCACCCTTTACCATTTTTAGGAGAAACCCCCATGACCACAGCTTTACTCGTTGCGGCATTACTAATGGGATTTTTAGGTTCACCGCATTGCTTAGGCATGTGTGGCGGTTTGGTGGCGGCATTTAGTTTATCGATGAAAGATGTCAGCCCTGCTAAGCGCCGTGCTTTGATAGCGACTTATCACTTCGGGCGTTTAAGCAGTTACGCATTTTTGGGTTTGGTTGCTGGGCTTGTTGGCACCACTGTTTTAGCGCCGTTGATGACGGGCAACAGTATGCCTCGTATCTTATTGGGTTTGGTCTTGGTCTTTGTGGGCGTCACCATGCTTGGCGCGCCATTTTTAGCCAAACTTGAGCGCGTCGGCATGCGTTTTTGGCAATTCCTTAGTCCGCTTCGCCAAAAAGTATTTCCACTTAATACCTTCCCGCGTGCTTTAGCGGCAGGGTTATTATGGGGATTTTTACCTTGCGGCTTGGTTTATGGTGCGCTACTTATCGCTGTCGTTGCTCATAACCCACTCGGCGGTGCGGCATTGATGTTTGTCTTTGGTTTGGGAACTGTACCGATGTTAGTGGCTACCCACGAGACAGTTGGTTGGTTGCGTGAAAAAATTGGCCGTATGCGTTTAAGACAAATTAATGGCGCTATCATGGTGTTATCTGGTTTAGCGGTTGCTTTTGTTCCTATGATAATGGCTAGCATGCATGGTGGCCACGGCGGCGGTAATGGACATGGTGAGCATGCTCAAATGAATCATGGCAGCCACGCCGCTATGATGGCCGATAGCAATACTTCCTCTGAAGCGACAACAACAACCGCCCATCATAATATGAAAAATATGCAGCATGAGATGACGCCCGCTATGAATGGCTCGATGGATCATAGTATGCATGATATGCCACATGATTCAGGTAATGTAGATAATGCTATGAATCACAATAAGCATAATATGACAGATGAGCAGCAAATGAATAGCCATCATCATGAAGCTATGCCAGAATCTTCTCAATAGCGGTATACAAGTTCTTATTACCGTATAAAAAAAGCCCTTAACATCATGATGACGTTAAGGGCTTTTTCATGCAGCAGTATTTATCAAAATAAAAGTTGCTTTAATAAAATCATTCCGGCCATTGCTCAAGGCGAAACTTGGTATCCAAATGCTTCTCTAGCGCTGGGATATTAAAAGCATCGTCTTCGCTGACAAAGCTGATACTGATACCGGTTTGTCCGGCGCGTCCCGTACGACCAATACGGTGTACGTAATCATCTGGCTGATCTGGCAAGGTATAATTAATCACATGGCTGACATCATCTACATGAATGCCGCGTCCTGCCACATCGGTTGCGACCAGCACAGAAGCATGACATCGCCTGATAACATGACGGTTTTATGCGCCTGACGCAGCTTATGATACAAACGCTTCACTTGGTCTTTACGGTTGGCAAAAATTATCACCTTCTCTACTGTCTCATCAGTGATGAAACGCTCTACCGCGGCGAGCTTTTGATCTTCGGTTAATAAGTAAAAATGCTGATCGACCAATTCACTGGTTTTATGCTCAGGCTCAATCTCTACAAATTCTGGCTCATGTAACCAGCGATAGGCAAGATTCATCACATCTTGGTTAAAGGTGGCAGAAAACAGCAAACTTTGACGATCGGTATTCGGCGGCATACGGCCGACCAAACGTTTGATATCTGGGATAAAACCCATATCGAGCATACGATCCGCTTCATCTAATACCAACACTTCAACGCGATCTAGATAGACCATGCCCTTGTGCATCAAGTCAATCAAACGCCCTGGCGTCGCAATTAAGATATCGACATATTGGCGCTCAAGCTCATGCTGCTGAGTTTCGTAATTGGTACCACCCATGATACAAACGCTGTGAAGCGAAGTATATTTGGTCAGAGCAATACAGTCATCAAATATCTGCTGGGCAAGCTCACGCGTTGGCGCCATCACCACGGCTCTTGGCTCGCCCAAATAGCGTTTTTCATCGGCAGCAAAGGGACGCTTAAGCAGTGCTTCCATAATAGTCAATAAAAACGTTGCCGTCTTGCCAGTACCGGTTTGCGCCTGTCCGATAGCGTCTTGATTTGCCAATGTATGCGGTAATATCTGTGCTTGAATGGGCGTCAATTCAGTAAAGCCTAAATCATTTACAGCTCGCAACGTGGCATTTGATAACGGCAAATCGGTAAACGTCTTAAAAGTACTCAAAAAAATATCCTTTTGTATAATTTGCCTGCCATTAATAGCATATCTGCGCTAAGCAGACAAACAATAAAACAAGCATGCATAAAAAAGCCAAGCCTAACATCTAAACTTACCAAATATGCTGCGTTTTATTCAACATAGGCAAGACAGACGGGCTTGACTTAGTAGTATATCAGTAGTTTGTAACGACATTATAGCCAAACGGCATTAATGTCGGTAGCGATTACTCTTCTACTTTTCTGACTTCTTCAGCCTGCAGGCCTTTTTCGCCTTCAACCACACTGAACTCAACTTTTTCGCCATCTTTTAAAGAGCGATAACCATCACCTTGGATCGCGCGGAAATGGACAAAAATATCTTCGCCGCTATCACGTTGAATGAAACCAAAGCCTTTTGAGTCATTAAACCACTTAACGATACCTTGCTCACGAGCTGACATAATATTACTTCCTAAAAAGTCACTTAACCCCAAATTCCTTTGCGACATTGCATATAAACGGGGTTGAAGATTATGAAATCAAAATGTAAGAGTACTACTCTACATACCATCATCGCCTCATAAAGCCTGTTATTACTCTCTTTATGAATCAGCGTATAGTAAATTCATCCTCACCAATATAAGCAGCTATCAAAATACTTTAAGCATTATATTATTTGCTTATATCAGCGCTAGCAACAAACAAGTAATATTTGTTGCGTAAAAAATATCATAGCATGGGTTTTTGGCAACATAAAGACTTTTCACATGATTTTTAGCCCTTATGGCAGTTTTTGCGGTTATTTTTATAACCATGCTGACAAACTGTTATGATAAAGGGCTAAAACATCGTATATTTAATGTATTTTCTTTCTCAAAATTCCAAAAAGGCACCGTCATAAAAGTACGGCGCCGCTTATTTTTAATAATAGCAATCCACTTACCTTAATAATTGTAGAGCCAACTATAACTATGACAACCACTTCTCAGCCAATAAGAGCAAATAGCAATCTACAACAAAATGATAAGACGTTGACGCATAAATTATTGCTGATCAATGGCGTTAATCTGAACTTGCTCGGTAAGCGTGAGCCGGAAATTTACGGTCATACGACCCTTGCTGACATTGAGAAAAACTTGATCGAGCGTGCCGCCAAATACGACATCGAGCTGATTTGTATCCAATCAAATCATGAGGGCAAGCTAGTCGATGAGATTCAATATTATGGTCTTTTAGCAGAAACTGCTGCACAAGTAGATGCAATTATTATCAATCCTGCTGCTTTTACCCATACCTCAGTGGCGATACGCGATGCGCTATTGGCAACACAAAAACCCTTTATAGAGGTGCATTTATCCAATGTTCATGCTCGTGAGCCGTTTCGTCAGCATTCGTATTTAAGCGATATAGCCGTCGGCGTGATTTGCGGTCTCGGGCATTTGGGTTATCAGATGGCATTGGATTATTGGCTAACCCATACTTATGCTTTAAAATTAGACCGCTAATCTAGCGATTTTGACATTACCTATGTACTTTATCTATATAAAGATAATGTCAAAATAGGTACCCGACTATTAGCATTGAAGTTGCGATCAAGTTGCTTTTGGCACATTAGTCAAACAGCAATGATATGATGAAAGTAATAATATGAGCGCATGAAAAACAACCCACGATATGGTGATATGAATGGCAAAATCGTCCGGAAAACGCTTTATGAAACTCGCTGGCATGACCGCAAGTATCGCCGGTAAAGCTGCTAAAAACTCATTAAAGCACCTCTCAAGTGACGAAGAAAAACGTCTAGAAGCGCGCTCAGCGCTGATGCAAGACGTCGGTGTGCAAATCGCTGAAACGCTTGGTGAAATGAAAGGCGCGGTAATGAAAGTGGGACAAATCGCCTCCCAATATAAAGACGTGTTTCCACCTGAAGTGGCGACCGCTTTAGAAAAACTCCAAAAAGACGCGCCGCCGATGCCTTATGGACAAATACGCGCGCAAGTTGAGCGTGAATTAAAAGCGCCTATTGCTGAGTTATTTACCCAATTTGAAGAAGCGCCATTTGCCGCGGCGTCAATCGGCCAAGTGCACAGAGCGGTTTTGCCGTCTGGGCAAAGGGTGGTGGTAAAGGTGCAGTATCCTGATGTTGATGAAAACTGCGATAGCGATCTAAAACAAGTACGCATGGCGCTAAAAATAGCTGGCGTCCTGAATATGAGTAAGCAGTTACAAGAACAATTATTTAATGAGATTCGCCAAAGTTTGCATGACGAGCTCGACTACGTTAAAGAGGCGCACAATCTACAGGTATTTGGCGCCTTTCATGCCGATGATGAAGGACTAATTATCCCCAAAGTGATTAGTAGCCACTCATCCAAACGCATTTTAACCTTGACCGAAGAGATGGGTGAGCCGCTTGCTGTTGCTGCGACTTGGGATAACGACATTAAGCAAAAGATCGCTAAGCGCCTGTTTCATTTTAGTGCCGGACAGCTATTTGGTTTATACCGTATGCACTGTGACCCCCACCCTGGCAACTTTGCCTTTCGCACCGATGGTAGCGTTGTGGCTTATGATTTTGGTGGTATTCGCAGTTATAGTGACAGCGAAGTACAATTATTTCGCCGCTTTGCTAAGCATGCCTTAAAAGGCGATGTGACTGCCCTTGAGCAAGATTTAATTGCCCTTGATATCCGCCGCGATGATGATAAAGTCGTGCCGGGTGAATTTTATCAAGAGTGGTTAGAGATTGGACTTAAACCCTTATCCATAGAACCTTATCAGCAAGGTCCTTTTGATTTTGGCAGCAGCCAAACTCATCATGAAGCCATTGCCCAAATGCGCACGTCGTTAAAGTATTTTGGTCAGTTTCAGCCATCAGCAACGACGATGATGCTTGACCGTACCATTTCAGGTCAATATTGGAATTTGGTCAACCTAGGCGTGGTTATCGACTTATCGCCACTGGTGGCAGAATACATAGATTACTAAACGTGCAACGCATGGCCGCAGCGATCGCAGAAATCCGCTCCTACGGCATGACCGAATTTGCCGCAGTTTGGACAGGCAATTGGGTTTAGCTGCGGGCGCATGTTACGTGCCAGCTCGGCGGTAAAAATACCTGTCGGCACGGCAATAATCGCATAACCAGTGATCATCACCATCGATGCAATTGCTTGCCCGATTGGCGTTTTTGGTGACATATCACCATAGCCCGTGGTCGTAACCGTCACCACTGCCCAATAAATAGAGATAGGAATACTGGTAAAACCATTTTCTGGCCCTTCTACCACGTAGACAACCGAACCAAAAATGGTGACGAGTAAGACTAGTGATAAGAAAAATACCGTGATTTTCTGTTGGCTGGTTTTAAGTGCTGAGGCAAGAAAGCCCGCTTGCTGCATGTAGGTATTGAGCTTGAGTACCCGAAATACCCGTAAGATACGCAGGATGCGAATGACGAGCAGATACTGGACGCCGCCAAATACAAGGCTTAAATAGCTGGGTAATACCGACAATAAATCTACGATGCCAAAGAAACTAAACGCATAACGAAAGCGATTGGGCGCCGAAAACCACCTTAAAATATACTCAATGGTAAATAAAATGGTAAAAAACCATTCTGCATAACGAAATAGCGTACCATATTGCAAACGCATATATAGCACACTATCGAGCATTACCACGGCAACACTGGCCAAAATCGCAATCAACAATACAATATCAAATAGCTTACCCAAACGGGTATCCGTACCTTCGATAATGATATGAATGCGGTTACGCAAATGGGTAATGGCTTCGGCGGTTGGTTGTTTCATAAAGTCGGTATAGTCACAAAATCAATGGTTATAAAAAACCGAACGCTTTAAGCTGATATGGGCAAGCTAAGGTTGGTCAAAATGCGCTAAAGTGGTTTATAATACTGCCAATATTTTACTAGCGGTTTTCATAGTCTCAGACAGTAGCCGCTCAAGACAAAGAAGATAGCAGTGTAGCAAAAAAGCGCGCCAAACGACATACATATCGTTAACTTGCCGATAGGTCTATTACACTGTATTAACCGCACAATCATATAATAACAATACCTTATCAAGTATGAAAAGTTGTTAACAAAGTATAGTCTACTAACTTTTTATACGCACTATAAACAACCCGTAAAACGTAAGGACGTCATATGGCAGGCCATTCAAAATGGGCAAATATCAAACACCGTAAAGCCCGTCAGGATGCGGTAAAAGGTAAAATATTTACCAAGATTATTCGTGAAATTGTTTCTGCTGCCAAGCAAGGTGACCCCGACCCTGATAAAAACCCACGCTTGCGTGCGGTAATCGAAAAGGCTTTATCAGTCAATATGACTCGAGATACCATCAACCGCGCGGTTGCTCGTGGTACAGGCGGCGATGATAATGACAATATGGATGAAGTCAGCTACGAAGGCTATGGCGTCGGCGGCGTCGCGGTACTGGTAGAAACCATGACTGACAATCTGAACCGTACGGTCAGTGAAGTGCGCCATGCCTTTACCAAAAATGAAGGCAACCTTGGCACCTCAGGCTCGGTCGCTTATCTGTTTACAAAACGCGGCGAAATCGTTTTTAACGATATCAGCTTAGAAGAAGAAGTCATGCTCGCGGCTTTGGACGCTGGCGCGCTGGACATCGAAAACGATGGTGAAAGCTTGCTGGTTATTACTGAATGGGAAAATTTCGGTCAAGTGAAGGATGCGCTCAATGCCGCAGGGCTTGTCTCTGATAATGCCGAAGTCACTATGGCACCTGCCACCAGCGCTGAGATTGATAATATCGACGACGCGCTAAAAGTGATGAAAATGATCGATATGCTAGAAGATATTGACGATGTGCAAGAAGTCTATAGTAATGTGAGCTTTACCGATGCAGTCATGGCGCAGCTTGAACAGTAGCTTAATGTGTCTGAGAGTAGTCTAAGATTTACCAGCAAAAAACCTTGGCAAATTTAATTAGCTTACGTCAAAAACCATATTATCCGTAGCAAAAAATAAAAACCAGACAGTGTCATACTCTCTGGTTTTTTTTGTTATTTGCATCATCCTTTATGGGTATTGTATCGTCAATAAGCGAGGCATATAATTCGATTTTAACAGTAACAATTATCATTAACATATAAGAATGGATAAGGATTCTTTATGCGTACCTCCCTTCTGCCCTCTTATCCAACCGCCACTGCCGTCAATATTCATAAGCTTAACCCTAAAGCGACTCATCTATGCTCGTTACTCGACTTAGCTAAGCACCAGCCTGCTATTATTGATGATATCATCGCCAATGAGCGCTTTGGTGAAATGGATAACATTATCAGTCAACGACTCAAAGATTTAGGCTTTCTGCCCAATACCACTATTCAAATCGTTGCCAAAGGTCTGTTTGGCAAGCCGCCTTATGCGGTGCGACTTAGTACCGGTGCGCAGTTTAGCTTACGCGCCGATGAGCTCATTAAAATCAGCTGTATCGCTATAGATTCAAGGTAAGTATTCCGTCTAATTTACTGACTTGCCCCTGACTTGCTATATTAAGGCTGTTGTAGGTTGTAGCACCTTAATGACTGATAACTTGATAAATAAGCGATGTCTGACTAAATGCCAAATACGCAAACACAAGCCGAAACCCGCCCTATTAATCTTGCCTTAGTTGGCGCCCCTAATTGTGGTAAAACAGCCACCTTTAATGTGCTAACAGGTTCTAAAGCAAAAGTGGCCAATTATTCTGGCGTCACTGTCGATAAACGCAGTGCCACACTGCTTGGGCATGCTACGGTCAATATTATAGATTTGCCGGGTACTTACAGCTTAAAAACCACCAGCCTCGATGAAGAAGTTACGCGTCAAGTGCTCTTTGGCCAGATGGCGGGCGAGCCGATACCAGATGGGATAATTTTTGTGGCTGATGCGACTAACCTGCGGATGTCATTACGAATGCTGTTGGAACTCAAAAGCTTAAATTTGCCAATCATAGTCGCGCTCAATCTGAGCGATGTAGCAGAAAGCCGAGGACTGATAGTTGACCAAGCCATACTATCAAAGGAGCTGGGCGTTGCTGTCGTCAAGACGGTGGCAATCAAGCGTCAAGGCTGTGAGCAATTGCTGGTTTTGGCAGATGAGTTTATTGAGCATATAAAGCATAAAGCTCAGCCCGTGCGCTTTTTCAAAGCTAATAGCAGTGGTAATCATATCGATAATGGCTTTAATAACATTAACACTGATACGCAAGCGATGTATAAGAGTGCTGATGATATTTTGAGCCGAGCGGTGATAAGCGCACAACGTTTGCCAAAGTGGCATGAGCGCATAGATTATTTGGCATTGCATCCCGTCATCGGGGTCATTATTCTATTAACGATTCTTTTTATTATATTTCAAGCTGTCTACGCGTGGGCAGAGCCGCTGATGCAAGGCATTGAATGGTTGGTAGCAAGTTTTGGCGCGCTGTTAGTCGACTGGCTACCAGATGGGATATTACAAAGCCTGCTCGTCAATGGCGTCGTTGCTGGCGTAGGTAGCGTCGTTGTGTTCGTACCACAAATTACCCTGCTATTTTTATTCTTATTAATACTAGAGGACTCAGGTTATTTACCGCGCGCCGCTTTTTTACTGGACAACTTATTGTCTAAAGTAGGCTTATCTGGACGCTCATTTATCCCTTTGTTGTCAGGTTTCGCTTGTACGGTGCCAGCGGTTATGTCGACCCGTACTATTCCCAATCATAAAGAACGTTTTGTGGCGATTGCGGTATTGCCCATGCTGACGTGTTCGGCGCGTTTGCCGATTTATGCGCTGATTATTGCAGCGGTGATTCCTAATCAAACCGTCCTAGGTGTTTTCAACTTACAAGGTATGACCTTATTTGTATTGTATATCGCCGGTATTTTTTCAGCGGCGTTTGTATCGTGGCTATTCAAACGCTTTCATAGTACGACGGCAAAAGCGGCAGCCTTTCCCTTATTGATGGAGCTCCCTACTTATCGTCTGCCAAATATCAAACATATTGCCAGTGAGCTTTGGGACAAGGTGAGTGCCTTTTTAATGCGAGCCGGTACAGTCATTTTTGCGCTGACGGTAATATTGTGGGTATTGGTGACTTTTCCTGCCGCCCCGATTGGCGCGACAAACCCAGCGATAGATTATAGTTTTGCTGGCATGCTTGGGCATATGATTGAGCCGATTTTTGCGCCCATTGGTTTTACCTGGCAGATGTGTATTGCTTTAATCCCGGGCCTAGCCGCTCGCGAGGTCGTCATTGCCGCGCTTGGCACGGTATATGCGGTCGGTAGCGTCGGCGATGAAGCGGTCAATCAAACGCTTATTCCTATCATTCATACGCAGTGGGGATTGGCCACTGCTTTTTCATTTTTGGCATTTTATGTTTACGCGCCGATGTGTTTAGCTACGCTAGCCGTTATTCGCCGCGAAACCAAGTCTTTAAAACAAACCATCGCCATCGCCAGCTATTTATTTGTATTGGCTTATTTAATGGCATGGCTCACCTATCGCGTAACAGGAAGTTTTTTTGGATTTTAGAGGCCCAATGATGAATATATTCGTACAATATTTATTGGTATTTATAATCGTTGTTTTATCTTTTTATTACGTATGGACCAAGGTAATCTTTAAAAATTCGAAGGATTGTAACGGCTGCGGTAAATGTTCTAAATAGCCAAAAAACTTATAGTCAGAATTTTTGGCTTAGTAAAAAAACCTTAGCGTTTAACCTCAACCCCTTCGAGCGTCAGCAAGTATGTTTTTTTATCTAAGCCGCCAGTATAACCACCTAGTTTGCCATCGCTCGCAATAACACGGTGACAAGGAATGATGATGCTAAAGGGGTTTTTGCCATTGGCATTGGCTACCGCGCGAAAGCCTTTAGGATTACCGACTCGCTGCGCGAGCGTGGCATAACTAATCGTTTTACCATGCGGTATCTGTTGCAGCTGTTGCCAGACGCGTTGCTGAAAATCAGTGCCTAAGCTTATGTCTAATGGCAAGTCAAATGCTTGACGCTCACCTTTAAAATACGCTGCTAATTGCTCAAGCGCTTCTAAAAGTAGCGCCTCAGCAGGCTCGCTTTTGCTTAAATTATTTTGAGCGATAAAGGTAAAATCCTCATCGACAAGCCCATAATGCTTTTTAAGCTTGGGAATAGATTTTGAGCTGTGCCAAGAATCACCCACCTGCAGCCAATTGACTTCGACCAGCTTAGGACTGCTATGCTCATGCGTACTGGCAATCAATGCCAACTGGTGCGACTCAACCGCTGCGATGGTAACTATCATGATTTTTCCCTCTAAACACTCATATTTTTGACACTTATTTATTCTTTGAAAAAAATCAGCAAGCGCTATTCTTTATCATCGGTCTCAAATAAGGCCGCGACAAACTGCTTTGGACTAAAGGCGCGCAAATCATCAATCGACTCACCGACCCCAATATAACGAATCGGCACATCCGTGGTTTCAGCGATATTGAACACCACGCCACCTT
>NZ_DAINDI010000019.1:0-3887 GCF_036731945.1 Psychrobacter sp.
CGCGTATGGTGCTGTGCGGCGGTAAAGTTTACTATGACTTATTAGAACAACGCCGTGCGCTAGGTTTAGATCACGTAGCGATTGTGCGTATCGAGCAGCTATACCCATTACCAGAAGAGCGTTTGATTGCTGAGATTGAAAAATATAGTAACTTAGCTGAGATAGTTTGGACGCAAGAGGAGCCACTTAACCAAGGTGCTTGGTACTATTTAGCGCCGCATATGTTCCGCATTGTTGTACCGCATCCAACCAAGGCAAAAGTTATGGAGCCAGTTGCGCGTCCTGCTAGTGCGGCGCCAGCGACAGGATCTCCAAAACTACATGTTCAGCAGCAGCAAGCACTCATTGCTGGTGGTCTTGGTATCAGTGTGGATGAGCTATCTAAATAGTAGTTGGCTTAAGCAACAGATTATATAAGATACACGAATCAGGCGATAACAGTCCGTACCGCTATTACCATTAAAGTAAGACGATTGAGAATGGTATTGACTGCCTATCACGACTTAATAATAAAGAGTAATATCAATATCTAAGGAGTATATCGATGGCTGAAATTAAAGCCCCCGTTTTTCCAGAATCGGTTGCCGATGGCACCCTCGTGGAATGGCATGTCACTGAAGGTCAAGAAGTTAGCCGCGACGACTTATTGGCTGAAATTGAAACTGATAAAGTGGTATTAGAAGTGGTTGCACCTGATAACGGTGTGGTTACCAAAATCGTTAAGCAAGTTGACGATACGATTTTGTCAGACGAGCTAATCGCCGAGTTTGAAGCTGGTGCTAGCGGTAGCTCTGCTGGTGGTAGCAGCGATAGTGCTGATGAGCCTGCAGTAGACCCAGATCAACCAGCAGCGCCAGTACAGCCGAAACAAGCTACCGATGGCGGTGAGCCAGTCCAAGCGACAGATAAAAAAGACGAAGCGGATCATAAAGACCAAAGCCCAGCGGTACGAAAAGCGGCGAAAGAATCTGGCGTTGATCCTAAAAACGTCGAAGGTAGTGGCCGCGGTGGTCGTGTAACCAAAACCGACATGGCAAACCCAACGCTAAAAGCTGATAGCTCCATCAAGTCTGATAGCGGTCGTCCAGTTGCTGAATCAACCGGTGAGCGTACTGAAAAACGCGTACCAATGACGCGTCTACGTAAGACAGTTGCTAACCGTCTACTGGCTGCCTCACAAGAAACAGCGATGCTAACCACGTTTAACGAAGTCAACATGAAACCGTTGATGGATATGCGTGCTAAGTATAAAGAGCAATTTGAAAAGCGTCATGGCGTACGTCTAGGCTTTATGTCATTGTTTATTAAAGCGGCGACTGAAGCACTAAAACGCTTCCCAGCGGTTAACGCGTCACTAGACGGCGATGACATCGTTTATCACGGCTACTATGATATCGGTGTTGCCGTATCTTCAGATCGTGGTTTGGTCGTTCCTGTATTGCGTGATACCGACCGCATGAGCATGTCTGATGTTGAAGCTAAGATTCGTGAGTTTGGTGGTAAAGCACAACAAGGTAAGCTTGGTCTTGATGACATGACTGGCGGTACGTTCACCATTTCAAACGGCGGCGTCTTTGGTTCACTCATGTCAACGCCTATCTTGAATCCACCACAAACTGCTATCTTAGGTATGCACGCTATCAACGATCGCCCAATGGCAGTCGACGGTAAAGTTGAAATTTTACCAATGATGTACCTAGCACTATCATATGATCACCGTATGATTGACGGTAAAGAAGCGGTACAGTTCTTAGTTACTATCAAAGAGTTGGTCGAAGATCCAACCATGCTACTCCTAGACCTGTAAGCTTTTAAGCTTGTATCGGTAACCACTGATACAAGCTTTTTCACTTTGGACGAGGTGATTGTGGTTTATTGCCAAATAAATGCGACTTTTTTTGTGGTGTATTAACGACAGAATGAAAGTATCATTTATCATTCAGTAGGCTAACCAGTCATTTAAATCCTCATAGAATTAGAAAAAATTTAGAAATAAATTAGAACCAAATTAAAAATAGGAACGTACTATGAAAGACAATTATGATTTAGTCGTCATCGGCGGCGGTCCTGGTGGTTACGAAGCCGCTATTCGTGCAGGCCAATTGGGTATGAGCGTGGCTTGTATCGAAAAACGCGTTTATAAAGGTGAGCCAGCACTGGGCGGTACTTGCTTAAACGTCGGTTGTATCCCATCAAAAGCCTTGCTTGATTCATCACACCGTTATGAAGCGACCAAGCATGATCTTGCTGAACATGGTATCAGCACTGGTGACGTTGCTATCGATATCGAGCAAATGATTGGTCGTAAAGAAGCCATTGTTAAGCAATTGACGGGCGGCGTGGCGGCATTGTTAAAAGGTAATGGCGTTGACTGGCTACAAGGCTGGGGCACATTAGAAGATGGGAAAGGCGCGGATAAAAAAGTTAAATTTACCGCTCTAGAAGACGAAAGTGAAACGACTATTACCGCCAAAAACGTCATTCTTGCAGCAGGTTCGGTGCCTATCGATATTCCTGTGGCAAAAACTGACGGCGACCGTATTGTTGATTCTACTGGCGCGCTTGATTTCACCGAAGTACCAAAGCGTTTAGGCGTCATTGGTGCTGGTGTTATCGGTCTCGAGCTAGGTTCAGTATGGCGCCGCTTGGGTGCGGAAGTGGTGGTTTATGAAGCACTACCAAGTTTCCTAGCTGCTGCTGACAAAGACATCGCTAAAGAAGCGGGTAAAATGCTGAAAAAGCAAGGTCTTGATATTCGCGTCGACACCAAAGTGACCAATGCTGAAGTGAAAGGCGATCAAGTTGTTGTGACCAGCGAAGCAAAAGGCGAAGCCTCGGATGAAAGCTTTGATAAACTGATTGTTTGTGTCGGTCGCCGTGCCTACTCTGAAAAACTATTGGGCGAAGACAGCGGTATCACTTTGACTGAACGCGGTCTTATCGATGTCGATGACCAGTGTAAAACCAACCTTGACGGCGTTTATGCAATCGGTGACTTGGTTCGTGGCCCTATGCTTGCGCATAAAGCCATGGAAGAAGGCATGATGGCGGTTGAGCGCATTCATGGCGAAAAAGCACAAGTTAACTATGACACCATTATTAACGTCATTTATACCCATCCAGAAATTGCATGGGTTGGTTTGACCGAGCAAGAAGCGACTGAAGCGGGTTATGAAGTCAAAACTGGTTCATTTAACCTAGCAGCGAACGGCCGTGCGCTTGCCCAAAGTGAAGCACAAGGATCTATCAAAGTTGTTGCTGATGCCAAAACAGATCGTTTGTTAGGTATGCATGCCATTTCTGCTGGTGCGGGCGATATTGTCCATCAAGGTATGATTGCGATGGAATTTGTATCTAGTATTGAAGATTTGCAGTTGATGACATTTGCGCATCCAACCATTTCTGAAGCGGTTCATGAAGCTGCTTTATCAGCAGATGGCCGTGCGATTCATGCCATTCAGCGTAAAAAACGTAAGTAGTTTTTGAGATTAAATTGCTTAAGATTAACTTGCTTAAAATGAAAGCATTTGAGTAAATATCAAGTTTAACCGGATGGTGCGGCCGCTATCACTATTATGATAACGGTCGCCGCCATCATAAGTGTGGCAGCATTATTCTGCCTTGCACTTGTTGTCACTTTTTATTAATTGTAAAAAATAAAGGATACAATCAATGAATTTACATGAGTATCAAGCAAAAGAGCTATTGAAAAGCTACGGTTTGCCCATTCAAGAAGGCATCATCGCCCATAATGGCGACGAAGCTGCTGCTGCTTTTGATAAAACGCCTACTGATATTGCGGTTATTAAAGCGCAGGTTCATGCTGGTGGCCGTGGTAAAGCGGGCGGTGTGAAGCTCGTTAAAACTCGCGAAGAAGCAAAGCAAGT
>NZ_DAINDI010000019.1:3897-5108 GCF_036731945.1 Psychrobacter sp.
TGTTTTGGTTGCAGAGGATATGTACCCAGTACAAACTGAGTTATATCTTGGCGCAGTTGTTGATCGTTCTACGCGTCGCGTCACTTTTATGGCATCAACCGAAGGCGGCGTTGATATCGAAGAAGTCGCAAGCGAAACTCCAGAAAAAATCTTTAAAGTAAGCGTTGATCCATTAGTTGGTCTAATGCCTTACCAAGCACGTGAAGTGGCATTTAAACTGGGTCTTGAAGGTAAGCAAATCAACCAGTTTGTAAAATTGATGAGCGGCGCTTATCAAGCATTCGTTGACAATGATTTTGCATTATTAGAAATCAACCCATTAGCGGTTCGTGAAAATGGCGAAATCGTTTGTGTTGATGGCAAAATTGGTATTGACTCAAACGCCCTATATCGTTTGCCTAAAATTGCCGCGCTACAAGACAAAACGCAAGAGAACGAGCGCGAGCTTAAAGCCGCTGAATTTGACCTAAACTATGTTGCCCTAGAAGGTAACATCGGTTGTATGGTAAACGGTGCTGGTCTTGCGATGGCGACCATGGACATCATCAAATTGTACGGCGGCAAACCTGCTAACTTCTTGGACGTTGGCGGCGGTGCAACCAAAGATCGCGTTGTTGAAGCGTTCAAAATCATTCTAGAAGACAGCAGTGTTGAAGGCGTTCTCATCAACATCTTCGGCGGTATCGTACGTTGTGACATGATTGCCGAAGCGATTATCGAAGCAGTTAAAGAAGTGAACGTAAAAGTACCTGTTGTTGTCCGTCTAGAAGGTAATAACGCTGAAAAAGGTGCTGAGCTACTAGAGCAATCTGATGTGAAAATCATTTCAGCTCAAGGCCTAGCAGACGCGGCACAAAAAATTGTCGATGCGGTTAAAGCATAAGCCTTTAATATAAGTCGTGAGGGTAAGCGCTGTTTTATTCATAACTCGCTTAACCAGACGCTTGAGCATTATAGTCACAGCGTAATGGCAGTTTTTAGCAAAAGCATAAATCGTTAACATTTAATGATACATGAGCGAGAAAACTGCTATTGCAAGACAACCGAATAAGGAAAAAATAATGAGTGTATTAATTGATAAAGATACCAAAGTATTGGTACAAGGTTTTACTGGTAAAAACGGTACATTCCACTCTGAACAAGCAATCGAATACGGCACTAAAGTAGTCGGCGGCGTAACCCCAGGTAAAGGCGGTCAGACGCACCTAGGT
>NZ_DAINDI010000019.1:5131-7233 GCF_036731945.1 Psychrobacter sp.
CATTTGTACTAGATTCTATCGTTGAAGCAGTCGATGCGGGCGTAAAATTGATCGTCGTGATCACTGAAGGCGTACCGACTATCGATATGCTAAAAGCCAAGCGTTATATCGAAGAAGCAGGCGATGTACGTATGGTTGGTCCAAACTGCCCAGGCGTTATCACTCCAGGTCAGTGCAAAATCGGTATCATGCCAGGCCATATCCATTTGCCAGGTAAAGTGGGTATCATCTCACGCTCTGGTACGTTGACTTATGAAGCGGTTGCTCAAACCACTAAGCTTGGCTTTGGTCAGTCTACTTGTATCGGTATCGGCGGCGACCCTATCCCAGGTATGAACCAAATCGATGCGCTAAAACTGTTCCAAGACGATCCACAAACCGAAGCCATCGTATTAATCGGTGAGATTGGTGGTACAGCTGAAGAAGAAGCGGCGGCTTATATCAAAGAGCACGTAACTAAGCCAGTTGTTGGTTATATCGCTGGTGTGACTGCGCCTGCTGGTAAACGTATGGGCCATGCTGGCGCGATCATCTCTGGTGGCCAAGGTACTGCTGAAGAGAAGTTTAAAGCCTTTGAAGACGCTGGTATTGCTTATACTCGCGATCCATCAAAAATTGGCGATAAGTTAAAAGAAGTTACCGGTTGGTAATTTAGGTATTAATAGCTAGTCTAATACCAAAACATCGTTGAAAAAAAATAAAGGCACTCCTACAATGGGGTGTCTTTTTTTATTCTAAAAATAACTTTCCTTTGATTAAAATGTAGCAATTATGAAAAAAATTACTCATGCTGTTATTCCTGTCGCAGGCTTTGGTACGCGTATGCTGCCGTTATCGAAATCGGTGCCAAAAGAGCTGCTACCACTTGGCAATCGTCCCGCTATTCATTATGTCGTTGAAGAATCCATTGCTGCGGGTATCAAGCATATCGTTTTAGTCGGTCATGCGCAAAAAAGCGCCATCGAAAACTACTTTGATATCAATGCTGAATTGGATAATCAATTGCGTGCTAAAGGTAAAGACACGTTAGCCGATAGCTTAACTTGGTTACCCGAGGATGTAACGGTGTCTATGATACGCCAAGGCAAACCATTAGGGTTAGGACACGCGGTATTGGCGGCGCGTCCAATCATCGGCGAGCATGACTTTGCGGTACTGCTGCCAGATGTGGTGCTCGATCCATTTACCACCGATATAACGACTGATAATTTGGCGTTTATGATTGAAGCCTTTGCCAAAGACACGCATTCGCAAATATTGGTCAATAACGTAGCAGATGAAGATGTACATAAATACGGTATTGCCCAATTAGACGAAGCATTTAATCAAGCGCATGAAATCGAGCAAGCTGATAAAAACGCGAGCTTTAAAGTTGCCGGTTTTGTCGAAAAGCCCAACTTAGCGGATGCCCCTTCAAGATTGGCCGTTGTCGGTCGTTATGTATTTAGCAACCATATATTTGATTATCTGGCCAATACTAGAGCGTCGGTTGGCGGCGAGATTCAACTGACTGATGCCATTGATGCCTTGATTAGCAAATATGGCGTTAATGTGACGACCATGCGCGGTGATAGTTATGACGCAGGCGATATGCGCTCGTATATGCAAGCGTTTATCTATTTTGCCGAGCAGCAGTTAAGGGATGATAAATAGTTGATGGATGAGACAAATAATAAGGGCTATAAAAGTGCCCGCCACTCTAAGTATTGGCAGCATTTAGCCAAGTTAGCGGAGCAGCCGTGGGCGCTTGCCCCATTATTCGCGCAGGATAATGAGCGGACGTCTCGCTTTAGTACGCAAGCGGGCGCGCTATATATGGATTATAGCAAGCAGTGTATTAATGATGCAGTGCTAGAAAATTTATTAAATTTGGCGAATAGTTGCGAGTTGTCAGGCCGTATCGATGCCTTGTTACAAGGGGCGATGGTTAATACCAGTGAAGAGCGAGCAGCGCTGCATACCGCTCTACGCTTGCCAGCTACAGAACAGCTGCAAGTTGGTATGCAAAATGTCACCGCTGATGTACATAAAAGCTTGGCGCAGGTAGAAAGATTGTCAGAGCGGGTACGCAACGGCACATGGCGCGGGTTTTCCGGTAAAGC
>NZ_DAINDI010000019.1:7300-8631 GCF_036731945.1 Psychrobacter sp.
ATGGCACACAGCTTGATAATTTGCTCAAGCACTTAAATTCTGAAACCACTTTATTTATCATCTCCTCCAAATCTTTTGGCACCGTTGATACGCTATCGAATGCCAAGACAGCCCTGTCGTGGTTACTCGCTACGGCAAAGCTACGCGCTGGCACGGAAGAAAGCGTCTTGCGTCGTCACTTTATCGGCGTATCGGCCAATTGTGAAAAAATGACTGCCTGGGGCATTCATTCTGAGCATCAATTGCAGCTGTGGGAATGGGTTGGCGGTCGTTTTTCTTTATGGTCGGCGATTGGACTTGCTATCGCCATTCGTATTGGCATGAACGGCTTTAAAGAGCTGCTAGCTGGCGCACATAATATGGATGAGCATTTCGCCCAAGCAGACTTTTCTGAGAATTTGCCAGTATTATTAGGTTTACTTGCCGTTTGGAACAGTACCTTTTTACAAGTCAATGCGCATACCGTGCTGCCATATGATGGGCGTTTGGAGTATTTGCCAAGCTACTTGACCCAGCTTGAGATGGAAAGTAATGGTAAATCGGTGACGCAGCATGGCGAGCGCCTTGATTATGATACGTGTCCAATTTTGTGGGGCGAGATTGGCTCCAATGCGCAGCATGCTTTTTATCAGCTTTTGCATCAAGGAACGCAGCAGGTCTCTTGTGACTTTATTGCGTGCGTGCGCCGTTATAGTGATGATGCAACAAATGAATCGCTACAGCAACAGCATGAATTGTCTTTGGCAAACTGTTTAGCGCAAAGTCGGGTTTTAGCTTTTGGTAATGCTGCTATTGCTGATAAGGATATTGAAGCGGCTTCTGATGCCGATAAATACAAATATTACCGTGGTAATCAGCCGTCAACCACGCTCCTTATTGATGAGCTGACCCCGCATAGTTTGGGGGAGCTGATAGCGCTTTATGAGCACAAGGTTTATGTTATGGCCAGCATTTGGGACATCAATCCGTTTGATCAGTGGGGCGTTGAGATGGGCAAGAAAATGGCAGAGTCGGTGCATACCGCCATGCAGCAAGGCGGCGATGCGCAATTTGATACCTCTACCAATCAGCTATTGCAGCATATTAAACTGTTGTCTTAATCGCTAGTGGCTAGTGGCATCATGCGACTGGCTTATCCACTTATCCACGCTGCTAACTTTGCAATATAAAAGGTAATCTTATGAGCGCTGCCGCTATAAATAAACAACAGACAGATAACGACCAATCCGCACCACATTCATTTAACCAAGCCGCTAAAAATGCCAGCGTTTGCGTCCTCGTCGGTCACAGTATCGAGGCCATTACCAGTGCTGTGGTACTGGCAAGTCTCG
>NZ_DAINDI010000019.1:8641-11124 GCF_036731945.1 Psychrobacter sp.
ACTGATAAAGAGGTCTTGACGCAGCAATTACAACAATATGGTTTTGAGCATCATTTGCAAGCGCTATGGCAGATGTACGTGCAGCAGCAACAGATTGTCAGCTACGCTCTGCCAACTACTGCCAATAAGCTGCTAGAGCGCTATGAAAAGACGGATAATAATAATGAGAGGAAACAAGCTGCGCTGTATTGGTTATTTTTAGACAGTATCCGCCCAGTATGGCAAGCAGACAGCTGGATTACGGCCTTTAATCACAGTCATCAGCAAACCTTACCGCTTATTATGAGTGGCATAAAACAGCTGGGCGCAGTTGCTGCACTGTCCAAGCAGTTGCAGCGCGCTTGGGTCTATTATATGCCGTTTGTATTCTTAAAAGATGGCGATGCATACAGCTCAATGCTAAATCCATCATTGTTATTGCTGGGTGAAAAAACGCCAAATAGCCGCCATCATTTAACAATGCTACAGCCTTTAATGCAGCAGGCACGCGCGTTTCATCAAGCAGATATTGCTACTATAGAGTTTGCCCGTAGTAGTATCATGGCGATGCTTGCCACAAGGGTGAGCTTTATGAATGAGATGTCGCGCTTGGCTGATAGTCAACAGGTCGATATCCAGCAAGTTAGTCACATTATGGGACTCGATGAGCGCGTGGGCAGTAGCTACTTGAAAGCGGGCTGGGGCTTTGGTGGCAATACACTACCGACAGAGTTGGTTAAGCTGCAGCAGTCCAGTGCAGAAAAGAGCCTAGCTATGCCGTTACTACAAGCAGTTATTGATATTAACGAAGACCAAAAAGAGCTGATATTTCGTAAGTTTTGGCAGTATTTTGATGGCTTTATCGACCATAAAACCGTCATGATTTGGGGTGGCAGTTATAAAGCGGGCTCGGGACGAACAGCAGAGTCGGCGATTCATCCGTTGTTAGCGCTACTGTGGTCTTATAATATCCGCACGCTGGTGTATAGTGATAAAGCCCAAACCGAGCTTGCCGAGCTCTATCGACAGCAGCCGTTACTCGAATTGATTGCCAGTCCGTACCAACAGCTTAATGAAGCGCAGGCCATTTTTATTATCAGTTGGTTGCCAGAAAATAGGCTAGATATTGCTAGGCTCAATGAGCAAGCGCTGCCGATATTCGATGCGCGCAATGCGCTGTCGCGAATGCAGGTTGATGATTTAGTCGGCGCTTATATAGGGATTGGCCGCGCCAAATAAAGCTTTTTAACAAGGATAAAATAAGCGTAGCAGACAAGCAGCTAATGAACTGAATCTAAATAAAAACGCCGATTAATATAAAAATTAACTGGCGCTTTTTTGTTCTCATAAGTTCAGAATGTCTTTACTTAGCATTATGATTACTTAAGTTAAGCAGGCACCGCCCCTTTACTAGCAAGCCATTGCTGAATTTCTTGCGTCTTAGTCTGTAGTAAATCCTTATCACCGCGACTTTCGATGTTTAAGCGAATTAATGGTTCAGTATTGGAAGCGCGTAAGTTAAAACGCCATTCGCCAAAGTTTAAACTCAAACCATCGAGCATCGATTTGGTTGGATTTTCGGCGCTAAACTTCTCTTCGATGGCGCTAATAATGGCTGGCGCATCATGAGTGGTCAGATGAAAATTCAGCTCGCCTGAGCTTGGATAGGCTGCAATATAACCGCTGACCAATTCTGATAAGGTTTTACCGGTAATCGATAATAACTCAATGGTCAAAAGCCACGGAATCATGCCGCTATCGCAGTAGAAAAAATCGCGAAAATAATGGTGAGCGGACATTTCGCCGCCATACACCGCACCAGAATCACGCATCACTTGTTTGATAAATGAGTGCCCAGACTTACTAATAACTGCCTTAC
The DNA here is from genome assembly GCF_036731945.1 of Psychrobacter sp. Classification (GTDB taxonomy): domain Bacteria; phylum Pseudomonadota; class Gammaproteobacteria; order Pseudomonadales; family Moraxellaceae; genus Psychrobacter. The sequence goes on from NZ_DAINDI010000019.1 coordinate 10,500, forward strand.
CGTTATGCTCATCAATAACAGCTTCGGTGTTATATATCACTCGCGGGTCATAGACGATTGACTCGCCCGCATACTTGTTTAAAAACGCCTGCGCGAGCATGCCAACGACATAGCTGCCATCGATAAATTCGCCGTATTCATCAAATAAAAAGCAGCGGTCAAAATCGCCATCAAAGGCAATGCCAAGATCGGCTTTGTGTTCTAGCACTGCTTGCTGAGTGGCGGTTCGATTGGCCTCAATCATTGGATTGGGAATGCCATTTGGAAAGCTACCATCAGGCGTATGGTGCAATTTAAGCACTTCAATTGGCACGCCCGCTTGTGCTAACTTGTCGATTAATAAATCAATGATGGGACCTGCGCTGCCGTTACCAGAGTTGATAACCAGTTTTAGCGGTTTTAATTTATCAACATCAATAAACGTCATGACATGATTGATATAAGCGCTTTTATCCGTTAGTAATTGTAATTTACCTGGTTGATTATCCGTACTAAATTGCCCCGATTCTGCTAATGCTTGAATTTCTGCCAAGCCATCATCGGCGCTAATCGGTTTTGAGTGTTCTTTGACCAATTTTAAGCCATTATAATTAATTGGATTGTGGCTAGCCGTTACTTCGATACC
>NZ_DAINDI010000019.1:11134-14190 GCF_036731945.1 Psychrobacter sp.
GGTCGCAAAGTAAACCTCTTCTGTGCCTGTCATACCCAAATCAATCACACCGACACCCGCATCGAGCATACCTTTGATGGTTGCTTGTTTTAACTGCTCACTGGAGTGGCGGATATCGCTACCGATAACGATAGCTGGCTTTAATTTTTTCAGTTCAACTGTGGCATCTGCAGCGCTATAACGCTCGAATAAAATTTGCCCAAAAGCGCGGCCGATACGGTAGGCGATGTTTTCGTCAAGGTTGACTCCAAGCTCGCCGCGGATATCATACGCCTTAAATGACTGAATGCTAATAGGGTGAAATTCTGTTGCTGGCTGATAGCCAGTAGTCGCAGAAGTGGACATAGTAATAAGCTTCCTTGTGCGTGCGCGGTAAAAAATGAGGGAGTGATAACAGGATTATAAGTCAATAAGCGTTCAATGATACACTAACTACCAAATGAGTCATAAAGCCGTAGTGGTACTTTATGTGAGCATTTTTATACTTATCCGTTTCTATGATAAAAAATATAAGAGTATTTTATGAGTGACTTAGACAACCAAACGTTAACTTCTGTTACGCCGCCCAGCCCTATACAGGGCGTGCCAGTAGCAACTGGTAAGTTAGATGATTTATTGGGATTGATGGCACGGCTGCGCGCAGATTGTCCGTGGGATAAAAAACAAAGCAATCATAGCTTAATTCCGTACGCGATTGAAGAGGCCTATGAGCTTGGCGAAGCGATTCAAAGCGATGATGACGAAGATATCAAGGGCGAGCTTGGCGATGTGCTTTTGCAAGTGGTTTTTCATTGTCAGATGTACGCTGAACAAGGGCGCTTTGATATCAGCGATGTGATTACCACGTTGCAAGAAAAGCTGATTCGCCGCCATCCACATGTCTTTGAAGCCGAAACGCTAAAAGACGACGCTGCGGTAAAAGGTCGCTGGGATGAGATTAAGGCAGAAGAAGACCAAGCTCGCGCCGCACGTGGCAAGCCGAAGCGTCGTTTGGATAATACCAAGGCAGGTAGTGCGCTGATGCAAGCGCAGGAAGTACAAAAGCAAGCGTCAAATTTGGGTTTTGATTGGGAAGGGGTCAGCGGCGCTTTTGATAAGCTCGATGAAGAAATTACTGAGTTAAAAAGCGAGCTGACCGATAAATCGAAAACCGCTGCTAAATATAACATAAGCAAAGCCAATATCAGAGACATTGAAAAAGAGCTTGGCGATTGCATGTTTGCGCTGGTCAATGTGGCCCGTAAACTCAACCTCGACGCTGAAACTGCAACCTTAACCTGTGTGCATAAATTTAAGTCGCGCTTTGGTTATATTGAAGAGCAGTTAGCGGCAGCTGGCAAGCGTTTAGAAGATAGCGATATCAATGAGATGGATGCGTTATGGGAAGCGGCGAAACAGCATGAACGCGACTAATAAAAGCCTGTTTATTAAATGGCAGCATGCCAGCTTACCTAAAAATTTGTCCATTTTTTTAGTAGGTGTGTTTTCTGTTATTACTATATCGTTTAATCCTGCCCTTGCCGCGCCATGTTTTGATAATGCTAAAAGTGCTTATCATTATCTATTGATGCAAGAAGCAGCACAAAGTCAAGCACGCGTGCAGACTAGAATTAATATCAATCGCGCCACAGAAGCCGAGCTGGTGGCATTAAACGGTATTGGCAGCAGTAAAGCGCAGGCGATTATTTTATATCGCGAGATGTTTGGCGGCTTTAAAACGGTTGATGAATTAACGAAAGTTAAAGGCATCGGCGCAAAAACGGTTGAGAAAAATCGCCAGCGTTTAAGCGTGCAAGATTAAGCGCTTTATTTTGTATTATTTAACCCCCATATTGACAAAATAGCATGTAAGTAAATGTCATAACACACCCACCATGGTCAAAATTTGTTAAACTAGCGGGTACATCCGCCTGATAGACGCTGTGTTCGTCGGGGTGGTTAAGAATAAAGGCGAGGAGTAGATGCATGGCCGAGCGTGCCGCCAAGCAGTTAGAACTGAATAAATCTGAATTACCCAATTCCATTACCGAAGTGATAGCCACCCTAACCCGAGCTGGGTTTGATGCTTATATCGTCGGTGGCGGCGTGCGCGATACCTTGCTAGGCCTGCGTCCAAAAGACTTTGACGCGGTCACTGATGCCAAACCTCATGAGATTAAAGACGTCTTTGGCAAGCGTTGCCGTATTATTGGTCGCCGTTTTCAATTGGCGCATGTCTACTCTGGGCGCGAGCTTATCGAAGTGGCGACCTTTCGTGGTCCACCGCTCAATAATGCCAATACCAATCAAGATGGGATGATTTTGCGTGACAATGTCTGGGGCGATATTAAGCAAGACTTTGCCCGTCGCGACTTTTCTATCAATGCCCTTTATTATCAACCGCTCAAAGGCGTGGTACATGATTTTTGCGGCGCCCTTGAAGATATTGATAATAAAGTTATTCGTCTATTGGGTCATGCACCGACCCGTATCGAAGAAGATCCGGTCAGGTTGCTGCGTGCCCTGCGATTTAAAGCCAAGCTTGGTTTTGATTTTGATAGCGAACTCGCTGCCCAGTTTCATGATGACAATTGGGCGCTGCTTGAGCAAATCTCTCCGCATCGTTTGTATGATGAAACGCAAAAAATGTTTACCGGCGGCTATTTAGTGCCGCTACTACCGTTATTGTTTGAGTCGGGCGCGATTGACAGTTTAGTTATTTATCCGCCTGCCGAGCCAAGTGCCTTGGTCAAACAAGTCGCTATCAATACCGACAAACGTATCGCCGCTGGTAAAAGTATCAATCCTGCCTTCTTTTATGCCGCGTTATTGTGGGAAAATTACCTGCATCAATTGGAAAAAGCCAAAAAACGCAATATGCCTTTTGCTGACGCGCAACTGCATGCAGCGGGCAAAGTCATCGACCGTCAGCGTATCAAGACCGCCATTCCAAAATTTGCCGAACAATTTATCCGTGATATTTGGATATTGCAGCCAAAATTGGCGGCGCCGCGTAGCAAACAAATTATCCAGTTGTCTGAGCATCCGCGTTTCCGCGCCGGTTTTGATTTCTTGCT
>NZ_DAINDI010000019.1:14200-15495 GCF_036731945.1 Psychrobacter sp.
GAGCAGTGCGGTGATGCCGAGCATCCGCTTTCAGAGTCGACCAATGGCATGGGCGAGTGGTGGCAAACCTATCAAACCCTGACCGAACAGCAGCAAGATCAAGCGATTGATGATTTTGATGAAAACATTCGTCGCGGTGCGTATAAACAAAGCCAGCGTGGTCGCGGGCGTAATCGTCAAAAGCCGCAAGCTTTAAACACATCAAACCATGATAAGGTAAATCACATAGAAAACAATCAACAAAATAATGTAGGCGGTAACGGCCATAGCAAGCAAGCTGATGATGCCTCAAACGTGCCGTCACGCCGCCGCCGCGCTGCCAGTCAGTCTATTCAACAGGCTAATAACAATGGCAATCATAGTGTCAGCAATAATAGTCATCATAAGGGCTATGATAAGCAGCAAGCAGCACAAGATAATAATGAGCTGGCACAATTGCAGCAGTTATCACTGGCGAATACTGGCAAGCAATCGGCAAATAAGCGTCACGATGCCAAGCCTGCACCGTTATTTGTCATCGAGCATGAAAAAGTGGTTCCGCCATTACGCAAACAATTGCCAACGGACGATCAGCCAAAATCTAATGCTAAACCAAAGCAAGCCCCTGTGCAGCAAAGCCCAAAAGCTGAAAATACGCCATCTAAGAAAGCAGGAGTTGCAAGACAATCTGACAGCTCTGCTAACGCTGATAAGCAAGCGCAGCAGCATGCAAAAGCTAAACCAGTCGATACCAAGTCTGCTGCTAGCAAAGCCGATTTTGACCAGTCAGCTTTATCTACAACGGCCAATACTAATGTACATACTAAGCGTACTGTCGCCCAAACGCCAGCGCTCGTTAGTATAAACAACGAGCCGATACCGTATAAACGTCGCCGTCGTCAACCTACTGTGATAGCGGATAATACTGACAGTAAAAATAACGCTGATAACTTGCTTAACGTAGCGGCAAAACCAGCTAGCGATAAAGAGCAAGTAGTAAATACGACCAAGTATGAGAAAAAAGTGCCTAAAGCTGCGGCAGATTTTGCTGAGAATACACCGTCTGTTGCTAAAAAAGCTGCTTCTAACAAACCTGCTAAAACCAAACAGGATACTAAGAAACAGACCACTCAAACTCAGTCAGCTCAGAATCAAACAGCCGCTAGTAAAATGAATGAGCAAAAAGGGCCGGTACCATCAAAACGCCGCCGCCGTCAGCCAAGCACTAACAACGGTTAAGCTTACAAACCGACTTTAAAGTACTAAAGCACAGTGAAAACTATGAACAGCCACCTTGAAACTAGCAATGCCAATGA
>NZ_DAINDI010000019.1:15505-16393 GCF_036731945.1 Psychrobacter sp.
GAAAATAAGCAAATACGAGCAGTACGAGTGTCTTCTTTCTACGCTTCGGCGCCGATGGGACCGCAAGATCAGCCTGACTTTGTCAATGCGGTTATAGGTTTTGAGACTACCTTACCTGCGTTTGAGCTGCTTGCATTTTGTCAATTGCTAGAGCAACAAGCTAAACGCGCCCGTCTGCGCCGCTGGGGTGAGCGCAGCCTCGATGTCGATATTTTATTGTATGGGGATATCAAAATCTCAGAGCCGCAATTAACGATACCGCACGCAGGTTTGCATGAGCGTAATTTTGTTTTGTTACCGCTACGAGAGTTGGCGCCAGAGTTAATCATTTTAAACAAACCAATAACGGATTATCCGCCCAGTGACGATTGGACGGGGCTAAAGCTATTAAAACTGAATTAACGCCTCTGTAGAATTATGGATAAGTTGGATGCTACGATAGTGGCTGTGCATTTTATTAAAATATCAAAAGCTATAAATAGTTAACCGCATTGAGGGTGATATGACAACGTTATCTACTTTAAATAAATTTAAAAAAGACGGTGTTAAATTCACCTGTCTGACCTGCTATGACGCCATGTTTGCACGCATGATGGACAACGCGCAAATCGATACGATTTTGATCGGTGATAGTTTGGGCATGGTGGTACAGGGTCATGATTCAACCTTGCCAGTTAGCGTCGATGATATGGCTTATCATACGGCCAATATCGCCCGTAGTAATAAGCATGCACTGATTTTAGCGGATTTGCCATTTATGAGTTATGTGACGCTCCCAGATGCGGTGGCCAATAGCCGTAAGCTGATGCAGGCGGGCGCGCATGTGATTAAGATTGAAGGCGGCAGTGAGCTTTGCGATTTGGTCAAAACCTTGGCGCAAGCAGGTAC
>NZ_DAINDI010000019.1:16403-18512 GCF_036731945.1 Psychrobacter sp.
AGGCGGGTGCAGCGCTTTTGGTATTAGAGTGTGTACCCGCTGAGCTTGCGAAGGCAGTTACAGAAGCCGTAGCTGTGCCGGTTATTGGGATTGGCGCTGGTGCTGCTACTGATGGTCAAGTCCTTGTCATGCATGACATGCTGGGTATGGTGCACGGCCGCGTGCCACGCTTTGTCCATGACTTTTTAACTGACGAGCGTAATAGCGCGCGTAGTATTGAAGGGGCTTTTGTGCTGTATCAGCAGTCGGTACGTGACGGCAGTTTTCCCACTGAGCAGCACCAATTTAGCTAGCCGTATTAAAGTAAGTCGTATTTGATTTAATGATTTGACGATTACCGATAAAAAAGCTATTAGGATAAAACATAGTAACTATGCCAATTATTTATCATCACATCGCAGCGCTGCGTAACGCCCTAAACTCTTATCGTGGTCAGCAAAATGGCAAGCAGCGTATTGCGTTAGTGCCAACGATGGGCAATCTGCATGACGGTCATCTTGAGTTGGTTAAACTTGCCAAACAACATGCCGATATTGTGGTGGTGAGTATTTTCGTCAATCCTACCCAATTTGGTGTTGGTGAGGATTTTGATAGTTATCCACGGACGTTAGATGAGGACGTTGCCAAACTTGCTACCGTGAATGCCGATTACGTATTTGCGCCCAGTATTGATGAGATGTATCCGGTATTACCGCCACCAACGTCGGTTCGCGCAGGCGCAATCACCAGTCAATTATGTGGCCAATCGCGCCCTAGTCATTTTGATGGCGTGGGCATCGTCGTCTCAAAGCTTTTTAATATCGTTCAGCCCAATGTCGCTGTGTTTGGGCAAAAAGACTATCAGCAGTTGGCCATTATTCAGCAGTTGGTGCGTGATTTAAGTTATCCCATTGAAATCATTGGCGCACCTATCGTACGAGCAGCTGATGGTTTAGCGCTATCGTCGCGCAATCAGTATCTAACTGAAACTGAGCGCAATATCGCTCCTATACTTCATCAAGAATTACAGCGCTTAGCCGACCAACTGAGGAATGGCGCGCATATCGAACAAGGGCCTGAGCATTTATTAGCAGCGGCTAGCGCGCGTATCACTGCCGCAGGTTTTATCATTGATTATTTAGAAGTTAAAACGGCGCAGCTTGAGGCTTTAAAGGCAGACAATTTGCAGGCAAGTTTAGAAGAAAATCAGCAGCATTTGGTGATTTTGGTTGCCGCATGGTTGGGTCGTGCACGCTTGTTAGACAATCAGCTAGTGACGGTAACACTGTCGTCATGAGCGCGGGAGTGGCTAGACGCAATGTATAAGGATGACGCATCATGAGTACAACTAAGGACGATGAGTACGCTAAATCAAATAACGAGCAGACACAGTCACATAAAGATGGTTTAAGTATCTTAGTGGTGTCAGGGCGCTCAGGCTCGGGCAAGACCTCCGTACTCAATATCCTAGAAGACTTCGGTTATTATTGTATTGATAATATGCCTTTGTCATTGGTTCCTGAGGCAGCACAAAAGCTGGTTTGTGATAGCGGGATTAAGCGCGTCGCCCTTGGGGTCGATATTCGCACCCCGCGCGCCGATTTGTCCAATTTTTCTGAAATACATGATACGTTAAAGCAGACGTATGGCGAAGAGGCGCTCACCGTCATTTATGTGACGGCGCAAGAGGATATCTTAGTGGCGCGCTTTAATGCCACGCGCCGCATTCATCCTTTGATGGTGCAAGATAGCAAAGGCATCGAAAATACCACTGACAATTTACCAGCGGCGATTGAAAAAGAAAACCAGCTTTTGCAACCAATATTTAGGCGTGCGGATCTTAAAATTGATACCAGTATGCTTAATATTCACCAGCTAAAAGAACGCCTGCGCGATTATGTTGGGGCTGACAATCAAATCGCCATTAACCTATTATCCTTTGGTTTTAAGTACGGCAGCCCAATTGATGCCGACTTTGTTTTTGATGTACGCATTTTGCCCAATCCGCATTGGAACCCAAAGCTGCGCGCCGCGACAGGGCTTGATGCTGAGGTCGCTGACTTTTTTGCTGATTATCCAGAAGTGGCAGAGATGACTGACGATATCGCCGCCTTCCTGACGCGCTGGTTG
>NZ_DAINDI010000019.1:18522-23882 GCF_036731945.1 Psychrobacter sp.
TTACACAACAACCGCCATACGGTAACGGTTGCGATTGGCTGCACAGGGGGCAAGCATCGCTCGGTATTTATTACCAAGCACTTGCAAGATAAATTGACCGCGAGCTTGCCCGAAGGTTTAAGCGTTACCGCTAAGCACCGCGAAAAACATCGTTGGTAATGCTAATTATTAATGGTTATTAGCTACAATGAATACTTAAGCAATATAATCAGCAAGACGCAATAAACTCTATTATTTACTATCTCGAAAATGGAAAGCTTTTATGATTGACTGGTCAGAACAAGATATGCGCGTCTCGCGCACAGAGCTCAAAAAAGCTCATGAGCGCTTACAAGCATTGTCGATACCGCTTGCCAGCTTATCGAAGAAGCAGCTCAAAAAACTGCCGGCAAGTGATTATTTTATGGCAGAGCTGATGGCGCTTGCTGATATTACCAGTGCCAATGCGCGCAATCGCCAGACCAAACGGGTCGGCAAACTCATCAGTGAAGAAAACCGCCATGAATTGGTGAAAGCCTTGTTCGACGCTTTTTTTCCAAAAGAGCAGATTTCTAAAATCGAAAGCTGGATTGAGCGTTTAAATATCAATGATGAAGGCACGCTAAAGCAGTTTGTAAAACAATACAAAGCCTCTGAGCGTAATAGTTTATATCAGTTGCTACTATGGATTGAATATGCCAAACATACACAAGACGATGAATTGATGGCGGAGTCTAAAGAAGATTTGGCCAGTTATATTCGTGAAGTGGCGATATTGTCGCAGCTGAAAAGCTAACTATTTATGTTAGTGCTAATAACAGTTCATAGCCCATAAAAAAGCCAATCGTTAAAGATTGGCTTTTTGCATTTTTATAAACGTTCATTTTCTTAATAATTTACACATCTTAAGTTATTTTTTCTCGGCGCGTACTTTATCAACGAGATAATCAACTACTTTAGGAACAGTGGCGCTTTCACCAGTCACCACATACTTACCATGGACGACTACTGCTGGTACACCTGAAAGCTGATAACGCTTGGCACCAGCTTGTGAGCGACCAATTTTTGTGCCAACAGCAAACGAGTTATAAAGACTATTGAATTTCTTTTCATTCACCCCTTTAGATGCGTACCATTTGCTCAGTGATGCTTGGTCAAATAACTGTTTGCCATCTTTATGCACCGCATCAAATAGGGCATCATGGGTTTTGTCTTCATAGCCTAGTAATTGCGCAGCGTAGAAACCACGGGCGCTAGCTTCCCAAACAGGGTTTAGCGCGGCTGGGGTTTTGAAAAATGCCACGTCTTTGTCTTTGGTTTTTGCCCATTTTTCCATATGTGGATTGAGGACGTTACAATGCGGGCAGCCATACCAAAAGAATTCACGCACAATGATGGCATCACCGCTGATTTTTTCTGGATTGTCTAGCACGCGGTAGTCTTTTCCTGCGACATAATTGGCGGCTTGTGCACCCATATTGGCAAACCCAATAGCACAAGCCAAACCAGTCAATGCGATGATACGTTTCATACTTTTTCCTTGAGGTGTCGAGATTCAGAATAATTGTTTCAGAAGGTTCGATTCAGCAGTCATTTAGCGCATTTGTATATAGGTCTCACAATTTTAAGCGGCAATGCGTCGCCTAAATCACCCTTTTATAGACTACTGCCTATAATAGCGTAAAATGCCCATAGTTGTGAACCCGATTCTTAACTAACGGTTGTAAAGCTGTGAGCTATTATTTAAGGTATCTTACTGATGGTTTTGCGCTTATTTTATACCTTAAATTTCAGCCCGATCGTCAATCCAAAGTCGTTAAGCCAAATTTTTTCAATATAAGAATAACTGACTCATAGCGCTATAGTTTGCGCGTTTCACAAACGGTGACGATGTACTCACGACAAAGTTGCTGCTCTCATGCTAATATTGAGCGTAGCATCATACTTCCCGATAATAACTATAATGCCGATAAAGGAAAAATCCTATGAGCCAAGTTTCACCTTCTGCGCAGCCTGTGAATCATCAACAAAACAATCCTACTGACAATATGAGCGATATTAATAATGCTGCTAGCGAATTCAATCAAAATACGGCGATTAATGTCGATGCCAGCGAAGTAGAAAAATTCAACAATTTGGCGAGCGAGTGGTGGAATAAAACCGGCGCCTTTGCCACCTTACACGAAATCAATCCGCTACGCCTTAATTGGATAGAAGACAACGTCAAGCGCGGCTTTATGAGTGCCGATAGCAGTAAAACCGCAGAGATGGGCTTGGCGGGTAAAAAAGTTCTTGATGTCGGCTGTGGCGGCGGTATCTTATCAGAATCAATGGCGCGACGCGGCGCTGATGTCACCGGTATTGACCTTGGCACAGAAAACCTCAAAGCGGCGGCCTTACATGCAGAACAAAGCAATTTAGATGATATCTTGCGTTATCAGCACATTCCGATTGAGCAATTGGCTGAAAGCCATGCTGGTCAGTTCGATGTGGTGACTTGTATGGAGATGCTCGAGCACGTACCAGACCCAACTGCCATCGTCGAGGCGTGCTTTAAGCTACTAGCACCAGGCGGCGTTTGCGTGCTCTCGACCATTAACCGCAACCCTAAATCCTACTTATTTGCCATCGTTGGTGCTGAGTATGTATTGCGCCTGCTTGATCGCGGCACCCATGATTACGCCAAATTTATTACCCCAGCTGAATTGGATAAAATGGCGCTAAATGCGGATTTCAGCCGTCAAGATATCATTGGGCTGCATTATAATCCGCTGACCAAACGCTACTGGTTGGCGCAAAACGTCGATGTCAATTATATGATGGCGGTACAAAAACCACTGTTGTAAATTTTTTTATGAGTATTCCTTTTTAACCACTTTTTAAATCCATGTTTTAAATTAATGTTTTAAATCAAAATTAAGAGCGCCTGTTATGAGTCAATTTGTAAAAGCTGTCTTGTTCGACCTTGATGGGACGTTAATCGACACTGCCGCCGATTTCGTCCGGATTATTGGTAAAATGAGCGGCGAGAATGATTGGCAAGCGCCACCTGAAGCCGAGATTCGTGATCAAGTTTCCGCAGGCGCTTCGTCGATGGTACGCTTGATGCTGCGGCACAACGGCCAGCTTGAGGTTAGTGAAGAGGCGTTGCTTGAGTTTCGTCAGCAGTTTTTAGACGATTATGAAGCCGATATATGCGTCGATAGCTGTGTCTTTAGCGAGCTTGAAGAAGTGCTGCATACCTTAGAGGATAAAGGCGTACCATGGGGGATTGTCACCAATAAACCGCGCTATTTAGCAGAGCTTTTGCTAGAAAAAATGCAGTTAGACGAGCGCTGCTCGGTACTGGTTTGTCCTGACGATGTATCACGCCCCAAACCAGATCCTGAACCGATGTATGTCGCCTTAGAAAAACTCGCTATCCCGCGCGGTGCTGCTGAAAGCGTGCTTTATATTGGTGACCATATACGCGATATCGAAGCGGGCAACGCCGCTGGTATGACAACCATTTTAGCCGCCTATGGTTATATCCCACCTGAAGATCAAAAAAACTTAAAGAAATGGGGCGCTGACTATATTACTGATACCCCTAAGGAGTTGAGTAAACTTTTACTTGTTTCAGGTAAGTTTGACTATTTATAAAATAACTACTTATAAAGCAAATAAGCCATTCATTGAGATAGCTAATAAGCAACCTACTATCAAATCATCAAATAATAAGCAGTGAGTAATGCCATGAGTGACAATACTAATCCGCCCACGCCGCAGCAGACCAATCAAGCAGCTGGGCAAAATTCTGTACCATCTGTATCGCACGATGATATACGTAATTTTATACCGCCTGATAACTGCTTAGATGGTAAAACAATTTTGGTCACGGGTGCTGGTGATGGTATCGGCCGTGTTGCCGCCTTGACCTATGCGCGTTACGGTGCGACGGTGTTATTGTTGGGGCGTACCAGTAGCAAACTTGAATACGTTTATGATGAAATCGAAAGCTTTGGCGGCAAGCAGCCTGCCATGCTACCGATGAATCTCGAAGGCGCGACTTATGCTGAGATGCAAACTTTAGAGAATTTAATAGCAAAAGAAGTCGGACAGCTCGATGGGGTATTGCACAATGCTGGCATGCTAGGTGCTTTGACACCGCTTGAGATGTACGATGTCGATATGTTTGCTCAGGTGATGAAGGTTAACTTTACCTCTACCTTTATGCTTACCCAAGCGCTACTGCCGTTACTTAAAGATGCCGCTCATGGTTCTATCGTCTTTACCTCTAGTAGCGTTGGTACTCATCCGCGCGCGTTTTGGGGTGCTTATGCACTCTCGAAGCAAGCGGTAGAAGGCATGAGTGATATCTTTACCCAAGAGACGCAAAATACCACCAATTTGCGCTTCAATTGTATCAATCCCGGCGGCACCCGTACCAATATGCGCGCTCATGCTTTTCCCGGTGAAAATCCGATGAGCCTAAAAACACCAGAAGATATTATGGGCGGTTATGTGTTTTTGATGAGTGATGAAAGCATCGGCGTGCGCGGTCAAGTGGTTGAGTTGCAACCAAAAGAATAATCATCATTTGCTATCTTATTGCCCATTATTTTTATCGCTATTAATAGTGTTTATAAAAGCGTCTATTGATTGAAATAAGTGCTCTATAACCCCATCTATTTGTTATTAAAGACTTTTATTAATTAAAACCTAAATAGCATTAATAAAAAATAGGATACGATTATGGCAGGTGGCTGGTCAAGAGATGGAGCAGAACATGAGCAAATGGATGCAACGGTCAACGATGCGTTAGAGCGCGCACGGCGTGCGCTGCCAACGGGTGAAAGCGCTGAGTTTTGCGACGAGTGTGGCAACCCGATTCCAGAAGCGCGGCGTATTGCCGTGCCGGGTGTGCAGCACTGCGTTAGTTGTCAGTCTGAGCTTGAAAAAGAAGCAAAGGCAACTGAGTTATTTAATCGCCGCGGTAGTAAAGACAGTCAATTACGTTAGATTTATGCACTAAATATTTAGCGTTAAACCAATAGTTAAAACAGTAAAAAGCCCTGCACGTTGATTGCAGGGCTTTTTATGGCATTTAATATTTTCAATACTAAAAGTTAGATCTATTCACTTTTAGCCGCTTCAACTTCTGCTTCATCGGGTACGAATACATAGCCGACGCCCCAAACAGTTTGGATATAACGGGCCTGTGACGGATTATCCTCAATTAAACGGCGCAAACGTGATACTTGCACATCGATAGAACGCTCCATCGCACCCCATTCACGACCACGGGCAAGATTCATCAATTTATCACGCGTCAACGGCTCACGCGGATGCTGCACCAAGGCTTTTAATACCGAAAACTCACCGGTTGTTAAAGTAACCAC
>NZ_DAINDI010000019.1:23892-32367 GCF_036731945.1 Psychrobacter sp.
CATCACGTTTAAGGGTACGGGTCGATAAATCAAGCGTCCAGGGTCCAAACTCTACCACTTCAAGTTGATGGCTTGGCGCACCCGGCAGCTCACGATTCTGCCGACGCAGCACCGCCTTGATACGTGCTAGTAGCTCTTTTGGGTTAAATGGCTTTGGCAAATAGTCATCAGCACCGGCTTCAAGGCCAGCGATACGATCGGCGTCGCCGCCTTTGGCCGTCAACATGATAATTGGAATATCGCCATTGTCTTCACGCAAACGCTTACAGATACTAATACCGTCTTCGCCTGGTAGCATCAAATCCAATACCACCAATGAGAACAGCTCACGTTGCATCAATTTGTCCATTTGATTGCCATCATGAGCGGTACGAACGACAAAACCATCGTCTTCTAGAAAACGCTGCAATAAAGAGCGCAAGCGGGCATCGTCATCAACGACCAAAATACGCTGGTTTAAGGTGTCAGGGCTGTTGTTATCTGTCATACAGTCATCCTCTTATAAAAATTATTATTGCTAGAAATTATGATTAAAAATACAAGGGTGAATATCTTTGTTAATAAAAATAGAATTCAGGAAAGCATCCATAAAGGTAACAATATTAGTGCTGCTAGCTAAAAACCATTCCATCGATTGCTAAAAATAAATAAATATAACAAACTAGTGTTCAGTACAGTAGTAAACTGCAATATTTGTACGATTAAGACTTTAGTGTATAAGATTGCTGTAATAATTGCATCAATGATAATGCTAAATGCTGTATGCGTTTGTTTAACAAGGCACAAGAACGGACGATATCAGACGATTTTTGCTAGAAAACAGGCGATAAATAACGAAAAGATAAAAAGGATTTTTATTCATGCAGCTTTTGCTATAATGCAAAACTACATTTCTCAACGATTGATACGTCTATGAGTAGCACTGATACCTTAACGCCATCTCAAACCTCGACAAATGCACAGGTTTTGGATGAAACCACACACGCGAATATTCACGACAAGCTTGCTCGCGCGCTTGGCATTAAGACTGCTCAAGTCAATGCGTTTGTCGAACTTTACGATGAGGGCGCGACCGTGCCTTTTATCGCCCGTTACCGTAAAGAAAAAACGCAAAATCTTGACGATGCGCAGCTGCGAGCTTTAGAGAAGTCGCTTAATTATGAGCGCGATATGGCAACCCGTCGCCTCAAAATCACCGAGCTGCTGAGCACGCAGGGCAATTTGACTGACGAGCTGCAGACGCGTATTGATAATGCGACGTCGAAACTCGAGCTTGAAGACATCTACTTGCCATACCGTCCGCGTCGCCGCTCACCAGCGGCCAAAGCACGCGCTGCTGGTCTTGATGTGGCCGCACAAGCGCTCTTAACGCAAGAGATTACGCCGACAGCAGCACTTGCCGACTATCAAGTCCAATCTAGCATTACCGATGATAGTGGTAATGAGATTGAAGTCGATTTTAGCGATATCGACAAGCAATTGGCAGGCGTACAAGCCATCATCGTTGATGAATGGACGCAAGCGTTAGACTTACTCGATAATCTACGCAGTGGCTTTGCCAAAACGGCGAGTATCGTATCGAGCGTTGCTAGTGAAGAAAAACGCGAAGTTGGTGAGAAGTTCAAAGATTACTTTGAACATAGTGAAAGTTTGGCGCGTCTGCCAAATCATCGTCTATTAGCGATGCTTCGCGGTCGCCAAGAAAACGTTTTAGGTCTTAAAATCGAAGGCGAAGACGCGCCATTTATCGAAAAAATCATCAAGCATTTTGAGATTGATGCCAAAGCGCCAGCAGAACGTCAAGAGTTTTTAGTTGAGGCGGCGACCAGCTTATGGAAAGAAAAATGGCGTCCGCATATCGAGCATCGTTTATTGACGGAAAAGCGTCTGACCGCCGAAGCGGATGCGATTGATGTATTTGCCAATAATTTACAGCATTTACTTATGGCAGCGCCTGCTGGCCGTAAAGTGATTTTAGGTGTGGATCCTGGTATCCGCCATGGCGTTAAAATGGCGATTGTCGATGCCCAAGGCCATGTCATGCTAGATGGCGAAGAAAAGCCTGTTGTCGCCACCGTTTATCCGTTTGCCCCCGATAATAAGATGGATGAAGCCAAAAAAGTCATCGATGAATTATTAAGTACTTATAATGTAGATTTGGTCGCTATCGGCAACGGTACGGCGAGCCGCGAAACAGATGCGATGATTAAAGAGATTTTGGCGGCCAATGCTGAATTAAAAGCCAAAGCCGTTATCGTTAATGAATCTGGCGCGTCTGTTTATTCGGCGAGTGAGCTTGCCAGTGACGAGCTTGCCAATTTAGATGTCTCGGTACGTGGTGCGGTTTCTATCGCCCGCCGCTTGCAAGATCCATTGTCAGAATTGGTCAAAGTAGATCCAAAAGCCATCGGCGTTGGTCAATATCAACATGATGTCAATCAAACCCAATTAGCAGATAGTCTAGATAAAGTGACCCAAGATAGCGTAAACGCGGTTGGCGTTGATGTAAATACGGCAAGTCCTGCTATCTTGGCGCATATTGCTGGTTTAAATAAAAATGTCGCCCAGCAAATCGTCAGCTATCGTAAAGAGCACGGCGCCTTTGATAGCCGTGAAGCATTAAAGAACGTCCCACGCTTAGGGGTAAAAACCTTTGAGCAAGCGGCAGGTTTCTTACGTGTGCACGGCGGTAGCAATCCTCTTGATGCGACAGGCGTGCATCCAGAAAGCTATGCGTTGGTTGACAGCTTACTTGAGCAAACAGGTAAAACGTTGCCAGAAGTTATCGGTAACGATGGCGTGCTAAACAGCATCGATACCACTGCGCTTGCTGCTAACGATGACAATATCAGTGTCAAAGCCATCATCGAAGAGCTTGCCAAGCCTGCACGTGATCCGCGCCCTGAGTTTAAAACGGCTAACTTCCGTGAAGACGTCAATAGTATTAAAGACTTAAGCGAGGGCATGCAGCTTGAAGGCGTAGTGACCAATGTGACAGCTTTTGGTTGCTTCGTTGATGTCGGCGTCCACCAAGATGGTCTTGTACATATCTCACAGATGGCCAATGACTTCGTTGCTGACCCGATGAACCGTGTCAAACCAGGCGATATCGTCTCGGTACGTGTGATTTCTATCGACGAAAAACGCGGCCGTATCGGCTTTAGTATGAAGCCTGAATCTGAAAAACCCGTACGCCCAGCTGCGAAGTCAGTTGCAGAAGGTACGGGTAATGAGAATAAAACCAATCGTCCACGTAGCAACCGTCCAAGTGATAGTCGTCCAGCGGCTGATAAGCGTTCGTCAAAACCACGTGGCAATCGTCAAGATAAAGATAATGCCAACAACCGTCGTAAAGCACCTAGAGTGGAGAAAGCAGGCGCATCTCATAAAGAAGCACCTAATAAAATAGGCACGCTTGGCGCGCTGTTGCAGGAAGCTGGCGTTACTAAAACTAAAAAATAATATTTATCATAAAGATTAACCAAAAAAGGCAGCCATCTGGCTGCCTTTTTTATTGAGAATATATTGGAGGATTCTCTTTAAAGTTGATTTCGCTATTTATGTTTTATAGCGCTTGCGTTGGCTCGGCATCTTCTTCGTTTTCTGATAACGCTTCTTCTTGTAGGGCTGCTTCTTCATCTAGCATAGCTTGCTGCAAATCTTGTTGCATCGCTGCTTCATCATCTTGCATGGCTTGTTGCTGCATTGCTGCTTCTGGATTTTGTATTGCGGCTTGTTGTGCCTGCATGTCTTCTTGCATGGTATTTTGAATTGTCGCTTGCTCAGCTTGTAGCTCAGTAGTCATTGGCTGTTGGCTAGCAAGATTATTAACCTGTGCTCTTTTGATCGTTTGAGTTTCGCTTAACTGAAATGGATTAGAGTGATCGGCTGCGACTTCATTTGTAGCAGTGCCTTCAGCTTCGAGGGTGGTTGCAGTGGCTGCATCTTCTACTGCTTCGCTATCAGTAGGGGCTGCCATAGCCAAACTTGGGATAGTAAGCGCTGCTCCCATAAGTAAAGATAAAGATAGAGTACTTTTTTTCATTAATCCATTCCTTAATTTACAATCTTATAATGTCAGTTTAAGGGGTTTTAAACTTGACACTTATATTGAGTATTGTTGTATAAAATAAAATTGCTATACCAATTCATTTAGTATTTCGCATTTATATATTTAATATATCTAACATTAAACCTATAGACAAAATAAAATCATGATAACCATTGAACGATTATCATGATTGATTTGGTTAAAGAGTTTTATAAGCTGAACTGGGTCAGTGATAAAAATCTAATAGGAGAATAGCAACTAAATAACCATGGGTTCAGTAGCGCATCGATTAAAACTCTCACAGAGCGATGTTTGTAGGTGAGTTTGTGCAACTATTGTAGCTTTATTGTCAGGGTCGACAAAAGGAAAGCAAAAAAGACATTTTGCTTTCCTTTCTAATTTTAAAGACCGTATGGTTAATACTTAATTATCAACATTCTATTCAACGATCACATATTTACCAGTTCTTGGATCGACCACGCGCTGCTGGGTATTATTGTCCGGCACGCGAATCACAGGGAAGGTTTGGCTGATTTCGGTATCTTCAAGGACGCTGCTATCTGCCTCTTCACCAACGATGACGGCGCGATTAGCTCCATCTTCTACCGCAATTGCTGTACCGCTTGCGGTATTAACGCGTTTAATTTGGTCTTCCGGCGCAATGATGACTTCTTTTACACGATACTTAGCAGGGCGGATAACGCGGGTAGTTTCGACAACGACTGGCTCCATACTGCGCTCTTCAGTGATCGCAACTTGAGGTTCTGGAGCTGGCGCTTCAGTATCTTTAGCTTCACTGACAACAGGGGTGGGGAATTTAGCACCAAAGTGGTTGTCGCACTGCTGCATGCTGAGTCGTACCGGATTACCGGCTTTGTCCATATAAACGTTGACAGGCATATCAGCAGCGATAGGCACGTATTTACCCACTAATGCGCCTGAGACACCATAGCGACCATTTGACTGTCCAACGCCTAAATCACAAGCACCAGCTGAATAATCACTAGCCTGTAAATTATTACTATTGACCACGGTTTGAGGAATCATGACCTCAGACAAACGCATCTTTTTAATCGATGCTTCGCCTGCCTGCATCTTTGGTTTTTGGTAAGTATAAGGCGTATAAAATTTCGCTGAACCGTCTTTGACTGCCATCACACATTCATCGTAGCTGTCATAACCAACGTTACCATGGTTATCAGTCGTCATACCGGCATTGGCGGTGCTGGCAAACATGGCGACACCGGATGTTAAAACTGCGGCTGTTAATACATTTAATTTCATAGTTATTCCCTCTTAGTTGTTATTAATGTAGTTATTGTTAATATGTCTCTTTGGGCTCATTGAACTTAGGCTTGGTTTATAAAGTCCGTGCCATAACCTGTTTAATCCTACGTGAGTTATAGCAATATGGCTGTGACATTAGTCTGGAAATGTGTAGCTTAATGTATTGAAAAATGGCAAAGGGGCAACATCGTTTACTAAAGAAATACGCTTTTATCGTTTGTTAACATTTGTCTAAAATGCAATAAGCAAGGGGGTAAATAATATTGGTGATAAAAAACCGCCTCTTGCTACCAAGAAGCGGTCGTTACTAACTTAGTTAAAGTCGTACTAAATTAACTAAATCTCGTTTTAATCTTAGCTATGGTTGCTATTAATCTTCTACTACTTCAAAGCTGAGACCAGAATGTTCTTGTAAACGTTCAATTAAACGATCGCCCATCGCTGAAGCAGGTGTCCAAAAACCACCACCGACATCGTCTTTACTGATATCTTGCGCGAGACATAAAGCTGCTTGTGCCAACATACGCGAGGTGCTGCCGTAACCTGGGTCTTTATCTCCAGTTACTTTGGTATTGATGACGTCGTTGTTGGCGGTTTCACCAAACAAGCGAATATCAAAGTAGCCGTTTTCTTGCTCTTCTTTAGAGGGACCCGAGCCAGATTTAGGTAGCACATGTTTAGATAATAGCTCGCGGCTTGGTTTAATCATCATGGCGGTGGCAAAACCCATTAAGCCTGCGCTCATCGCGTAGCTTGATAATTTACCTTTTATACCGTCTTTCATCCACATCGCTTCGTCATACTTAAAGTCGCGACCATATTCATAGCCAAGCAGTTGGTTACTGCGATGCACAATGCGGGTATTGATACTGGCCATGACAAATGGTGCCAGCCAGCGTTTGTGCTCTTCATCGTATTCTGGCTTGCTGACATTATCTTGGCGCACGTTTGGTGCATCTTTGTCATCGTTGAGCAAATAAGGGTTTGCCACTTGCTTACGGCGTGATTTGTCTTGACCAACTTCTTCAAAAATCGTCGCCATCGATGCAATCGTGCCGCCAGATAAACCGCCTTTTGCCGCTTTGACGCGCATATGAATCACATCGCAGGTGCTATCAAATTTCTCTTCCGCTTGCTGTTGGGTAAAATATACGCCCAAATCCGACGGAATAGAGTCAAAGCCACATGAGTTGACGATACGTGCACCGCTTTGCTTGGCGGCGTCCTGATATTTATCCATCATATCTTTGATAAATATCGCTTCGCCAGTTAGATCGACATAATCGGTACCATTATTGGCGCAAGATTTGATCAATGGCTCGCCGTATTTTAGGTAAGGACCAACGGTTGAGATAATAACTTGGGCTTGCTTGGTCATCTTATCGAGGCTAGCCGCATCGTTACTATCGGCAATGATTATATCGACTTTGCTAGCAAGATTAGACTGTAGCTCATTGAGCTTTTCTTCATCACGACCAGCTATCGCCCACGTGACATGCTCGCCATTTTTATTTTTAGCATTCGACAAAAATTCTGTTAAATAATGCGCCGTAATCTGACCCACAAAACTGGTCGCACCATACAAAACCACCGCATAAGGACGATTGTTAATAGGGTTTTTGAGCGCTTGTTTTGTTGATGCTTGTTTTGATGCCGCTGTATCGTTTGAGTTTTCCGTATTCATGGTTATTTTCCTTATTAAATAGCGATTATTGTGAAATTGCTAAATAGCTGTTTTTATTCATTATGCAACTGACATTAGATATGTAATCTGCAGAAAGTAGCCGATTTAGGTTTATAGCAGATTTTGTCATAAAAATAAGCGAATTTAAGTAATTATTCACTATCTCTACACATAAGTCTTGAAAAGCCAAGTAAAAACTTAAAAATGGTAAGATTTGCTACAAAGTTTACATAACCTATCGACATTATTACCAAAATGAACGTTCTTTAGAGAAAATCATTGCTAATCTATATTCGTACGCAGTAATAAGTTGTATCAAAACAAAAAGAAGATTTTCAGGAAGAAAAGAGTGCAGTGGTAAAACGGTTGATAGATAGAAAGTTCATTAATAACCAAAACTGCTAGCTGTATATCTAGTTTCTAACCATAATTTGAGGAGAATATTATGTTTCGTTGGGCCATTATTTTTGCGGTAATCGCGTTGATTGCAAGTTTCCTAGGCTTTGGCGGTGTCGCTGGTCTATCGGCAAACTTTGCTTATATCCTACTAGCCATTGCTGTAATTCTATTCATTGTCGCATTTGTTAGTCGCCGTATGTAATAGAGAACAGTGACTGTTTAGGTCGTAATCTTCCATACTAGTAATAAGAAAAAGTCCTCGATTGAGGACTTTTTTTATGGCTAAGATTGGACTATTTTGATTACCTTTAATGCCAAACGTCTTATGCGGTTCTAGAAAGTTTTAGGCTGAATAATATGTTCCATACGTTTTGCAAGGCGAATATCTAGGCTTGTGATACCACCCGTATCGTGCGTGGTCAGGCGTACATCAACAACGTTATAAGTATTACTCCATTCAGGGTGATGTTCGAGCGCTTCGGCATAAAAAGCGGCTTGATTCATAAAGCTCATCGCTTCAATAAAATCGTTGAAATGATAGCTTTTGACGATACTATTGCCGTCGCGCCGCCAGCCAGCCAAGTCTTCCAATTGTAAGTCGATTTGTTGGTTAGATAAACTACTCATGGTGATATCCTTTATTATTATTAGGGAGGGTTAGCAGTTTGCGGGTTTTTATTTCACTTTACATATCTTCTCTTGCCCAATGTCATGACAAAAAGCACATAGGACAAAAAACCCACCTAATTCTGATTGTCTTTATTACATCATTGCAAGCAAAAATATAATAATTATCGTCAGATAAATAGGAGGGTAGTCGTACGTTTTAGCGCTTAAACCAAGATAAGGCTTTTATAGCATAATTACTACTATATAGTTACTATTATAAAGCCTTATCTATCATTGGCTTGTTTTGTTAAGCTTAAAGCAACCCTTTATATTCAGGGTTTTTATCAATATATGAGGCGACAAACGAGCACTGTGGCACCACTTTTTTATTATTATCCTGCGCGTAGTTTAAAGCATGCTTAACCAGTGCAGACCCAACACCGCG